>NZ_JBHVRR010000001.1:121269-324694 GCF_042885635.1 Streptomyces sp. NPDC058045 | reverse complement strand
ATTTTCAGGTTTACCCGGCTCTCTGCCCCCTTATGGGGGGCGCCGGGGCGGGGGGGGCCCCCCCCCCCCCGGGCCCCCCCCGGCGCCGTCCCCGGGAGCGCCACGGCCGCCGCCAAGGCGCCGCACTCCGCCCGCTACGACCGGCCGTACAGCGGTTTCGCCCCGGCCGACACCGTGCTGCGGCCCGGTACGCCCGAGCGCGCGGGACTCGACCCGGCTCCCATCGACGCGTTCCAACGCGCCCTCGCCACCTGGGAGAACCCGGCGAGCGGGACCAACTACCTCTTCCCCGGCGCCACCGCCCTGATGGTGCGGGACGGCACCGTCGTCCACCGCAGCGCCTCCGGGTACGCGGTGAAGTACGCCGACGCCAAGACCGAACTGCCCGCCGACCAGCAGGTCCCGGCGCGCACGGACACGATCTACGACCTGGCCTCGGTGTCGAAGCTGTTCACCTCGCTGCTCGCGGTGCAGCAGTTGGAGGCGGGCAGCCTCGACCTCGAAACTCCGGTGGCGAAGTATCTGCCGGGCTTCGAGGCGAACGGCAAGGAGAAGGTGACCATCCGCCAACTCCTCACCCACACCTCCGGTTTCGACTCCGGCCCGGTGCCCTCGCTGTGGAAGGGCTACCCGGACACCGCCTCCCGCCGCCAGGCCGTCCTGGACGCCAAGCCCATCAACGCACCCGGCACCACGTACCTCTACTCCGACCTCAACATGCTGAGTATGCAGCTCGTCCTGGAGAAGGTGACCGGCAAGCCGCTGGACGTCCTGCTGCACGAGCGGATCACCGGGCCGCTGCACCTGGACGACACCGGCTACAACCCGCCGAAGTCCAAGCTGGACCGGGTCGCGGCCACCGAGTACCAGGCGAGCCCGGCGCGCGGCATGGTGCGCGGCTCGGTGCACGACGAGAACGCCTGGTCGCTGGACGGTGTCGCGGGCCACGCCGGGGTCTTCTCCACCGTGGACGACCTCGCCGTCCTCGCGCAGACCATCCTCAACGGCGGTGTGTACAAGGGGAAGCGCGTCCTCCCGGAGCACGGGGTGCGACTGCTCCAGCAGAACTTCAACCAGGACTTCCCGGACGACTCGCACGGCCTGGGCTTCGAGCTGGACCAGATCTGGTACATGGGCGGCCTGTCCGGCCCCAGCACGATGGGCCACACCGGCTACACCGGCACCTCGCTGGTGATCGACCCGGCGTCCCGCTCCTTCGCCATCCTGCTGACCAACCGCGTCCACCCGGGCCGCAGCACCCCGTCCACCAACGCCGCCCGCCGCGGCATCACCCAGACCCTCGCCAAGGCCATGCCGGTCAAGGCCCCGGGCAACGGCCCGTCCTGGTACGCGGATCAGGCCGGGAGCACCACCAGCACCGTCACCACCGGCGCACTGCCCGCCAAGGGCCCGGTCGGGGTGGACTTCGACACCTTCGTCAACACCGAGCCCACCGACCAACTGGTCCTGGAGGCGAGCAACGACGACGGCGGCACCTGGAGCCAGATCCCCATGCGGGTGAAGGGCAAGGGCGCCCCCGGGGGTGAAGTGACCTTCCTCTCCGGGCAGTCGGTTCGCGCCTGGTGGACGGTGCACGCCGAGGTGACCAAGGCCGACGAGGGTGTGAAGCTGCGCTGGCGCTACACCACCGACCCGCTGTACGAGGGCCGCGGTGTGAACCTCACCGGAATGAAGGTCCGCGAGGGCGACCACATGCTCCTCAACAGCGACCGCCCCGACGCCCCGCTCACCGCGGAGGGTTGGAAGCGCAACGCGGGAACCGGCGGCAAGTAGCCACCACTTGGTGGCGCCACCCGCCAACCTCTCGCCGCCGCACGGCACTTGGGGGCGTCTGCACTCCGCAGGCGCCCCCGAGGCATATCCGCCGCACATGGATGGAGCCGGTGAACTGGGGCCTGGCGGGGGCGGTTTGGCGTCCACTGGTCCCGTGGCCGGAATCCGCCGAACACCGAGGCCAACGCCACCCCTCACGAAGATCCAATGCCGTGAACTCCTCCCGCACGGACGCACCGTCCGCGTAGCATTCCCCCATACGAACGGGACGGGACACCACACCGGCATGAACCGGACGGTGCCGGGGCGGCGGCGGGGGGTGCGTACAGGAGTGCAGGAACCGATCCACGACGCTTGGCGGGTACGCATCCTCGACGGAGCCGGCCCGAGCCCCGACACCCCGCCCGGCACGCCGCGTTCACACCGCGCCGCCGGTGTACTCCTACCCGGCGGGCTCGTCCTCACCTGCGCCCATGTCATCCAGTCCGCCACCGACTCCGCCGCACCACCGCCGGACACCACCATCGCCGTCGACTTCCCCGGCTCCCGCACCGGTGCCATCGCCAACGCCCGCCTGGTGCCCTGGGGTTGGGCGCCGCCCGGGCCGGACCACCACGGCGACATCGCGGTACTGCGCCTCGACACCCCGCCGCCCGAGGACGTACAGCCCACTCTTCTGCACCGCTGCGGAGAGGCCGCGGGGCGCCGTATCCGGGTCTTCGGCCAGTCCGGTCTGCGGCTGCCCGGTATCTGGGCGCGGGCCGAACTCGTGGGCAGCGGTGGGCTGGACGCCTCCTGGGTGCAGATCGACGCCACCAGTGCCCTGGGCAGCCGTATCCGCGCCGGATACAGCGGCGCCGGAGTCGTGGACGAGGCCACCGGGCAGGTCATCGGGATCGTGGTCGCCGAGGCCCACCCCGCCGAACTGCGGATCTCCTGGATGATCCCCACCGAGAGCGCGCTCGCGCTCTGCCCGCCGCTCGCCGAAGCCGTCGCCCCCGAACCGGAACCCGTACCCACCCCGGCGCCCTTACCCGCGCCCGCGCCCGTCCGCACACCACCGCCGTCCACCGCGCGCTGGCCCGCCGACGCAGAACGCCGCCTCGCCCAGGCCCTGGTGCTCATCCCGAGTATGCGCGACCCCAAGCGCCGCAATCAGATCCTGGACGACACCGGACCCGACATCGCCCTGCGCGCCGAACGCTCCGACGTCCTCCTCCAGGACATCCGCTCCGTCGTCCACCTCTGCCTCCTCTACCCCGACGGCATCGACCGCCTCACCGCCGCCCTCCGCTGGTACGAGGAAGGCTCCCTGCCGCTGACCGACTTCGAGGGACTGCTCGCCGAACTCCGCCCCGACAGGCCCACGCCATGACCGGTGACGGGCTGACAGGTGACGGGCTGTTCGGAACGCAGAGCCTCTACAACCGACTCGCCCGCGAACTCGCCGAGTTGCCGGAGAGCCGCGCCTGGCGCGACCGCGTCATCCGCACCGTCGAAGAACACCTCGGCGCCACCCTCGCCGTGGCGCGCAACGACGTCCCGCTCCGCGACCTCCAGGCCATCGTGGAGATCTGCGGCCTCTACCCGGGCGGACTGCACGCCCTGCTCGACGCCGTCGCCGAGGACTACGCCGGGAGCCTCCCGCTCGCCCGCGCCCAGATCCTCCTCGACCAGTACCTTCCGGCCCCGCTGCTGCGCGCCGCCGAACGCCGCGAACTGTGCGGACTGCTCACCGCGGAAGTCCGCGCCGCGGCCGAGTCCCTCCCACCGTCCGGCAGCGAGCCGCCGGGCCGCCCCGCCGCCAAGTGCACCGGACTGGAACCACTGCTCCAGTGCGCCCTCGAACTCCTCGGCCGCATCCCCGCCACGGGTCCCGCCGACCCCGTCGAAGTCAGGGTCGCCTCGCTGGTCGCCCTGCTGGAGGACGACGTCGAGGTGGAGGGTCGGCCGCACGCCCTGATGGCGTTCGTGGAACAGGTCGCCGCCGCGGCCATGCCCAGGTCCCCGCGTCGCACCGAACTCCTCCGCGACTGGAACGACCGGGTCACCGCCCGCCTCGGCTGGGACCCGGAACTGCTGGAGCGGGTACGCGCCGAGGAGTCAGAGCGGGCCGGGCTGCCCGTGGTGGAGACGGTGCTGGTGGTGGAGATCACCTCACGCCGCAGCGCCGCCGAACTCTTCACCGTCCGCGCCCGCCTGATGGACCACCGCTACCAGCTCACCCCAGTCCTCTGGGACGAACGGGCCCGCGGCCGCGGCCAGTTGGAGGCCGGAGTGGACCGGGTGCACACCCGGGCCGTCACCCGTCTCGCCGACCTCGCCTCCGGACTGCGGGTCGAGTTCATCCTGCCGCGGCACCTGATCTGGCTCGACGTGGACCGCTTCCCGGTGAGCCCGATGGGCATGGGCGCCCGCCCCATCGGGGAGGAACACATCGTCCACGTACGGCCGTTGGACCGGATCGCCCTCACCCATGTCAGCGCCCACCACCAGCGTCGCTGGCGCTGGCTCCAGACCCACGGCGGCGAGTACCAGGAGAGCGCCGTGGCCTTCGTGGAACCGGGAGAGGGCCCCGACCCGGGCCGGCTCCGCCGCGAACTGCGCTTCCAGCGGCCCGAGACGCCCGTGCTGTACATACTCTTCGAGCCACCCGGGCATACGGAGGACCGGGCCGAGGACTATCTGACGGTGCTCTTCGAAGCGGGGGTTCCGGTGGTGATCGGAGTACGCACCGGCGGCGAGACGCACGCCGCCCGCCAGGAAATTCGAAACTTGCTGAAAACGGCTCCCAAGGAGCTTCCCGAACGGGTAAGACTGTTACGAGGTGGCGTGCGTCCCGCAGCGAACGGCGCGATAATGACAGCGGATCCGGACTCGACATCGGACGCGGACGTGGAAGTCGACATCAGCCTCGTATGGGACAGTCCGGAAGGCCTCAAGGAGTTGCGGTCCGTACTTCTGCAACCGCCGATCAGGGGGGAAGATGACCGGCCGGCCTGAGACGACCGAGCACGGTGACGCACCGGCCGACCCGCCGTGGTGGATCTTCCACGACGACGGGCGGGAGGCCACCGCCGCCGCACCCCCCGAGCTGCCCCCGCCCCCGCCCTGGCGGATCTTCGAGGCCTCCGGCACCCCGATGGACACCCCGGAGGCCACCGCCCAGGGGCGCCGCCGCCTGGGCCGCCCGGCCGCCGGCACCCTGGACGCGGAGGTCGTGGAGCGCGTCAACGCGGCGATCCACGTCCGCCGCCCCCTACTCGTCACCGGCCGCCCCGGCACCGGCAAATCCAGCCTCGCCCACCGCATCGCCGCCGAACTCGCCCTGGGCCCCGTCCTGTCCTGGCCCGTCGTCAGCCGCACCACCCTCCACGACGGCCTCTACGACTACGACGCCATCGGCCGCGTCCAGGACGCCCACCCCGGCTGGGGCGAACCCGAGCTGCCCGACGTCGGCCGCTACCTCACCCTCGGCCCCCTCGGCACCGCCCTGCTGCCCTGGCGCCGCCCCCGCGTCCTGCTCATCGACGAACTCGACAAGAGCGACATCGACCTCCCCAACGACCTGCTGCACGTCTTCGAAGAGGGCGAGTTCCGCATCCGCGAGCTCCAACGGCTGCGCCACGCGGGGCCGGTGCCGGTGCAGACCGCCGACCACGGCGAGCCGGTCCCCGTCGAGCACGGCCTGGTGCGCTGCCATGAATTCCCCCTGGTCGTCATCACCAGCAACGGAGAACGCGAGTTCCCGCCCGCGTTCCGCCGCCGCTGCCTCGAAGTACGGATGCCCGACCCGGACGAGCAGCGCCTCACCGCCATGGTCGCCGCCCACTTCGGAGGCCGCACGGGAGCCGAAACCACCGCGCTGGTAAGGGAGTTCCTCGACCGCAGCCGCGACACCGGCGGCCTCGCCGCCGACCAACTGCTGAACACCGTCCACCTGCTGTCCAACGGCGCGGCCAAGACCGACGACACCTCCTGGGAGCGGCTGCGCATCGCCCTCTGGCACACCCTGGGCTCGGAAACACCGACATGACCACACCCCGGTACGGCAGGGAGACCGACGGCCCCACGCCCCGCGAGTGGGCCGAAGCGGTGCTGCTGCTCCAGCGGATGCGCACCGCCGCCTCCCGCCCCGCACCCCCCACCGAGCACGCCCCACCGGCCCCCGCACCCCCGGACACCCTCCCGCCTCCCGCCCAACACGCCGCCGACACCGCGCAGTTGGACCGGTGGAGCGGAGCCGACGCCACCGCCCGGCCCGGAACGGCCGGCGAACCGTGGACCACCACCTCCGGACCACCCGCCCCACCCGCCCCGCTCGTCCCCTTCGACACGGAGGCCCCGCCCCTCACCCCGCCCTGGGCCGACCCCGCCGCCCCGGAACGCGAACCCCAACTTCCCGCGCCCCTGGGCCTCGCCCGCGCCCTGCGCCCCCTC
The DNA here is from genome assembly GCF_042885635.1 of Streptomyces sp. NPDC058045. NCBI lineage: Bacteria > Bacillati > Actinomycetota > Actinomycetes > Kitasatosporales > Streptomycetaceae > Streptomyces > Streptomyces sp. NPDC058045. Next base: position 318,460 of record NZ_JBHVRR010000001.1, on the reverse strand, counting down.
GGCCGCCGCCGCACCTCCACCCACCGCTTCGACCTCGACGAGGAACGCACCGCCACCCGCGCCGCCGAACAGGGCTACTGGGAACCGGTCTTCCAGGGCGCCCAGGAGAACTACTTCGACCTCGCCCTCGTCGTGGAGGACAGCGTCTCCATGTCGGTGTGGTCCGGCACCGCCCGCGCCCTCACCCGCCTCTTCCAGCAGCAGGGCGCCTTCACCGACGTCCGCACCTGGCGCCTCGACACCTGGCACCCCGAAGGCCCCGTACTCCACACAGAACGCGGCACCGTCGCCCGCACACCCCGCGAACTCGTCCACCCCGCACGGCGGCGCATCGTGCTGGTACTCAGCGACTGCGTCGGCGAACCCTGGTCCAGCGGCGCCGTCCCCGGGCTGCTGCACCTGTGGGCGCGGCACGGCCCGGTCGCCGTACTCAACCCGCTGCCCAGCCATATGTGGGACCGCTGCGACGCCGTCCCCGTCGACGTCACCCTCCAGGCCCCCACCGCCGCCCTGCCCAACTCCGCCCTCGGACTCCGCGCCCCCCGCCCCCGCCCCCACAACGACGCACAACCCCCCGTCCCCGTGCCGGTACTGGAGATCGAACCGGAATGGCTCGCCTCCTGGGCCGCACTCGTCACCGGCGCAGGCACCGGCTGGCAGGCCGCCGCCGCCCTCCTCACCCGCCCTGGCGGACTCGACCCCCGCTCCACTCCGGTCACCCACGACACCCACGACTCCGTGACACAGGCGGCGGACGAACTCGCCCCCGACCAACGGGTCCGCGCCTTCCGCGCCGCCGCCTCCCCGGCCGCCGGACTCCTCGCCGCCCACCTCGCCCTCGCCCCCCTCACCCTCGATGTGATGCAGCACGTCAAAAGCGCGGTCCTGCCCCGCGTCGGACCGCTGCCCCTCGCCGAGGTCCTCCTCAGCGGCCTCCTGGAACGCACCGCCACCCCCGACGCCGCGTTAGCCCAACAGCCGTCCCCCGCACCGGACTTCACCTTCCGCGACGGCGTACGCAACCAGCTCCTCGGCGGTCTCGGCCGCGCCGAGCTGTACCGCGCGCTGCAAGGCGTCACCGCCGTCGCGGCCCGCGCCATGGGCGCCGACCCGAGCCTCCTCACCCGCCAACTGCTCAGCCCCGAGCGGCCGTTCGCGTTTTCGCTGACCCCCGCGGAACGCGAACTCGCCGCCGCGGCCCAACCGGCCCTCGCCGCCCTGGGCCGCCCCTACAGCGCACTCGCCGAGCGGGTACGCAGCCTCCTGATGCCCTCCGCGTCCCCACCCCGGCGCGGAAGCGGAACGAACCCCTGGGGTGAGCGAGAGGAAAACGAGATGGCAGGGACGGCTCGGGACCCGCAGTCCTCCGAAGCAGCGGGGCCCCACCCCGGCACATCCGCAGGCGGCCCCGGCAACGGCGCGTCCCTCACCGAGAGCGCCACCGGTCACTCCAGCGCCCCCGGCCGCAGCGCCGACACCGGCTCCCACTCGATGCCCCCCAGCCGGGCACCCGGCGGAGTGCCCCTGCCCAACGCCAACTTCACCGGCCGCGAGGCCCACCTGCGCCAACTCCGCGCCGAACTCAGCGAGAACCGCTCCGCCGCCGTCCTCCCGCAAGCCCTCTACGGCCTCGGCGGCGTCGGCAAGACCCAACTCGCCATCGAATACATCCGCCGTCACGCCGAGGAGTACGACCTGGTGTGGTGGGTGCGGGCCGAGCAGCCTGCCGTCATCCGCTCCTCCCTCGCCGCCCTCGGCTCCATCCTCGGCATCAAGGAAGGCTCCGACGTCGACGGCGCGGTGAACCGCGTCATCGCCGCCCTCGCCAGCGGCCACCCGGTACGCCGCTGGCTCCTCGTCCTCGACAACGCCCTCGGGCCCGAGGAGGTCACCCCGTACATCCCGCACATGGTGGGGGTGCCCGGGGGAGCGGGCCATGTCATCATCACCTCCCGCGACGCCGGCTGGGCCGACAGGGTGCGCGCCGTCAAGGTCGACGTCTTCACCCGCGACGAGAGCATCACCTTCCTCCGCCGCCGCGGCGACATGGCCGAAGCCGACGCCGGCCGCCTCGCCGACGCCCTCGGCGACCTGCCGCTCGCCGTGGACCAGGCCGCCGCCTGGCAGGCCAGCACCGGAGTCGCCCTCGACGAATACCTCGAACTCCTGGAGCACCACCGCACCGACCTGCTCGCCGAGACCGCCGGCGGCGGCAGCCGCCCCGTCAGCGCCGTCTGGCAGGTCTCCATGAGCAGCCTGCGGGACCGCAATCCCGGCGCCCTCGAACTCCTGCGGCTGCTCGCCCACTTCGGGCCCGACCCGATCCCGCAGTCCCTGCTGCACAACGCCCGCCTGCTGAACCTGCCGGACGCCCTCGCCGCCACCGTCCGCGACCCCCTCAGCCGCTCCCGCGCCATCCGCGACATCGGCCGGTACTCCCTCCTCACCATCGACAACGGCGCCGGCACCGTCCAACTCCACCGCCTGGTCCGCAGCGTCCTCCAGGACAGCCTCGACGCCCAGTCCGCCGAAGAACTCCGCCACGCCACCCACCTGCTGCTCGCCGCCCACGACCCGGGCGACCCCGAGGTCCGGCGCAACTGGGACATCTACGGCGAGATCCTGCCGCACGCCGAGAGCTCCGGAATGCTCACCTGCGACCAGGCGGACGTCCGGCACACCGTGCTCAACCTCATCCGCTGCCTGCTGGCCCGCGGCGACCTCCGCAGCGGAGGGTCCCTCGCCCGCCACGCACACGAGACCTGGACCCGGACCATCGGTCCGGACGAACTCCAGACCATCAGCGCGGCCCGCCTCCTCGCCGCCACCCTGCGGTCACGCGGTTCCTACCGGGAGGCCCGCGACATCACCGAGGACGCGCTGCAACGGCTGCGGGCCACCGTCGGCGAGGAGCACGAGGACACCCTCAGCGCCACCGGTGCCCTCGCCGCCGACGAGCGCGCCACCGGCGACTTCGCCGCCGCCCTCACCCTCGACGAGACCGCCTACCGGATGAGCAAGCGCGTCTTCGGCTCCGACGACGTCAGCACCCTCACCGCGGGACACAACTACGCGGTGAGCCTGCGAATCAGCGGCCTCTTCTTCAAGGCCCGCGAACTCGACCACAGGGTGTGGCAGGTGCGCACCATGGTCCTCGGCGCCACCTCCCGCTCCACCCTCTTCACCCTCAACAACTACGCCCGGGACATGCGCGAATGCGGCCAGTACGCCGAGTCGCGGAGCCGCCAGGAAGAGACGGTGGCGCTGTACTACCAGCACTACGGCGAGGATCACCCGCACACCCTGCGCGCGTTGAAGAACCTCTCCGTCGCCAACCGCAAAGCCGGCGACTTCGCCCGAGGCCTGGAACTGGCCGTCTCCGTATTGGAGAGCTACCGCCAGCGCGACCGCGAGCTGCAGCCCGACACCATCGCCGCCCTCACCAACCTTGGCAACGACCTGCGCCTCACCGGCGACCTCCAGGGCGCCGCCCGCACCGGCCTCCAGGCACTCGACAACTACCGGGAGACCGTGGGCGACCACCACCCCTTCACCTATGTCGCCGCCCTCAACCACGCCGTGGTGCTGCGCGCCCTCGGTGAGACGCCCCGCGCCCACCGCCTCGACCAGGAGACCGTGGCCGGGATCACCGAGGCGCTCTGGCCGGACCACCCGTGGGTGCTGATGGCCCGCGCCAACCTCGCCACCGGTATGGCCCGCCTCGGAGACACCGCGGGATCAAGGGAGTTGAACACCGAGATCTCCGGCCGGCTCACCGAACTCCTCGGCGAGACCCACCCCACCACCCTCGCCGTCCGACGCAACCTCGCCCTCGACCTGGCCGCCGCCGGCGAGGACCGGCAGGCCGGCGAACTCTCCGCCACCGTCCTCGACCAGTACCGCGGCACCCTGGGCGAGAACCACCCGGAGACCCGCGGCTGCGCCGCCGGCGTACGCGCCGAAATGGACATCGAACCGCCGCCGCTGTAGGGCGTGTGAGCCCGCGTGCGCCCCGCCTTCAGGTTCGGCGGGGCGCACGGCGGCGGGCGGTTGGCGGTAGCTCAGGGGCGGCGGGCCAGGCGGGCCAGATCCCGGGTGACTGTCCGCTGTACATGGCCGATGAAGGCCCGCAGGTCCGGGCTGTACACCGACGGGTTGCGGAAGCCGCTGCCGGGCCGGTACCGGTGCGCGTACATCCCGCCGCCGCACACCTCAAGCACCGGGCAGCGCAGACACTCCCCGTCCAGCCCGGCCCGCCCCAACTGCCCTGCCACGATGCCCGGATGGTCCAGCAGATCGTCCAACTCGTGCCGGAACACATCGCATCCGGTCTCCGGCGCACCCTGGTACGCCGTCTTCAGCAGATCGGACTGGGTGAGCCGGCCGTCCGTCTCCACCACCACGACCCGCGACGGCCCACCGCCCACCGTGCCCACCGAGGCCTCCCCGCCGAGCAGCAGATCCACCACACTCTCGAAGAACGGCAACCGGAAGGGCTGCACGGGCTCCCGGTACCAGAGGTCGAAGAAGGCCGAAAGCCAGTCCGCATAAGGGGTGTTGGCCGGATCCGCGGTACGGCCGGGCGGCGGGCTGCCCCAATTGCCCAGCGGCAGCAGCAGATCGACGGCGGGCGGCCGGTAGGACAGCAGATGCCGGTAGGCGGCGGCCGGATCGCTCGCCGCGTCCACCGTGCACAACAGGCCCGCCCACAGCGGCCGATGGCGCGGCGAGTCCAGCAACCGCAGCGTCTCCGCCACCGCACGATGGCTGCCCGCCCCGTCCGGCCTGGCGCGCTGCCGGTCATGGGTGTCGCGCTCCCCGTCCAGACTCACCCCGAGCTGGATCCGCCGCCGGTGGCACACCCGCAGCATCTCCTCGTCGACCAGCGTCCCGTTCGTCTGCGCCAGCACATCGAGGCGCGTGGACGAGGGCAGCAGCTCCCGCAGCCGCCCCACCACCCGATCCAGGAACTCCGCCCCGGCGAGCAGCGGTTCACCGCCGTGCAGCAGCACCCGCATCGAGGACAGCCGGTGCCGGGCGGCGTGCGCCGCGATCCGGCGGCAGGCACGCTCGGCCACCGCCGGAGACATCGCCCGCGGCTGATCACGCCAGGTGTCGTCCGCGGCGCGGTACACATAGCAGTGCGCGCAGGCCAGATTGCAGCGGCTGTGCACCTTCAACAGGACTTCACGGAACGGTAATCGGGGCAGCCCGGCCGCGCGCAGTGCCGCCACATCGAGTGCTTCGTCGGGCCAGAAGGCCGCCTCGCTGTCGGTTCGGCCGGCGGCCGCCGTCACGGCAGGGACACGTCGGGCGCCGCGGACACCAGGAGTTGGGTGCCCGACTCGTAGCAGGACAGCGGCTCCCCACCCGCCGCCTCCGCCGCGGTGACCCGCCGCATCGCGTTCGCCAGCACGCCGGACGGTGGGTCGAAGACGTCGTCCAGGGGAAGACCGGACGGATCCGGTGGCGTCAACTGCCGCTCCCCGCTGGTCCCGTGCATCGTTTCCCCTCCGATGTCGCTGGACGCCTCATGCCGTACGTCATCGACACACATGCCATCGACACACCTGTCCTCGACACACATGCCATCGATATATACGTCATCGATCGAAGTCACCGATCCAGAGTAGACGAGCAGACCGCAGAGCGCACCGGGCGCCCACACCCCCAAGCCACGCGCCCCCGGGCGCCCCCGGCACTCGGACGACGGTGTGAGCGAGCGTCAAGATCCTTGCGGAGATGCCAAAATGGCCCCTGCACGCAAGCAGGGCCACCGGGGACCGGCGACCGGTGGCCGGTCCGAGGGAGCGAGAGCATGGCCAGCGAACGGGACGGCAAGCGTCAACTCTCCCTGCCCGCCGCCTGGTTACCGGGATCCGGGCCGGACGGGGACGGCCTCCAGCGGTGGGCCCTGCTCGCCGTCGTCATCGGCGCCATCGCGGGCGCCGGCGCGGCCGGACTCTTCGGACTGCTCGAAGTCTGCACCCACTGGGTCCTCGGCACCCTCGGCGGCCACCACCCCTACCGCACCACCATGGAAGGCGGTTTCGCCACCGCCGGGCCGTTCGACCGGCCCTGGGCGGTACCGCTGGTGGTGGCGGGCGGCGCACTCGTCGGCGCCCTGCTGGTACGGCTGCTGGCACCGGAGGCCGGGGGCCACGGCACCGACGCGGCCATCGCCGCCGCCCACCACACCCCGCTCGACATGCGGGGCCGCGTCACACTCGTCAAGATGGCCGCCTCCGCCATCACCCTCGGCTCCGGCGGCTCCGGCGGTACGGAGGGGCCCGCCGCCCAGATCTCCGCCGCCTTCGGCTCCGTCATCGCCCGCCGCGCCCGCCTCACCCCCGCCCAGGCCCGCACCGCCGTGGTCATCGGACTCGCGGCCGGTGTCGGAGCCGTCTTCCGGGCGCCCCTCGGCGGAGCCCTGCTCGGCGCGGAGTTGCTGTACCGCAAGGACGCCGACGCCCGCGTCATCCCCAAGTCACTCCTGGCGTCCGCCGCGGGATACGCGGTCTTCGGCGCCTGCTTCGGCTTCGGACCCGTCTTCGGCAGCCACAGCGCGAGCGCCGCCCTCGGCCTGGGCGATCTACCCCTACTGCTCCTCGTCGGCCTCCTCGCGGGCGGTGCCGGACGGCTCTACGTGGGCGCCTTCCACTGGGTGCACCAGCGCGTCCAGCCCCGCTCCACCGGCACCGCCGCCAAACTCCTCTTCCCCGCCGCGGGCGGTCTGCTCGTGGGCGGACTCGGCCTGCTCTTCCCCGGCGTACTCGGCACCGGATACGGGCTGATGGAAGGCGTGATGCGGCGGGACGTACTGCTGCACCTCTCGCTCTGGGTGGTCCTCCTGCTGCCCCTGGCGAAGATGCTCGGCACCGCGCTGAGCATGGGCTCGGGCGGCACCGGCGGCATCTTCGGACCGGGCCTGGTGGTGGGCGCGGGAGTCGGGGCCGCGGTCTGGCGGCTCGCCGACGGCCTGGACCTCGCCCCGCACAGCCCCGCCCTGCTGGTGGTCGCCGGAATGGCCGCCTGCCTCGGCCCCGTGGTACGCGCACCGCTGGCGGTCCTGGTGATGGCGGTGGAGACAGCGGGCGACGCCGGGCTGACGGGACCCGCCATCATCGCCGTACTCACCGCCTGCGTCGTAGTCCGCGGCGTCACTCTCTACCGCAGCCAGCCCGACCACCCGGCGGAGGTGCCGCTGCCGGGGGAGCCGGCGGGGGAGGGGACGGCGCAGGTGGCGGGGGGACTCGTCGGTGCGCCGCCGTCCGACTCCCCGCCTTCCGCCGGGGCCGCTGTGGTCGCCGGTGCCATCGCCCGGCCGCCGGCGCCGGCCCCCGCTCCGGAACCCGAACACGCGGAGGCGGAACGGAAGTAGGGCCGCCCCCCCCGCCACCGTCCATCCGCTACTCGTCGATCCGTCTACTCCTCGTCGTCCTCGTCCTCGTCGTCCTCCGCGCGGGCCGCGGCCGCCGTCGCATCCCGTTCCCAGGTCATCTTGATCTTGATGTGGCCGTCCATCCCCGTCTTGGCGATCACCGCGCCCGCCTGCGCGCTCAGCTTCACCCCGAACTCCAGCTCCACCGCGGCCGGTTGGCGCGGCATCGTGGTCAACTGCGCCAGCGCACGCGCCGCCGCCTCCCGTACCCGCGCGAACCCCGCGTCGAAGGCCTGCGCGGCCGTGGCCACCCCGTCAGGGCCGGAGGCGGCGAGCGTCACACCCGCGTCATCGTCGAGTACCTCCACCACGACCTCGGCCGAGCCGTCCCCGAACGGAAACGCCACCAACTCGCCCATCACACCCCGCCCTTCACCCATACCGGTCCGGTCCACCCGGGCAGTCCCCGGCGCGCACACCCACCCGGCCCCCCGAAGCCTAGCCGGAGGCCCCAGGAGGTGACGTGACGTCAACTCACTTGCGGAGATGTGGTGTTGGCTTGTCTCAGTGCTCCTCGGGTGGTGGGCACCAGGCGTGCAGCAGGTCGAACAACTGCTGCTCGTTGCCCGCGAACCCGGCCTCGGTCAGGGCCCGGTCGGTCTCCGCCAGTACGGCCGGGGGCACCAGCGGCGGGCGTGCCGGGGTGCCGGGCGCGGTGTCGAGGGCGGCGCGAGTGGTGTGCAGCAGGCGCAGATAGGCCTGGACGGCGGTGCGTTCACGTTCGGTCAGTACGGCGGTGGGCATGGTCGACTCTCCCCGTCGTCGTGCCGCCCGGAGTCGGTGGGCGGCCTCGGTGTCATCCGGTCTGCGTGTCCGGGCGACTGCGTACGGTCGCCCACCGCACAGCATGGCGCCCGCCACTGACAGTCGGGCCTTCACGCGGCGGACCCCGAATGCGAAAAGTGACCCTCCGGTAGCGGTTGAGGTCCATGTCACAGGCGGCCCTCGGCGCTGGTCGGCGGGAGGGGGGCGGGGGGTAGTGTGCCGGGCGTGACGCAACCAAACGTTCCTGCAGGCTGGTACTCGGACCCCCACGGCGCCCCGCGACTGCTGCGCTGGTGGGACGGCTCGCAGTGGACCGAGCACACCCACCCCGACCAGCAGCAGCCCCAGCCCCAGCAAGCCCAGCAGCCGGCCCAGCCGCAGCAGGCTCAGCCCCAGCAGCCCCAGCACGCCGTGCCCCAGCAGCAGTACGGGCAGCAGCAGCCGCAGGCACAGCCGCAGCAGCAGTACGCGGGTCAGCCGCAGCAGGGCCCCGGTGGTCAGCAGCCCTACGGCGGGCAGCAGCCCTACGGCGGTGAGCAGGCCTACGGCGGTCAACAGGCTTACGGCGCGCGGCCGCAGAGTGGTCCGGACCCGCAGGTGCAGCGGCAGGTGCAGCAGCAGGCCGGGGTCGCGCCGGGTGCCCAGGGCGGCGGCAGCCTCTTCTCCGAGCCGGTGCTGGTGGTCAACCAGAAGGCCAAGCTGATCGAGCTGACCAACGAGTACAGCGTCTTCGACCAGCACGGCAACACCCTGGGTTCGGTGGTGGAGGTCGGGCAGAGCGGTGTGAAGAAGGCGCTGCGGTTTGTGTCCAGCCTCGACCAGTACATGACGCACCGGTTGGAGATCCGGGATGCGCACGGGATGCCGCAGTTGGTGCTGACCCGGCCCGCCAAGTTCATCAAGTCCCGGGTGGTGGTGGAGCGTCCGGACGGGCAGCCGGTCGGCGAGATCGTCCAGCAGAACGCCATCGGGAAGATCAACTTCGCCATCAACGCCAACGGGCAGCAGATCGGCGCCATCCGCGCGGAGAACTGGCGGGCCTGGAACTTCGCCATCGTGGACCACGCCGACAACGAGGTGGCCCGGATCACCAAGACGTGGGAGGGCCTCGCCAAGACGATGTTCACCACGGCGGACAACTACGTTCTGCAGGTCCACTACCAGCTGCCCGAGCCGATGCTCAGCCTGGTGGTGGCCACCGCCCTCACCGTGGACACCGCGCTCAAGCAGGACGCCCGGGGCCTCGGCTGACCGAGCCCGGCGGCACACGCACCGGTCCCGGCTCGGTCAGTCGTCAACTCCCCTTAGCTAGGCGGCCGTTCAGACGTTGCGGCCGTTGCCCGCCCCGGCCGGCGCCTTCTTGATGCCCTCGGTGATCTCGTCCATCACCGGCAGCTTCGGCGCCTTGGCGTTCACATCGAAGCCGAACCGCACCACCACCAGCATCCCCTTGCGCAGCGGCGAGGGGAACGCCAGCGACTGCACATACCCGTCGTCGCCCCGCTGGGTGTTCACCCGCCAGCGCACCAGATAGCCGTCGCCGCCCGCGACCCGGACCTTCTTCTCGGCCAGCACCTTGTGCGAGGCGATCTTCCCGTAGGTCTCCCCGCCGTACGAACTGCGGGCGTTGGGTCCGATGTCGGCCCGGGCGGCGGCCTCGGCACCGGTCTGCTTCAGCTTCAGCGCCTGCGCCGGAACGGAGAACACCCCGCCGAGCACACACTTGTCGTCCCCGCCGCCGGGGCAGGTGTACGAACCGGTGATCACCCCGGCGCCGACGGTGCCCGACTTGCCCTTCCACCCGTCCGGCACCGGCAAGCTGATACCGGACGCCAGATCCGTGGCGTAACCGTCCTCCGTCGGCACCGAGGGCTCCGGCGCCCCGGGCTCCTCCGGCGCGCCACCGTCCCCGTCGCCCCGGTCGCCGTCGCGCTCGTCCGGGGCGGGCGCCGTCTCGGACCCCGCGGGATGCGGCCGCCCGGCACGGTGGTCACCGCCGCCCGAGCCGGTGCCGAGGGCGTACACCCCGCCGCCTATACACGCCAGCACCACCACGGCGACCCCCACCGCGACCCCGACCCGCAGCCCGCGCCGAGGCCCGGGCGGCGGCGGATACGGATACCCGTACGGCACCGCCGCGCTCTGGTACTGCGGCCCCGGGGCGCCGGGGGCGGGTGCCGTCGCGGCCCGGGTCTGCGCCGTCCAGGCACCGCCGTCCCACCAGCGTTCGGTGCGGGGGCCTTCGCTTGTCTGCCCGGGGTCCGGATACCAGCCGGGAGGAGTCACCTGCGTCATGGCCACAACAGTAAGAGCACCGACTGAGAGCCCGATGAGAGGGGACCGCCGGACCCGGCACCCGAGAGGTACCACCCCCCGCATCGCCCCCCCGTGTTCGAATCGGCTCGTGCGACCGGGCGCCCCGGCCGCTACGCTCAAGCGGGGCAGGCCAGTTGAGGGACTCGGAGGAGGCGGGATGACGCACGGCCGACCGAGAGCCGCCCATGGGGCGCCGCTGTGGGAACGCGACGGGGAGGTCGCGTTGGCCGCCACGGCCGTGGACGCCCTCTGCTCCGACACCGGCAGCACCGGCGGCAGCCTGCTCGTCTACCGCGGTGAGGCCGGCATCGGGAAGACCGCGCTGCTCGCCGAGGTCCGCCGGATCGCCGAGGGCCGCTGCACCGTCTGGTCCGCGCACGGCGGCGAGACCGTCACCTCCGTCCCCTTCCACGTACTGCGCCAACTCCTCCAGCCCGCCCTGGTCTCCCTCACCCGCGACGAGGCCCGCGCCTACCTCGGCGACCGCTACGGCATCGCGGGCCCCGCCCTCGGTATCGCCGAACCGGCCCCGGGGCGGGCCGATCCGGAGAGCGTCTGCAACAGCCTGGTCGCCGTGGTGCGGCGGCTGGCCCGGGTGCACTGGCCGCTGGTGCTGCTCGTGGACGACGCCCAGTGGGCCGACCTGGAGACCCTCCAGTGGCTCACCGCGTTCGCCGAGCGGGTGGACGACCTGCCGGTACTGGTCGTGGTGGCGCACCGGCCCGGCGACTCCACCCCCAGCGGCACCGAACTCCTGGCCCGGGTCGGCGCCGCCGCCCGCCCCCGCACCATGCTGCGCGCCTTCACCCCGGAGGCCACCGCCGGTCTCACCCGGGCCACGCTCGGTGCCCACGCCGAGGGCGCGTTCTGCCGCGAGGTGTGGGCCGTCACCGCCGGAAACCCTTATGAGACCGTCGAGTTGCTGGCCAAGGTGCAGGACAGCGAACTGGCGCCGGTGGAGGACTCGGCGCCCCACCTGCGCGAACTGAACCGCTCCGCACGCGGCCACGGGCTCGTCGCCCGCCTCGAAACCCTCGGCAGCCCCGCCACCCGCCTCGCCTGGGCCGCCGCCGTCCTGGGCACCGAGATCGACCTGCACCTGGCCGCCTCCCTCGCCGGCCTCGGCGCCGAAGAGGCCCACCACTGTGCCGGACTGCTCGACACCGCCCGCATCCTGCGCCCCGCCGACCCGGCCGAAGTCCCGCCCACCAGGCTGGAGTTCGTCCACTCGCTGATCGCCTCCGCGGTCTACGGCGCGATACCCGAGGCCGCCCGTACCGCGATGCACGGGCGGGCCGCCTGGGCCGTCACCCAGTCCGGGCGCGGGGCCGCGGCCGCCGCCCGCCATCTGCTGGAGGTCCACCCCGACGACGATCCGGAACTGGTCGACCAGATGCGGCAGGCCGCCCGCGAACACCTCGCCGTCGGAGCCCCCGACGCCGCCCGCCGCTGCCTCGAACGCGCCCTGCGCGAACCGCCGTTGCCCGAGATCCAGGCCGAGGTCCGCTACGAGTTGGGCTGCGCCACCCTGCTCACCTCACCCGCCACCACCATCGGCCACCTCCGCGCCGCCCTCCGGCTCCCGCACCTGCCCCGGGCACAGCGCGTCGACGCGGTGTGCCGCCTCTCCCAGGCCCTGGTGCACAACGACCAACTGGAGGAGGCCCTGCGCACCCTGGACACCGAGGCACAGCAACTCCCGCCGGGCGACGGCCTGTTGCGCATCCAGGCGGTGCACTTCATGTGGGAGGGCATCCACGCCTGCGAGCAGGACGCCCCGGCACGCTCCGCCCGGCTCGCCGTCCTCGCCGGCCCCCTCACCGGCCGCGACAACTCCGAACGCGCCCTGCTGATCCTGCGCGGATTCGACGCCATGACCCGCGGCGAGAGCGCCGAGGAGGTCGCCGAGGTCTGCGACCGCGCCCTGGTCAACGGGCGGCTCGCCCCCGGCCTCGGCTGGACCGACTCCGAGTGGGGCTTCGAACTCCTGGTGATGCTCGGCACCGCCTACGCCTTCACCGACCGGCTGGACCGCGCCGAAAGCCTCTTCTCCGAGGCCCTGCACGCCTACCAGAGCGCGGGCTGGAGCGGCGGCCATCTCGCCCTGGCCCACGCCTTCGTGGGCTTCGTGCACCGAAGACGGGGCCGGCTCCCCGACGCCGAGGGCTATCTGCGGGAGGCGCTGCGCCTCGCGGACACCGTCGGCCGCAGACTGCCCATGCACTGGGACGCCGCTTGTATGCTCATCGAGACCCTGCTGGCCCGCGGCCGCGTCCAGGCCGCCGAGGAGATCGCCCAGCGCTACGGCTTCCACCCGCCGTACCCGTCCACCCTCGTGCTCCCCGACGCCCACTCGGTGCGCGGTCGGCTGCTGCTGGCCGCGGGCCGCACCAAGGAGGGCGTCACCGAACTGGAGGCGGCGGAGCGGGCGTCCGCGATCCGGGGGCGGCACAACACCGTCCTCGCGCCCTGGGCCGGGGACCTGGCCCGTGCCGTCGCCGACCAGGACCCGGACCGGGCCGCCGCCCTCGCCGCCGACACCCGCGCCCAAGCCGAACGATTCGGCACCGACACCGCCATCGGTGAAGCCCTGCGCTGCGCCGCCGCCCTCGCCCAAGGCCAGCGCGCCACCACCCTCTACGCCCAGGCCGCCGCCTATCTGGAGGCCTCGCCCTGCTCCTACGAGCACGCCGTGGCCCGCGTCGAGTACGGCATCTCGGCCCGCTCGGTCACCGAACTCAGCCGCGGCCTCACCCTGGCGCGGTCCTGCGGCGCCGACGGACTCGCGGCCCGCGCCCGAGCCGTCCTGGACACCGGCCGCGGCCTGCGCTGAACGGGCAGTATCGGCAAGCGAGTTCAGAGGAAGTCGCGGAGCATCCCCTCGGTGGCCGCGGCCAACTCCGCCCGCAGCCGCGGGTCGTAGGCACTCGGATGGGCCCTGCCCTCCTCAGTGCCCTCGAAATAGGCCCCGTTGTACGCGCCGCCCGCCCCGCCCACCGCCAACTCCAGCACCCCCGCCACCCCGTCGTGCACCGAGGACAGCGGGGCGATACCGCCCTCCCGCACCATCGCGGTGTCCATGAACGTCGCCGGATGCACCACATTGGCCGTGACCGGCCCCCCGCTCAGCTCCTCCGCCAGCGTGAAGGTGTGCGCGGCCAGCGCGAACTTGCTGCGCCGGTACGCGGTCCGCCCGTCGTAGCCGCGCACCAGGTCCAGATCGCCGAGGTCGACCGGCTCCTGTCCGGCGGACCCCACATTGACGACGCGGGACGGGCCGGCGGCGCGCAGTACGGGCAGCAGGGTGCGGGTCAGCAGTACCGGCGCCAGATAGTTCACCGTCAGCCGCAGCTCATGCCCGTCGGCCCCGGTCTCCCGCCCGGCACCCGGCGGGCCGAAGCCGAGGCCCGCGTTGTTGACCAGGACGTCCAGCCGCGGATGCGCCTCGCCCACCCGCAGCCCCAGCGCCCGCACATCGGCCAGCGAGGACAGATCGGCGACGACCGCGGCCGTCGTGCCGCCCGCCTGGTCGATCCGGGCGACCAACTGCGCGGTGCGGTGCGCGTCCCGCCCGTGCGCCACCACGGTGTGCCCCGCGCGGGCCAGCTCCAGGGCGAGATACCTGCCCAGGCCCGAGGTGGAGCCGGTAACCAGCACGGTGGCCATGGCGACGTCCTTCCCACGGGTGCGCGTCCACCCCCCGGCCGGAGCGCCCACCCGCCCAGTACCCCGTCCCACCCGCGGAACACGCCCGTCCCACCCGGCGAGCGCCCTCACCCGGCGGGCGCCAGCACCACCCACACCGGCCCCCGCGCGAACTCCACCGGCTGCCCGTCCCCGGTGCCGAAGCGGGTGCCGTCCGCCGCCGAGGGCCGCGACCAGCGCAGCGGCCAGACCCGCCCGTCCCGCAGCACCTCGCCCCCGCCGGACCCGGTGGTCCGCGAGTACGGCGTGGGGTTGCCGCGGAAGTCGTGGAAGCGGGAGTCCCTGATGCGCACCCGCTGCACCACCACGGTGGCCGCGTCGAGCCGCTCGCCGTCGCCGTCCCGGGCGGGCCGCCCGTCCATCGACACCAGCCACCGGTGCCGCGACCGGGACCAGGTGAAACCGAACCGCGCCTGCGGAAAACGCACCGTCCGCTCGGTCACCCCGCTCCCGCCCGAGGGCGCCGGCCCGGTCCGGAACCCGGCCTCCGCCAGCGCCGCCGTCCCCGCCGTCCGGTCCACCAACTTCCCGGGCCGGACGAAGAGGTTGTGCGGGGCGGCTCGGCCCGCGTCCCGGAAGTAGGCGTGCGGCGCCTGCTCCGGCGGGCGGGCGTCCAGCGGGGCCGCGTCGATCAGCGGCAGCAGCTTGGACTGCGCGCCGGAGAACGCCAGCACCGGCCGCTCGTACTGGCGCAGCAGCTCCAGGTCCGATTCGCGGGCGCTGCGCACCGGTCCCACCTTCGCCGGGAGCCGCCGCGCGTAGAGCGCCATCAGGCGGCTCAGCCCGCCCTCCACCTGCTCCGCGTAGACCACGTCCGCCTCCGCGAGAGCGGTCTGCGGGCGGGCGGCGGCCACATTGTCGACCTTCACCGCGAGGATCGGCCCGCCGGGCGCAGCGGACCCCTGGCCGTCCTCGCCCGGCTGCCCGGCCGTGGTGCATCCCGCCGTCAGCAGCACCACCGTCACCACCGCCGTCAGCAACCGTCCCGATCGGACCATCACCCGCACCCCCCCGGTTCGCCGTTCCCCCAAGCGTAGGCCGCGGTAGCCGAACTCCGGCCCGCCGAACGGCAGTTGTGCGGGCGGGCCGGATCAGCCGAGGATGCGGGACAGGTCGTAGCGCACCGGTTCCTCCAACTGCGCATAGGTGCAGTCGCCCGGGGCCCGGTCCGGGCGCCAGCGGCGGAAGCGGGCCGTGTGCCGGAAGCGCTGCCCGTTCTCCATGTGGTCGTACGCCACCTCGCACACCCGCTCCGGGCGCAGCGGGATCCACGAGAGGTCCTTCTTCCCGGTCCAGCGGCTCGGGGCGCCCGGCATCCGGGACGAGGTGTGCGCCTCCTCCTCGGTCCAGGCCGCCCACGGATGCTCCGCCGCCGACTCCATCCGCAGCGGCTCCAACTCCGCCACCAGCTCCGCCCGCCGCCTCATCGAGAACGCGGCGCACACCCCCACATGCTGGAGCACCCCGCCCGTGTCATACAGGCCCAGCAGCAGCGAACCCACCACCGGCCCGGACTTGTGGTGCCGGTAGCCCGCCACCACACAGTCCGCGGTCCGCTCGTGCTTGACCTTGAACATCACCCGCTCGTTCTGCCGGTACGGCAGCGACAGCGGCTTCGCCACCACCCCGTCCAGACCCGCCCCCTCGTACTCCTCGAACCAGCGCTGCGCCACCTCGGTGTCCGTGGTCGCCGGCGCCAGATGCAGCGGCGGCGACACCCCCGCCAGCGCCTCCTCCAACGCGGCCCGGCGCTCCGCCTGCGGTTCCGCCAGCAGCGACCGCTCACCCAGCGCCAGCAGGTCGAACACCACGAACGAGGCCGGCGTGCGCTCCGCGAGGGTCCGCACCCGGGAGTCCGCCGGGTGGATCCGCTCGGAGAGCGCGTCGAAGTCCAGCCGCCCCTCCCGCGCCACCACGATCTCGCCGTCCACCACGCACCGCCGCGGCAGCCGCTGTGCCAGCGCCGCCACCAGCTCGGGAAAGTACCGGGTGAGCGGCTTACCGGTACGGCTGCCCAGCTCCAGCTCGCCGCCGTCCCGGAACACGATCGCCCGGAAGCCGTCCCACTTCGCCTCGTACTGCATCCCGGGCGGGATACGAGCCACCGGCTTGGCGAGCATCGGTTTCACGGGCGGCATCACCGGAAGGTCCATGCCGCGATTCTGCCCCCGTATCCGCCGATATGCGTGCCGACGGGGTGCGGCCTACCGTTGCCGCATGGGTGCAAGCGGCAAGGGCGCGGCGATCGAACTCCAGGCGGGCGACCGCACGGTACGGCTGTCCAGCCCCGACAAGGTCTTCTTTCCGGAACGCGGCTTCACCAAGCTGGACGTGGCCCGCTACTACCTCGCCGTCGGCGACGGCGTCGTCCGCGCGCTGCGCGACCGCCCGACCACCCTCCAGCGCTACCCCGAGGGCGTCGCCGGCGAGTCCTTCTTCCAGAAGCGGGCCCCGAAGAACATGCCCGACTGGATCCCCACCGCCCACATCACCTTCCCCAGCGGCCGCTACGCCGACGAGATGTGCCCCACCGAGGTCGCCGCCGTCGTCTGGGCCGCCCAGTACGGCACCCTCACCTTCCACCCCTGGCCGGTACGGCGCGAGGACACCGACCACCCCGACGAACTCCGCCTCGACCTCGACCCGCAGCCCGGCACCGACTTCAAGGACGCCGTCCGCGCCGCCCATGAACTCCGCGCCGTCCTCGGCGAACACGGCCTGCGCGGCTGGCCCAAGACCTCCGGCGGCCGCGGCCTGCACGTCTTCGTGCCCATCGAGCCCCGCTGGACCTTCACCCAGGTCCGGCGCGCCGCCATCGCCTGCGGCCGGGAGCTGGAACGCCGGATGCCGGACCGCGTCACCATCAAGTGGTGGAAGGAGGAACGCGGCGAGCGGATCTTCGTCGACTACAACCAGACCGCCCGCGACCGCACCATCGCTTCCGCCTACTCGATCCGCCCCCACCCGCACGCCCCGGTCTCCGCCCCGCTGCGGTGGGAGGAGCTGGACGACGTCGTCCCGCGCGACTTCGACCTCGCCACCATGCCGGCCCGCTACGCCGAACTCGGC
This sequence comes from Streptomyces sp. NPDC058045, assembly GCF_042885635.1. Taxonomy (NCBI): domain Bacteria; kingdom Bacillati; phylum Actinomycetota; class Actinomycetes; order Kitasatosporales; family Streptomycetaceae; genus Streptomyces; species Streptomyces sp. NPDC058045. The sequence continues at coordinate 301,164 of NZ_JBHVRR010000001.1, read as the reverse complement.
GATGTGCACGCCGACATGGACGACCACCGCTTCACCCTGGACTCGCTGCTGGACCTCGCCCGCCGCGACGAGCACGACCACGGCCTGGGCGATCTGCCGTACCCGCCGGAGTACCCCAAGATGCCCGGCGAACCCCTCCGAGTCCAGCCCAGCCGCGCCCGCCGCTGACCCTCCCGCCGGGGCGCAAACCCCAACCCGCCTGCCCGTAGGGTGTGTTCGGCATCAGCAGCCGATCCGACCGGGAGCCAGCGGTGAGTGAGTCGAGTACCGGGCAGCGGCCCACCCTGGAGGCCGTGGCCACGCGGGCCGGGGTCTCGCGGGCCACCGTCTCCCGGGTCGTCAACGGCAGCACCGCGGTCCGTGCCCCGCTCGCCGAGCGGGTGCGCCGGGCCGTCGAGGAGCTGGGCTATGTGCCCAACCAGGCGGCCCGCAGCCTGGTCACCCGGCGGCACGACGCGATCGCGGTGGTGGTGGCGGAACCCGAGGCGAGGGTCTTCGCGGACCCCTTCTTCGGCCTCCAACTGCGCGGCATCAGCAAGGAACTCACCGCCCAGGACTCGCAGTTGGTCCTGCTGCTCACCGAAGGCCCGGACGACTACGCGCGGGTCGGACGCTATCTCGCGGGCGGCCATGTGGACGGCGCCCTCGCCTTCTCGCTCCACCTGGACGACCCGCTGCCGGGCATCCTCCGCGACAGCGGCGTCCCCATCGTCTTCGGCGGCCGCCCCGACGGCACCGCCGATCCGGCCGGCGTCCGCTATGTCGACTGCGACAACCGGGGCGGCGCCCGGGACGCGGTACGGCATCTGGCGGGGCTGGGGCGGCGCCGCATCGCGCACATCACCGGGCCGCTGGACCAGACGTCCGCGGTGGACCGGCGGGACGGCTTCCGCGAGGTGTGTGGGGACGGCGATCCGCGCCTCGTCGAGCCCGGCGACTTCACCCCCGCGGGCGGCGAGCGCGCGATGCGGGCGCTGCTGGACCGCTGCCCCGACCTGGACGCGGTGTTCGCCGCCAACGACCTGTCCGCGGTGGGCGCCCTGCGGGTGCTGCGGCAGCGCGGGCTGCGGGTACCGGAGGACGTGGCGGTGGCCGGGTTCGACGATATGCGGCATGTGGCGGAGGAGAGCGATCCGCCGCTGACCACGGTCCGCCAGGACATCGAGGGCATGGGCCGGTTGATGGCCCGGATGCTGCTGGACGACGGCCGCCCCCCGGAGCCCGGGGCGGAGGCCGCGCCGTCCTCGGTGGTACTGGAGACCACCCTGGTCCGACGCGCCTCCGCCTGACGCTCAGGCGCCCACGGTCACCGTGAACCGCCGCGGGTTGCCGTCGTTGGCGGCACCGGAGGAGTCCGGCTCGCCGTCCGGCACCACGTCGTCGTACGGGAAGGCGTACCCGATGGGCGAGTTGGCGTGCACCACGCGGGCGTAGTGGTTGGTGACCTGGTCCTGGTAGTAGTCGGCGGCGGTGGTGCCGTTGGGCTGCTCGGGGTGGGTGAGCATGATGCTGCGGTTGAAGCCCGCGGCGATCCGGGCCAGCAGCGCCTTCTTGTCGTCCGGGTCGTCGGGGTTGTTGGCGAACGGGCCGTCGTTGCAGGTGAAGACGGACTTGGAGTCCGGCTTGGTGAAGGTGTGGCCGCCCTCGAAGGTGAGGGTGTCACCGCTGACCCGGCCGGTGAGCACACCCCGGCCGCCCTGGAGATCGATCCGGAGGTCGGTGGAGCGGTACTTCTCCCAGACCTGGTCGGCGTAGCCGCTCCACAGGTCGGCGAAGGGGCCGCCGCCGTCCGCGGCCATCAGGTTCTGCGGTGAGATGACCCGCAGCACCTTGCCGTCGCCGCCGCGGATGACCAGCTTGTCCCAGGGCTGCCCGTCCTTGCCGGCCTGCGCGGCGAGATCGTCCGCGATCCGGTCCACGGCGCCGTCCGGCAGCGGGTCCACGGTGTGCGTGGTGTCGCCCTCCAGCGTCAGCCCGATCGGCAGCGCGGTCACCAGGTCGACATAGCTGATGTTGGCGTACAACTGCTCGGGGTTGAAGGTGAATTCGCAGAACGACCAGGTCCTGCCGTAGTTCGGGTCGGACGGGGTGGCGAAGGCGGGCTCGACCAGGGCGGGGCCCGGGTTGAGGAAGAAGTCGAGGGTGTCGTCGCGGACGAAGTAGACGCGGGCGCCGTACATCTGCGGCAGCGTCAGCACCTTCGGCTCCGCGCCGGCCGCGCCCAGCGGGATCGAGCAGTCCTCGGGCAGCGGGGTCTGCGGGGCGGACGGGGAATCCGGCCGGTACACGCTGCCGTCCGCCTTGAGCAGGACCCAGGCGTCGCTGCCCTGCTCGTGCCCGGTGACATAGGCGCGGACCTCGCCCGGGAGCGACTTGTTCTGGAGCGCGAGTTCGCAGGTGGCGGGGGCGGCCGAGGCGCGGGGGCTGAGGGCGCCGCCCCACACGGGGTAGCTGGCGGCGGTCGCGGCGGCGGCCGCGGAGGACAGGAAGAGTCGACGGGAGATCACGTGAAACTCCTGGGGTGTGGGGGGGAGTGCGGGCGCGGGTGGATGGGGGTGTGGGGATGGTGAGCGCCGGCGGAGCCCACTGTTGCGGCGTTGAACGGACACGTCAAGAGTTGACGCAGAGAGCGCTCTCATCAACTTTTCGGCGACACAAGTCGACGGCACGGCAACGGAGTTGGGTTCCGGTCCGGACCGCCCGCCGGCACCCCGCCCGACCTCGGCACCCGGCGGACGCTCACGCTCCGTGTCTGCCGGAAGGGCGATTGTCGGTGGCGGGTGGAAGACTCGGTGAGGAAGTGGGGGAAAGCGGGTGTCCGCTGTGATTCAGGGCAGCTGTGACCCTGGGCGGGCGGACGCCTCCGATGCGAACAGGGAGGCACCATGACCACCACGCAGTACGTCGACGGCCAGCCGAGCTGGATCGATCTCGGCACACCCGACATCGAAGCCGCCGCCGCCTTCTACCGCGGCCTGCTCGGCTGGAGCTTCGAGGCCGGCGGTCCCGAGGTCGGCGGGTACGGCATGTTCCGGCTCGACGGGAAGGTCGTCGCCGGCGGGATGCAGGTCCCGCCGGAGCAGGGCCCGCCCGCCTGGGGCGTGTACTTCCAGACCTCCGACGCGGAGCGCACCACGGCCAAGGTCGAGGAGTCCGGCGGAGCGGTCCGGGTCAAGCCGATGCAGGTGATGGACCAGGGCAGCATGGCGATCTACGCGGACCCGTCCGGCGCCCAGTTCGGCGTCTGGCAGCCCGCCGCCAACAAGGGGCTGGAAGAGACCATGGACGTCGGCAGCATGGTCTGGACCGAGCTGTACGCCGGCGATGTCACCGAGGCCAAGCGCTTCTACGGCGCCGTCTTCGGCTGGGGCGTCTCCGACACCGAGATGCCCGGCGGCTCCGTCTACTCGATGGTGCGTCCGGCGGGCACCGAGGAGAGCTCCATGTTCGGCGGCATCGTCTCGGTCGACATGGACGCGCACGCCTCCGGCCCGTACTGGCAGCCCTATTTCACCGTGGAGGACGCCGACGCCATCGTCGCCCGTACCGAGGCGCTCGGCGGCACGGTACGCGGGGCCGCCGCCGATGTTCCCGACGTCGGCCGGATCGCCCAGCTCGCCGATGCGCACGGGGCGCGCTTCGCCGTGATCAAGCCACTGCCCCGGCAGTGAAAGGCCCATCCGATACGAGGAGTTGAGGGGCGGGGTCCGTCCGCGAGCGGGGTGCGGCCGGCCGCGCCGGTGCCGTGCGGTTCTCCCGCGGCGCCCCTGGCGCGCCGGTTGTCCCTCGCCGGGGACCGGGCTGTACGTTGCCGGTTCCCGAGGTCGTACCGGCCTGGCTTCCGGGCGCCCCAAGTGGGCCTCGGGCGCGCCGGGTTGACGCCGGCGTTGATCAGGTGTTGATCGGTTGTTTTTCGGTGCGCGCAACGATCGGCGTCATGCAGATCGACAGCACCGTCGGCCCCGACCTCGCCTGGCAGTCCGATGCCCTGTGCGCACAGACCGGGCCCGATTTCTTCTTCCCCGAGCCCGGCAGTTCCGTACGCGAGGCCAAGCGCATCTGCCAGCTCTGCGAGATGCGCCCTGCCTGCCTGGAGTACGCCCTCGACAACGATGAACGCTTCGGCGTCTGGGGCGGCCTCTCCGAGAAGGAGCGGCTCAGCCTGCGCCGGGGCCAACGGCACTGAGCGGCCAGGTCAGTTCAGGGTGCGCACGGCCGTACCCTGAGCCGCCGAGCCGCCGCCCCGCGTCGCGCGCAACGGCCGAGCGGCGGCCCCGGCCGTACCGGGTGCCGCCGCTCTCGGCGTGCCCTGGTGTGTCATCCGGCCGCGCGGGCCGCCATCCGGGCCTTGCGGGCGGCGAGCTTCTCGTCGAAGGCGCGGGCCTGGTCGTCCAGACCGCCGAGGAACAGCCCCAACTCCTCCTGGGCGTGGCGGCCTTCGGGGCCGAGCCCGTCGATCTCCATCACCTTGAGGAAGCGGAGTACGGGCTGGAGCACATCGTCGTGGTGGATGCGCAGGTTGTAGACCTCGCCGATGGCCATCTGCGCGGCGGCCCGCTCGAAGCCGGGGATGCCGTGCCCCGGCATCCGGAAGCCGACGACCACATCGCGGATCGCCTGCATCGCCAGGTCCGGCGCGAGTTCCAGGGCGGACGCCAGCAGGTTCCGGTAGAACACCATGTGCAGGTTCTCGTCGGTGGCGATCCGGGACAGCATCCGGTCGCAGACCGGGTCGCCGGACTGGTGGCCGGTGTTGCGGTGCGAGATCCGCGTGGCCAGCTCCTGGAAGGCGACATAGGCGACGGAGTGCAGCATCGAGTGCCGGTTGTCCGACTCGAAGCCCTCCGACATATGCGACATCCGGAACGCTTCCAACTGGTCCGGGTCCACGGCGCGGGACGCCAGCAGATAGTCCCGCATCACGATGCCGTGCCGGCCCTCCTCGGCGGTCCAGCGGTGCACCCAGGTGCCCCAGGCGCCGTCCCGGCCGAAGAGGGTGGCGATCTCGTGGTGGTAGCTCGGCAGATTGTCCTCGGTGAGCAGATTGACCACCAGGGCGATCCGGCCCACCTCGGTGACCTTGGACTGCTGCTTCTCCCAGGGCTCGCCGTCCTCGAAGAAGCCGGGGAAGTTGCGCGCCTCGGACCACGGCACATACTCGTGCGGCATCCAGTCCTTGGCGACCCGCAGATGCCGGTCCAGTTCCTTGGCGACCACCTCCTCCAGCGCGAGGAGCAGGCGGGCGTCGGTCCAGGCGGACGGCGGGCCGAGGCGAGCGGAAGGGATGGTCACGAAGGACTCCTGGGGACGGGAGCGGTGTCGGGGACGACAGGGTACGCAGCCCAAGGCTACGGGACCGTAGGTTACGTACCCGTAGGTTAAGCCCTTCGTAAGGATCCGTGACGGGCAGGGTCACCTGGTGGACAGGCGGGGTCAGGTCAGGAGGTCCTCCGCGTCGGGGTCGGTCTCGTGCAGGCCGCCGTCCAGGAGCATCCAGCGGGTGATGCCGATCGATCTGAGGAACGGCACATCGTGGCTGGCGACGAGCAGCGCGCCCCGGTACGAGTCGAGCGCGCTGGTGAGCTTGCGGACGCTGGCCATGTCCAGGTTGTTGGTGGGTTCGTCCAGCATCAGCAGTTGCGGGGCGGGCTCGGCGAGCATCAGGGTGGCGAGGGTGGCCCGGAAGCGTTCACCGCCGGAGAGGGTCCCGGCGTTCTGGTCGGCGCGCGCCCCGCGGAAGAGGAAGTGGGCGAGCCGGGCCCGGATCTGGTTGTTGGTCGCGGTCGGCGCGAAGCGCGCCACGTTCCCGGCGACGCTGAGGGTGTCTTCCAGTACGTCGAGCCGCTGTGGCAGGAATCTCAGCGGGACCTGGGCGGACGCCTCGCCCTCGACCGGGTCGAGTTCCCCGGCGAGGGTGCGCAACAGGGTCGTCTTACCGGCGCCGTTGCGCCCCAGCAGTGCCACCCGCTCCGGCCCGTGCACATCGAACCCGCCCTCCACCCGCGCCCCGTGGCGCAGGGTGGCATCGCGCAGGGTGAGGACGGTGCGCCCGGCGGGGACCGCGGTGTGCGGGAGGTCGATCCGGATCTCGTCGTCGTCGCGGACCGCTTCGAGTGCTTCGTCGAGGCGGTCCTTGGCACCGGCGAGGCGTTCCTCGTGCAGACCGCGGTGCTTGCCCGCGGACACCTCGGCCTGCTGCTTGCGCAGCCCCATGACGATCTTCGGTTCGCGTTTGGACTCGTTCATCTTCTGCCCGTACCGCTTGCGCCGGGCCAGTTTCATCTGGGCGTCGGCCAGGTCGCGCTTCTGCCGGCGTACGTCGGACTCGGCGGCCCGCACGGTGCGTTCGGCGGCTTCCTGCTGGGCGGCCAGGGCCTCCTCGTAGTCGGTGAAGTTGCCGCCGTACCAGGTGATGGTGCCGGCCCGGAGATCGGCGATCTGGTCGGCCAGGTCCAGGAGTTCGCGGTCGTGGCTGACCACGATCAGGACGCCGGACCAGGCGGCGACGGCCTGGTGGAGCCGTCTGCGGGCGTACAGGTCGAGGTTGTTGGTCGGTTCGTCCAGGAGCAGGACCTCGGGGCGGGCGAGGAGCAGCGCGGCGAGCCGCAGCAGTACGGACTCGCCGCCGGAGATCTCCCCGACGGTGCGGTCGAGCCCGATATGGCCGAGGCCGAGGGAGCCGAGGGTGGCCGTCGCGCGTTCCTCCACGTCCCAGTCGTCGCCGACGGCGGTGAAGTGCTCCTCGGCGGTGTCCCCGGCCTCGATGGCGTGCAGCGCGGCCCGGGTGGCGGCGATACCGAGGACGTCGTCCACCCGGCGGCCGGTGTCCAGGGTGATGTTCTGCGGCAGATAGCCGACCTCGCCCTGGGTGCGGACGCTGCCGGAGGTCGGGGTGAGTTCACCCGCGATCAGCTTCAACAGGGTTGATTTCCCTGAGCCGTTGAGCCCGATCAGGCCGGTGCGGCCGGGCCCGAAAGAGGTCTGGAGTCCGTCGAAGACGGGGGTGCCGTCGGGCCAGCCGAAGCCGAGGGCGGAGCAGGTGACGGACGCGGTGGTGCCGGGATGGGTGGTCAAGGGGGCCTCGCGGTTGCTGGAAGTGGTCGAGGGGCGACGCATACAGCGAGTGCGGGACACCTGGTGCGGTCGGCGCGGGCCGGGGTGCGGGGCCGCGGGGCCGACGTGGGCGCCGTATCACCGGCCCGCGGCGCCGGAGGCGGCCTTGAGGCGGATGGAAGCCCTGGGGAGAGATCCCGGGGCGGGCCCTGTGTCGGGGAGGCGGCTCAACAGCCGAGGTCGCACACCGCGCGCACGGCAACCGATACAGGGCCGTGCGAAAGGGGTGTCCGCAAACCTCAGACGAGCAACGCCTTCTCCGTTCGGCGACAACAGGACGTGGATGACGGTACGAGCGGGCGGCGGATGCTGTCAAAGGAATATCGGGCGCATTGCGCTGCCCGGCGTGCTGCCTGGTGCGCTTCGCGTGCGCTCCTCGTGGCCGCCCCGGGTGCTCAGGGCGCGCGGCGGGTGTTCACTGCGCTCAGGGTGCCTGCCGGGTCTGCCGGGGCCGTCGGGTGCACCGGGTTCACCGGGTTCACCGATCCGCCTGGTCCCGCCGGGCGTGCGTTGCGTGCGAGGAGGCTGATGTGGAGGAGGCCGATGTGTCCGAGGGTGCCGAGCCCCGCGCGGGCCGCGAAGGCTCCGGCGCCGCACGCTGCGGGCGGGACTCCCTGCCGGTGCTGCTCTGCCTGCTCGCGCCGGAACCGTCCGCGGCGGCGCCCGCCGTCCGTGCCGGTGCCCTGGCCGAACTGGCGCTGCGCGGACTGCTCACCGACGACGCGGGCATCGCCACCCCCGCCGACCCGGACGCCCGCTGCGACGATCCGGTACTGGACGGGCTGCTGGAGCTGGTGGCCGAGTCGGTGCCGCGGACCTGGGGCGCCTGGGTCCACAGCAGGGCCCGGCGCACCCTCGACCCGGTCTGCGCCCGCCTCGCCGCATCCGGTGAACTGGCCGCCCACCACCGCCGCGTACTCGGTGTCTTCCCGGCCGTGTCCTATGCGGCGGCGGACGGTGAGCGGGCGGTGCGGCTGCGGGTCCGGATCGCTGAAGTGCTGGGCGGCGCGGGGCCGTTGGGGGAGCTGCCGGCCGGGGAGGCGCTGTTGGCGGTGCTCGCGGAGGCGGCCGGGGCGGCGCCGGGGACCGGGGTGGAACGGCGGGCCGCGCTCACCGCTCGCGCCGAGAGCACCGCTCTCCCGCCCGGCGTCCTGCACCGGTTGTGCACGGCGCTCAGCGCGGCGTGAGAGAGCGCTGCTCAGGCCTCGCGGAGGAGCGCCGCCAGGTCCTCGTCCAGGCCGAGGTACAGGCACTCCTCGCCCCGCGGCACCGACTTCTCCGTCCGCGCGAGGAACCGCCGCAGCTCATGCCCCCGCACATGCACCACAGCGGTGCCCTCCGGCGCGTGGAACTCCAGCACCGTGCGGTCGTACCCGTAGGGCCGGATGCGTACGTCGCCCAGGCCGCAGGGTTTGCGGAGGCCGGTGGCGAGGAGGTCGCGGGCGAACGTCCAGCAGACCTCGACGTTCTCCAGGGTGGCCGGGGCGGGGAAGGTCATCCGTACCGCGAAGGGGTCGGACCGGTCGTAGGCGAGGGTGGCGGGAATGGTGGGCATCCGCGGTGCTGCGGCGACCAGGCGGGCCTCTACGGCTTGTTCGATGACGTTGGACATCGCCCTGCTCCCTGCTGACGGCATGGCGCCCGGCCGGTTCGGACGGCTCGGACGCGGGGCGACCGCACCACCCCGCATCAGAAGAGACGCACAACGAGGCCGATCCGTGCCGACCGGACGAGAGTGACCTCTGTCACCGCCCCCCGGAAGCCGCCCCCGGGACCCCCGCCCACGCCGGAACCGGCCGCTCAGGCGGGCGGCTGCTCGCGGTACCCGGCCAGGGCGGGCGCGGTCGTATGGGCGGTGAACTCGGTGATCCGGTACTCGCACACCCCGGCGAGGGAGAACGGGTCGGTCGCGGCCAGTGCCTCCATCGCGGCCCGGTCGGCGCCGACCGCGAGGATCACCCCGCCGTCCCGCGGCGTCTTACGGCCCGAGGCGAGGAAGATCCCCTTCTCGAACTGCGCCTTCAGCCACGCCACATGCTCGTCCAGCACGGCGTCGACGGCCTCCAGCGGTCTGGTGTAGGTGAGTTCCAGTACGAACATGATCGTGAGCCTAACCCGGTGCCGCGTACCCCGCGTACCCTCGGCACCACCATGAGCACCCCGCCTCCGAGCCCCACGCCGCTTCCCGCCCCGCAGCCCGCGCCCGTGCCCGATGGCTGGCCCGTCACCGAGGCCGAGGCCAGAGCGGTACAGGACCGGCTGCGGGCTCAGGTCGTGGAGGCGGACGAGGGGCCGGAGCCCGGGCGGGGGCTGGTCACCGGGGTCGACGTGGCCTATGACGACGAGCGGAACGTGGTGGCCGCGGCGGCCGTGGTGCTCGACGCGGCAGACCTCGCCGTGGTCGAGGAGGCCACCGCGATCGGCCCCGTCACCTTCCCCTACGTGCCGGGGCTGCTGGCGTTCCGTGAACTGCCCGCCGTACTGGCCGCGTTGGGCGCGCTGCACCACGGGCCCGGCCTGGTGGTGTGCGACGGATACGGCCGCGCCCACCCCCGGCGGTTCGGGCTCGCCAGCCATCTCGGGGTGCTGACCGGGCTGCCCACCATCGGCGTCGCCAAGAACCCGTTCCGCTTCACCCACGCCGAACCGCCCGCGGTCCGCGGGTCCGCCGCCGATCTGCTCGACGGCGGCGAGGTGGTCGGCAGCGCACTGCGCACCCGGGACGGGGTGAAGCCGGTCTACGTCTCCACCGGGCACCGGGTCAGTCTCGCCGCGGCCCGCGCCCACACCCTGGCCCTCACACCCCGCTACCGCCTGCCCGAGACCACCCGCCGCGCCGACGCCCTCTGCCGCGCCACCCTGAAGACCACCGCCGAAGCCTGACGGGGAACTGGCGCGGCCTCAACACAGCCTGGACCAGGGGCCGTTCAGTGGCCGCCGAGCAGGCCCAGTACCCGGTTGACGGCCTCGACGACGGGCGGGCCGAGGGTGTTCGCGGCGGAGGCGGTCCTGGCGACGGCGTCCAGCGCTCGGCGCAGCACGGGTTGCGGGACATCGGCGCCGGGGCGCAGCGCGGGCAGCGCGTCGTCCAGGGTGTCCGATTCGGACCGGGGGACCTCGCCGCGCAACTCGCCCACCAGGGCGCGGAGTTCGTGCAGGGCCTGCTGCAACTCCGGGGCGGGCGACTGGACTTGGGTGCCGCGTTTGTCGATGCCGGTGTTGCCGCTGCCGTGCATCGTGACGTGGTCGCCGTAGTAGTGGTGCTGACCGCCGTCGCCCATCAACTCGCCATCCCCACATTGCCGTTGCCGTACATGTTCACGTTGTCACCGAAGTAGTAGTTCTTGGGGCTGTACAGGATGCTCTCGACTCGCATGGTGAACTCGGCCTCTGGATTCTCGATCGCGTCGGCGATCTGCTGGGCGAGGCGCCGGAGTTGGGCGGGCTCGGGGCTGGTCACCACGGCGGTGGAGAGGCCGTTGGTGTCGACCGCGAGTACGAAGTGGGTGGGCGCGCTGAGTACCGTGAGCAGGTCCGCCACGAAGTAGATCAGGGCCGCGCCCCCGGCGACCGCGACCAGGACGGTGATCTGGGAGCCGACGTTCTCACCGGACCGCTCCACCGTCGAGCCCACCAGCGCGAGGAACGCGGCGCCCAGCAGGAGGAACAGCAGCCGCTTGAAGAAGCGGATGGTGGCGTCCTTACGGCGGGGACGGAGGGTGGAGGTGTACACCCGCGCGACGTTCTGCAACGGGTAGTAGGCGCCGCCGACCCAGAGCAGGCGCTTGCCGACCCGCAGTTCGAGCCCGATGATCGGCTCGCTCGCCGGGGGCGCGGGCACGTCCGGGCGCGGCTTGGCGACCGGGGGCACGCGCGGCGGTGGGGGAGTGGTCGGCGGTGGTCCGGCGGGAGTGGGCGGGGTGTTCCCCGGAGGGTCCGCGGGCCCGGTCTGCGTCACCTGAGCTCCCTTCGGCGAAAGTCCTGCGCCCCGGCAGACTAACCGTCAGAAACCCTGCTGCATAAGGGAGTTCAGGCCAAAGTCGGGCGGGTCGGGGGTGACGTTCACCGGTGGGCGGCGACGCGGAAGGTGATGCCGGCGGAGCGGAGGCGGGTGGTGAGGGCGTCGCCCATCGCGGTGGCGGGGGTGACCTGGCCCGCGGTGTCGGGGAGGTCGTCCAGGGCCGTGCTGAGTGCCGCCTCGGCGAGGATCTTCGCCGTCTCGCCGTAGCCCGGGTCGCCGCCGGACACCTCGGTGAACACCCGGCGTCCGCCGCCCTCCCCGACGAAGCGGACCGAGAACCAACTGCGGGCCCGGCGCCCCTCGTTGGGCCCCTCTCCGGGGGCGAGCCGGCCGGAGATACCGCGGCGTACCGGAGGGATCTGGGCGGCGGTGACCAGGGCGCCCACCGCGGCCACCCAGCCGACCGCGACCGGCAGTCGGCGTACCGCGGCGTAGTGGCGGTAGCGGAAGTCGGGGCCGTAGCGTTCCAGGGCGCGGGCCGACTGGCGTACCACCTCGGGGTCGACGGTGGGCAGCGGCAGGGCCCAGGCGCCGACCTCCGGGGCGTAACGGGGCGTGGGCGGTGCGGTGTTGACGCGGCGGTGCACCAGCCGGGGTTCGTGGCGGCGGCGGTCGCGTGCGGCGGCCAGGGTCTGGCGTCCGCGGGAGGCGGCGGTGAGCGCGGAGGCGAGGGTGCCGCCGGAGAAGGTGGCGCCGACCCGGACGAAGCCGTCCACCCGCAGCGGCACGTCCGGCGGCAACTGCCGCACGGTGTACAGCACTCCGAGGTCGTGCGGCACCGAGTCGAAGCCGCAGCAGTGCACCAGCCGGGCCCCCGTCTCCCGGGCCCGCGCGTCGTGCCGTACATACATCAGGTCGACGAACTCCGGCTCACCGGCCAGGTCGAGGTAGTCCGTACCGGCCTCGGCGCAGGCGGCTACGAGGGCCTGGCCGTGGTGGATGTAGGGGCCGGCGCAGTTCACCACCACCCTTGCGCTGCGGGCGAGTTCGGCGAGCGCGGCGGGGTCGTCGGCCTCGGCGGTGAGGAGGGGGAGGTCGGCGGTGTGGGGGTGGCCGGGCGCGAGGCGTTCCGCCCGCAGCCGCTCCAGCCGGGGGAGGCCGCGGCCGGCGAGCGCCCAGCGCAGGTCCCGCGGCGCGTGCGCGGCGAGGTACTCCGCGGTGAGCGCACCGACGAACCCGGTAGCCCCGTAGAGCACCACGTCGTACTCCCGCGCCGAACCGCCCGTGCCCGCGGTGTCCGTCCCCTGTGTGCCGTCCCGCCTGCTCATGCCGACCGTCCTTCCGGTACCGCGCCGTCGGTGGCCGAGGCTGGCGTGGGGCAGCGCATGGGGATGAGCGGGCGCGTGAGCCGGGTGGGGGAGTCCGCGCCGGCGCTGCCGAAGCCCCCGACGGGGCCGGGGAGTTGGGGCGGGTGTCCGTCAAACCCCGGGCGCCGCCGTGACCGTGATGCCGTGGCGTTCGAGGAGCGCCGCGGTGATGCCGTCGCCGGGGCGCAGGGTGCCGTCGAAGGTGCCGTCGTGGATCTCGCCGCGGCCGCAGGACGGGCTGCGCGGCATCAGGACCGCCTCGGTGCAGCCGCCACGCTGAGCCGCCGCCAGTGCGCGCCGCGCCCCTTCGACGAACTCCGCCGTCACATCCTCCCCGGTGTCCGTCACCACCCGGGCCGTGCCGTCCAGGACGTCATGCCCGTCGCCGCCGACGATCTCCGCGGGGCGCCGGGGCGTGGCCAGACCTCCGGCGACCTCGGGGCAGAAGGGCAAGGCTCTGCGGTCGCCGATCGCCTCCGCCAGTTCCGGTACCGCCTTGTCGCGGCCGTCGTAGCGGCACGGAACGCCCCGCAGGCAGGCGCTGACCAGGATGGAGTCCATACCGGCCAGGGTAGCGGGGCGGGGTGTGCCGGGCGGGCGGTCCCGGGAGCCCGGTGGGCGGCCCGGTATCGGGGGCCGCCAGGCCTTGTGCGAACTGGAACGTGTTCTTAACATCACCAGTGTTACAGCACTGGTGTCACATACAGGCCCGGCACGGGCGCCGCGACCCCCGGGGGACCAGATGACGAACACGGACAGGGCGGCCGGGACGGACAGGACGGCCACCCGCCGCGCGGAACCGGAACCGCCGCACGCCGGTCCGCTCACCGGTGTGCGGGTCGTGGAGCTGGCCGGTATCGGCCCCGGCCCGTTCGCCGCGATGCTGCTGGCCGACCTCGGCGCCGACGTGGTCCGGGTCGATCGCCCCGGCGGCCCCGGCCTCGGCATCGATCCGCGGTACGACGTCACCAACCGCAACAAGCGCTCGGTGCTGCTCGACCTCAAGTCCCCCGAGGGCCCGGGCCGGCTGCTCGATCTGGCCGAGCGGGCGGACGTACTGATCGAGGGCTACCGCCCGGGTGTCGCCGAACGGCTCGGTGTGGGGCCCGAGTTGTGCCTCGCCCGCAATCCGCGGCTGGTGTACGGGCGGATGACCGGCTGGGGCCAGGACGGTCCGCTCGCCGAGCGCGCCGGGCACGACATCGGCTATATCGCGGTGACCGGCGCCCTCGGCATGATCGGCACCCCCGGCACCCCGCCGCCTCCCCCCGCCAACCTCCTCGGGGACTACGCGGGCGGCTCCCTCTATCTCGTCGTCGGAGTGCTCGCCGCCCTGCACCACGCCCGTGCCACCGGTACCGGGCAGGTGGTGGACGCGGCCATCGTGGACGGCACCGCGCATCTGTCCTCGATGATCCACGGGATGCTCGCGGCCGGCGCCTGGCAGGACCGCCGCGGCGCCAACCTCTTCGACGGCGGCAGCCCGTTCTACGGCTGCTACCGCACCGCGGACGGCGGCCATATGGCGGTCGGGGCGCTGGAGGAGCAGTTCTACCGGGAGTTCTGCGAGCTGCTGGGGCTGGACGAGTCGGCGCCGCCGCGGGAGGACATCGGCCGCTGGCCCGAGCTGCGGCAGGCCGTCGCGGACCGCTTCGCCACCCGGACCCGGGACGAGTGGGCGGAGGTCTTCGCCGACTCGGACGCCTGTGTGGCGCCGGTGCTCTCGCTGCGGGAGGCGCCCGCCCACCCGCATCTCGCGGCCCGCGGCACCTTCACCGAACACGGCGGCCTCACCCAGCCCGCCCCCGCCCCCCGCTTCTCCGCCACCCCCACCGCCGTACGCACCCCGCCCGCCCAGCCGGGAGACGGTACCGCCGACGTCGTACGGGACTGGGGCCTGCCCGACTGGCCCGCGGCCGGTACCCCCGCGCCCTGACGGTCCGCGACGCGCCCCGAACCGCCGCCCATCCCACGAAGGACACCACGCCCGATGCCCATGGACCGCAGGATCTTCACCGCGGAGCACGACGCCTTCCGCGAGACCGTGCGCACCTACCTTGCCAAGGAGGTGCTGCCGTACTACGAGCAGTGGGAGAAGGACGGCATCGTCTCCCGCGCGGCCTGGCTCGCCGCCGGCCGGCAGGGCCTCCTCGGGCTCGCCGTCCCCGAGGAGTACGGCGGCGGCGGGAATCCCGACTTCCGCTACAGCGCTGTCCTGGCCGAGGAGTTCACCCGCGCCGGCGCCCCCGGCTTCGCCATCGGACTGCACAACGACATCATCGGCCCCTATCTGACCTCCCTCACCACCGAGGAGCAGAAACGGCGCTGGCTGCCCGGCTTCTGCTCCGGCGAGACCATCACCGCCATCGCCATGACCGAACCCGGCGCCGGCTCCGACCTCCAGGGCATCCGCACCAGGGCCGAGGACCGCGGCGACCACTGGCTGCTCAACGGCGCCAAGACCTTCATCTCCAACGGCATCCTCGCCGACCTCGTCGTGGTGGTGGCCCGCACCACCCCCGAGGGCGGCGCGCACGGCCTGTCCCTGCTGGTCGTGGAGCGCGGAACGCCCGGCTTCGAACGCGGCCGCAACCTCGGCAAGATCGGCCAGAAGTCCCAGGACACCGCCGAACTGTCCTTCACCGATGTGCGCGTCCCCAAGGAGAACCTGCTCGGGGAGCTCAACGGCGCCTTCGGTCATCTGATGACCAACCTCGCGCAGGAGCGGATCGCCATCGCCGTAGCCGGGATCGCCGCCGCCGAGCACCTGCTGGAGATCACCATCCGCTACGTCAAGGAGCGCGAGGCCTTCGGCCGGCCGCTCGCCAAGCACCAGCACATACGCTTCGAGATCGCCGAGCTGGCCACCGAGTGCGCCGTCACCCGAAGCTTCCTGGACCGCTGCATCGAGGACCACGCCGAAGGCCGCCTGAACGCGGTGCACGCCTCGATGGCCAAGTGGTGGGCCACCGAACTCCAGAAGCGCGCCGCCGACCGCTGCCTGCAGTTGCACGGCGGATACGGGTACATGAACGAGTATCCGGTCGCGAAGGCCTTCACCGACGGCCGCGTCCAGACCATCTACGGAGGCACGACCGAGATCATGAAGGAGATCATCGGCCGTTCCCTGCTCGCCTGACCGCGGCCCCCGGCGCCCACCCGCCGCCGCCCGCCCGGCCCCGGGCCGCCCCACATACACGCCCCACCATCACGAAAGGCACCGACAGTGAGCACCGAAGCGTATGTGTACGACGCGATCCGCACCCCGCGCGGCCGCGGCAAGGCCAACGGGTCCCTGCACGGCACCAAGCCCATCGACCTGGTCGTCGGCCTCATCCACGAACTGCGCGAGCGGTTCCCCGACCTCGACCCGGCCGCCGTGGACGACATCGTGCTGGGCGTGGTCAGCCCCGTCGGCGACCAGGGCTCCGACATCGCCCGGATCGCGGCCATCGCCGCCGGCCTGCCCGACACCGTGGCCGGCGTCCAGGAGAACCGCTTCTGTGCGTCCGGTCTGGAAGCCGTCAACCTGGCCGCGGCCAAGGTGCGTTCGGGCTGGGAGGACCTGGTGTTCGCGGGCGGCGTGGAGTCCATGTCGCGGGTGCCGATGGCCTCCGACGGCGGCGCCTGGTTCGCCGACCCGATGACCGGCTTCGAGACCGGCTTCGCCCCGCAGGGCATCGGCGCCGACCTGATCGCCACCGTGGAGGGCTTCACCCGCCGCGACGTGGACGAGTACGCCGCCCTCTCCCAGGAGCGCGCCGCCCAGGCCTGGAAGGAGGGCCGCTTCGACCGCTCCGTGGTGCCGGTGCGCGACCGCAGCGGCCTCACCGTCCTCGACCGGGACGAGCATCTGCGGCCCGGCACCACCGCCGACTCGCTGGCCTCCCTCAAGCCGTCCTTCGCCGACATCGGCGAACTCGGCGGCTTCGACGCCGTCGCGCTGCAGAAGTACCACTGGGTCGAGCGCATCGACCACGTCCACCACGCGGGCAACTCCTCCGGCATCGTGGACGGCGCCTCCCTGGTGGCGATCGGCTCCCGCGAGACCGGCGAGCGCTACGGGCTGCGGCCGCGGGCCCGGATCGTGTCCGCCGCCGTATCCGGTTCCGAGCCGACCATCATGCTGACCGGGCCCGCGCCCGCCACCCGCAAGGCCCTCGCCAAGGCCGGGCTCACCATCGAGGACATCGACCTGGTGGAGATCAACGAGGCCTTCGCCGCGGTCGTCCTGCGCTTCGTCCGCGACATGGGCCTCAGCCTCGACAAGGTCAACGTCAACGGCGGCGCCATCGCCCTCGGCCACCCGCTCGGCGCGACCGGCGCGATGATCCTCGGCACCCTCGTCGACGAACTGGAGCGCCAGGACAAGCGCTACGGACTGGCCACCCTCTGCGTCGGCGGCGGTATGGGCATCGCCACCATCGTCGAACGCCTCTGACCGCCCCGCCCCCGGCACACCCCTCTTACGGAGCCTTAGCCATGACCGAGAGCACCACCATCCGCTGGGAGCAGGACGGCACCGGAGTCGTCACCCTCGTCCTGGACGACCCCGGCCAGTCCGCCAACACCATGAACCAGGCCTTCAAGGCCTCCCTCACCGCCATCGCCGACCGCCTCGAAGCGGAACGCGACACCATCCGCGGCGTGATCGTCACCTCCGCCAAGAAGACCTTCTTCGCCGGTGGCGACCTGCGCGAACTCGTCGCCGTCACCCCCGAGAACGCCCAGCAGGCCTTCGAGACCGGCGTCGGCATCAAGCGCGATCTGCGCAGGATCGAGACCCTCGGCAAGCCGGTCGTCGCCGCCCTCAACGGCGCGGCCCTGGGCGGCGGTTACGAGATCGCGCTCGCCTGCCACCACCGCGTCGCCCTGGACACCCCCGGCTCCAAGATCGGCCTCCCGGAGGTCACCCTCGGCCTGCTCCCCGGCGGCGGCGGAGTGGTACGCACCGTACGGCTGCTCGGCATCGCCGACGCGCTGCTGAAGGTGCTGCTCCAGGGCAACCAGTACAACCCGCGGCGCGCCCTGGAGAACGGGCTGGTGCACGAGGTGGCCGGCACCCCGGAGGAGATGCTGGCGCAGGCGCGGGCCTTCATCGACGCCAACCCCGAGTCGCAGCAGCCCTGGGACCGCCCCGGCTACCGCATCCCCGGCGGCACCCCGGCCACCCCCAAGTTCGCCGCCAACCTGCCGGCCTTCCCCGCCAACCTGAAGAAGCAGACCGGCGGCGCCCCCTATCCGGCGCCCCGCAACATCCTCGCGGCCGCGGTCGAGGGCTCCCAGGTCGACTTCGAGACCGCCGCCACCATCGAGGCGCGCTACTTCACCGAGTTGGTCACCGGCCAGATCTCCAAGAACATGACCCAGGCCTTCTTCTTCGACCTCCAGGCGGTCAACTCCGGTGCCAGCCGCCCCAAGGAGATCGAGCGGCGCACGGTCCGCAAGGCGGCGGTGCTCGGCGCCGGGATGATGGGCGCCGCCATCGCGTACACCTGCGCCCTCGCCGGGATCGACGTCGTCCTCAAGGACGTCACCGAGGAGGCCGCCGCCAAGGGCCTGGGCTACTCGGAGCAGCTCTGCGAGAAGGCCGTGGCCCGCGGGCGCACCACCCGGGAGAAGGCCGACGCGCTGCTCGCCCGGATCACCGCCACCGCGGACCCGGCCGCGCTCACCGGCTGCGACGCGGTGATCGAGGCCGTCTTCGAGGACGCCTCCCTCAAGCACAAGGTGTTCCAGGAGATCCAGCACCTGGTCGAGCCTGACGCACTGCTCTGCTCCAACACCTCCACCCTGCCCATCACCCTGCTCGCCGAAGGCGTGGAACGGCAGCGGGACTTCATCGGGCTGCACTTCTTCTCACCCGTCGACAAGATGCCCCTGGTGGAGATCATCAAGGGCGAGCACACCGGCGACGAGGCCCTGGCCCGCGCCTTCGACCTGGTGCGGCAGATCAACAAGACGCCCATCGTGGTCAACGACTCCCGCGGCTTCTTCACCTCCCGCGTCATCGGCCACTTCATCAACGAGGGCGTGGCGATGGTCGGCGAGGGCATCGAGCCCGCCTCCGTGGAACAGGCCGCCGCCCAGGCCGGCTACCCGGCGAAGGTCCTCTCCCTGATGGACGAGCTGACCCTCACCCTGCCGCGGAAGATCCGCCTGGAGACCATGCGGGCCGTCGAGGAGTCCGGCGGCACCTGGACCCCGCACCCCGCGGAGCGGGTCCTGGACCGGATGATCGACGAGTTCGGCCGCCCCGGCCGCAGCGGCGGCGCCGGCTTCTACGAGTACGGCGAGGACGGCAAGCGGACCCGGCTGTGGCCCGGCCTCCGGGAGCACTTCACGGTCCCCGGCACCGAGATCCCGTTCCGCGACATGCAGGAGCGGATGCTCTTCGCGGAAGCGCTGGACACGGTACGGCTGCTGGAGGAAGGCGTCCTGGCCTCCGTCGCCGACGCCAACATCGGCTCCCTCCTCGGCATCGGCTTCCCCGGCTGGACCGGCGGCGTCCTCCAGTACATCAACGGCTACGAGGGCGGACTCCCCGGCTTCGTAGCCCGCGCCCGGGAACTGTCCGACCGCTACGGCGACCGCTTCCAGCCCCCCGCACTGCTGCTGGCCAAGACGGAGGCGGGGGAGACCTTCCACGACTGACGCCGGCGACGGCTGCTGACCGCCGCTGACGGCTGCTGACGGCTGCGCGAGGAGTGAGCACTGCTCTCCTGAAGCGGGGCTCACTCCTTGCGGAGCCACTCGCGTACTTCCTCGCGCAGTGAGCGCTGGAAGGCGGTGGCCAGGGCCTGGACCACCAGGGGCTGCATATGGGCGGAGAGCGAGCGCACCTCGTCGACCCGGCCCGGCCCCGCCCCGTCGCCCGTGCCCGGTTCGCCCACCGCGTCCCGGAACAGCCGGGACAGTTCGGCCGCCGCCTGCCGGGCGTGGTCCAGCAGCACCCCGCGGGCCGCGAGTATCGCCTCGTGCGCCAGCGGCACGTCCAGCAGTTCGAGGCCGAGCCGGAGCAGCCCCAGATCCACCCGGTGGGTGCCCTCGGTGTCGCCGGGGGCCAGCACACCCATCGCGGCCAGCCGCTCCAGACCCTCTGCGGACAGCTTCCGCCCGGCCCGCTCGGACAGCGCCGCCGTGCTCTCCTGCACCGAGGAGTCCGGCGCCCAGGACGCCACCACGGCCCGGTGCAGGGCGAGTTCACGCGCGTCGAGGCCGGGCGGCAACTGCTCCAGATAGCGTTCGATGGCGGCCAGTGTCATGCCCTGCTGCCGCAACTCCTCGATGAGGGCGAGCCGCCCCAGATGCTCCTCCCCGTAGCGCCCCACCCGGCGGGGACCGATCTCCGGCGGCGGCAGCAGACCGCGGGTGCTGTAGAAGCGGATGGTGCGTACGGTCACCCCGGCGCGTGCGGCCAGCTCATCGACGGTGAGCGTCGGCTGAGGGGTGGTGCCCGTCGTCATGAGGCTCCTCGCTTCCACGGTGGTGTCCGGTGCAACAGTATTGCTGTCGCACCGACACTGTGAAAGACACCGCCCACCCCCTGCACCCCCGCCCCGCCCCCGCTCACCTGCCCCGCCCGTCCCGCGCATACTGAGACGCAGGAGGTGGGCGCGGTGGCACAGGCCGAGAGCGGCGGAGGACTTCCGGGGCGCACCGGGGAGGCGGAGCCCCTGCCACCGGAGCCCGGCGGCATCCTCTGGGACTCCGCGGGCGACATCCGGATGCTGCTCGCCCTGCCCGCCGCCCTCACCCTCCAGGTCGCCCACCCCGCCGTCGGCGCGGGCGTCGCCGAGCACTCCGTGTACCGCACCGACCCCTGGGGCCGCGGCGCCCGCTCCCTGCGCTCCGTCCTGCTCTGGGTGTACGGCGGACCGGCCGCCGCCGAGGAGGGCCGCCGGCTGCGCGCCCTGCACCGCACCATCAGCGGCACCGACACCCGCGGCCGCCCCTACCGCGCCCTCACCCCCGCCACCTACGCCTGGGTGCACGCCACCGGCTTCCCCGTCTTCCACCACTGCCGCCGCTATCTCTACGGGCGCCCCTACACACCCGAGGAGGAACGCCGGGTCTACGCGGAGTGGCTCCAGGTGGGCCGCGTACTGGGGCTGCGGGAGGGCGATATGCCGGGCAGCGTCGAGGAGTTCTGGCCCTACTACCGCCGGATGCTGCCCGAGCTGGAGGCGACGCCCGTCGTCCGCGACCTGGTCGACGCCGGGCTTCCGGTGCCGCCCCCGGACCGCGGGCCGCGGGCGCTGCTGCTGCCGCTGCGCGCCCTCTGGCCGCTGCTGCGACGGCCGGCCGGCCACTTCCGCCGCTTCATCATCCTCGGCCTGCTCCCACCCGACGCCCGCACCACCCTCGGCCTCCCCTGGACCCCGCGCCAGGAACGCCGCCTCCGCCACCTCAGCCGCTGCCTCACCCTCCTGGTACCCCGGCTCCCGGAACGCCTCCGCTACCTCCCCGCCGCCCGCCGCGCCCGCACCGCCCACCGGGCGACGTCCACCGGCGACGCCCCCAACCGCCCCCGGACTGCGGGGACTTGACCGTCGGCCGCACCCCTCAGACCGCCTCCACCACCAGCCGTGTCGCCTCCCGTGCGCAGCCCCAGGAGACGGTGACGCCCGCGCCGCCGTGGCCGTAGTGGTGGACCAAGGCCCGGCCGTCGGGCCGTACTTCGCGTTCCAGGCGGACCGCGGGCCGGGCGGGGCGCAGGCCCACCCGGTGGCCCAGGATTCGGGCGTCCGCCAGCTCCGGCCGTACCCGGGCGCAGCGTGCCACGATCTCCGCGGCGGTCCGCTCGTCCGGCTCCGGCCGGTACACGTCCTCCTCGGCGGTGCCGCCCAGCAGCAGCCGTCCGGGCTGCGGGAAGAAGTACGTGGTGGCCGCGCCGGCCGAATCGGCGTCCGCGTACCAGGTGTCGACGCCCGGATTCTCCACCAGCACCACCTGCCCCCGCACCGGCCGCACCGACTCGTCCGGCACCAGCCAACGGGCCCCGATACCCGAGCAGTTGACCACCGTGGGCGCCTCGGCCAGGGCCTCGTCCAGGCTGTCCAG
This sequence comes from Streptomyces sp. NPDC058045, assembly GCF_042885635.1. NCBI lineage: Bacteria > Bacillati > Actinomycetota > Actinomycetes > Kitasatosporales > Streptomycetaceae > Streptomyces > Streptomyces sp. NPDC058045. Next base: position 279,660 of record NZ_JBHVRR010000001.1, on the reverse strand, counting down.
CGTCCGCCGGAGCACGGTGCCCCCGGCCGCCCGCAGCCGGTCCTCCAGCCAGGCCAGATACACCGGCATGTCCACCAGCGGCAGCCGTGCCCACAGACCGCCGCCCGGACACTCCGCCGCGGTGGCCGCCCGCAGCTCCCGCACCTCGGCCGCCCACCGGCCCAACCTCGACAGCCGGGCCCCGGCATGGACGCCCGGCACCAGCCGCACCCCGGTCGCCCCCGGATCCGCCGCCAGCTCCTCGAAGACCCGCAGCGACTCCACCGCCCAGCCGCCGACCTTCGCCTCCGGTTCGATCCGGTACGGCCACCACAGGGCGCCGGCCACCGAGGACGTCGTCCCGCCCGGCGGCTCCCGCGTCCACACCGCGACCCGGCGCCCGCGCTCCGCCAACTCCACAGCGGTGGTCAGCCCGATGACGCCACCGCCCACCACGATCACCTCAGCGTCCATCAGCGGACCGTAACCCGCCGGGCACCCCAAACGGGAGACGGCCGAGGGGCGGACCCCGTGACAGAGCCCGCCCCTCATCCTCCTCGGCTCAGCGGCCGCCGCCCCGCTTCGGGTCGACCAGCCCCGCGCGGCGCAGGGCGTCGGCCATGGCGCTGTTCGCCGGGGCCGGGGCCGGACGCCCGCCACCGCCGCCCGCACCACCGCGTCCGCCCTGACGCTGGCGGCCGCCACCCTGGCCCTGCCGCCCTTGCTGCTGCCGTCCCTGCTGGCGTTGCTGCCGCTGCTGAGGCGGACGGCCGCCGCCGCGACCGGACCCGCCCTGCTCGGCGCCGCCGTCCTGCCCGGACGCGGCCTCGTCGTCCAGCCGCAGCGTCAGCGAGATCCGCTTCCGCGGGATGTCCACATCGAGGACCTTCACACGGACGATGTCGCCCGGCTTCGCCACATCCCGTGGGTCCTTGACGAACGTCCTGGACATGGCGGAGACATGCACCAGCCCGTCCTGGTGCACCCCGATGTCCACGAAGGCGCCGAACGCGGCCACATTGGTGACCACACCCTCCAGCACCATCCCCGGCTCCAGGTCCGACAGCTTCTCCACGCCCTCCCGGAAGCTCGCCGTACGGAACGCGGGGCGCGGGTCGCGGCCCGGCTTCTCCAGCTCGCGGAGGATGTCGGTGACCGTGGGCAGCCCGAAGGTGTCGTCCACGAAGTCCTCCGGGCGCAGCGAGCGGAGGGCGCCGGTGCTGCCGATGAGGCCCGCCACATCACCCCCGGCGCTCCCGGCCATCCTCCGCACCACTGGATACGCCTCGGGGTGCACGCTGGAGGCGTCCAGCGGGTCGTCCCCGCCGCGGATCCGCAGAAAGCCCGCGCACTGCTCGTACGCCTTGGGACCGAGGCGGGAGACGTCCTTGAGGGCCCGGCGGGAGCGGAACGGGCCGTTGCCGTCGCGGTGCGCCACGATGTTCTCGGCGAGGCCGGAGCCGATACCGGAGACCCGGGCCAGCAGCGGCGCGGAGGCCGTGTTGACGTCCACCCCGACGCCGTTGACGCAGTCCTCGACCACCGCGTCCAGCGACCGGGACAGCTTCACCTCGGACAGGTCGTGCTGGTACTGGCCGACCCCGATGGACTTGGGGTCGATCTTCACCAGCTCGGCCAGCGGGTCCTGGAGCCGCCGGGCGATGGACACCGCGCCGCGCAGCGACACATCCATGTCCGGCAGCTCCTGCGAGGCGAACGCGGACGCCGAGTACACCGAGGCGCCCGCCTCCGACACCATCACCTTGGTCAGCTTCAACTCCGGGTGCTTCGCCAGCAGTTCACCGGCCAGCTTGTCGGTCTCCCGGGAGGCGGTGCCGTTGCCGATGGCGATCAGCTCCACCGCGTGCTCCTTCGCCAGCGCGGCGAGCCTGGCGATCGCCTCGTCCCAGCGGTTCTGCGGCACATGCGGGTGGATCACATCCGTCGCCACCACCTTGCCGGTGGCGTCCACCACCGCGACCTTCACCCCGGTACGGAAACCGGGGTCGAGGCCGAGGGTGGCGCGGGTACCGGCCGGCGCCGCCAGCAGCAGATCCCGCAGATTCGCCGCGAAGACCCGCACCGCCTCGTCCTCGGCAGCCGTACGCAGCCGCAGCCGCAGATCGATCCCGAGGTGCACCAGGATCCGGGTGCGCCAGGCCCAGCGCACCGTCTCCGCCAGCCAGCGGTCCCCGGGGCGGCCGCGGTCGGCGATACCGAAGCGCGCGGCGACCGCCGCCTCGTACCCGGAGGGCTCGGCCGGGGTGCCGTCCGCGGTGGGCTCCTCCGGCTCCAGGACCAGGTCGAGCACCTCTTCCTTCTCGCCGCGCAGCATGGCGAGCACCCGGTGCGAGGGCAGCTCGGTGAACGCCTCGGCGAAGTCGAAGTAGTCGGCGAACTTGGCGCCCGCCTCCTCCTTGCCGTCCCGGACCCGGGCCGCCAGCCGGCCCCTGGTCCACATCCGCTCCCGCAGCTCCCCGATCAGATCCGCGTCCTCGGAGAAGCGCTCGGTGAGCACCGCACGTGCCCCGTCCAGCGCGGCCTGCGCGTCCGGCACGCCCTTCTCCGCGTCGACGAAGGCGGCCGCCGCGGCCTGCGGATCCACCGAGGGATCGGTCAACAGGCCGTCGGCCAGCGGCTCCAGACCCGCCTCGCGGGCGATCTGCGCCTTGGTGCGCCGCTTGGGCTTGAACGGCAGATAGATGTCCTCCAGCCGCGCCTTGGTCGCCGCGCCCCGGATCTGCGCCTCCAACTCCTCGGTGAGCTTGCCCTGCTCACGCACCGAGTCCAGTACGGCGCCACGCCGTTCCTCCAGCTCGCGCAAATACCGCAGCCGCTCCTCAAGCGTGCGCAGTTGCGCGTCGTCGAGCATCTCGGTGGCTTCCTTGCGGTACCGGGCGATGAACGGCACCGTAGAACCGCCGTCGAGCAGCTCCACGGCGGCCTTCACCTGCCGCTCCCGTACGCCGAGCTCCTCGGCGATCCTGCCTTCGATGGACCCGGCCTCGGACGACCTGGATGCCAGGGGTGTTGTCACTCCCGTACCGCCTTCTCCACTGGGTTGCGCGGCAATTGTGGCAGGCGGCACCGACAGCGCGGGTCAGCCGGGCCCCCGGGGCGCGCCCCCGCACGCCCTCAGCGCTTGCCCACGATGCCCCTCGGGAAGGCACCCGCCGCCACCACGAGGCCTCACCAGTTCACGGGGCGGCGCGGGCGGCGAGCTAGGCCGCGGACGGGTCCTCGATACCGATCGCCGCCAGTTCCGCGCCGAGTTCGGGCGCGAAGTAGTGCGCGGAGTGCAGGGCGTTGAGCGGCGCAGGGCACCGCCGGACGGTGCGCTCGGGGCGAGGGTCGCTCACCGGCGACACGTTACTGACGGGCGGTACGCCGGAAAGGGCGGCCCTGGTGGGCCGGTTGACGTGTCAGGGGGCCGGGTCGTGGGACGGGGCCCAGGTAAAGCGGGGGGTGCGGCGCTCCAGGAACGCGGTGACGCCCTCCTCCCGTTCACCGCTCAGCCGGGCCTGCCGCTCCCAGTGCGGCGCCCGGTCCGCCCGCCCGGCGGTGAACTCCTTCGCCGCGGCCTGTGTCAGTTGCGACCGCGCCGCCAGGACAGAGGTGAACTCCGTTACCCGCGCGCCGAGTTCGTCCCCCGGCAGCACCTCGTCCACCAGCCCGGTACGCAAAGCCCGCTGAGCCGACACCAACTCCCCTGAGAACAGCAGGTACTTGGCGGTCGCCGGACCCACCAGCGCGGTCAACCGAGCCGTGGAGGAAGCCGAGTAGACGATGCCGAGCTTGGCCGGGGTCACCCCGAAGAGCGCGTCCTCGGCGGCGAACCGCAGATCGCAGGCGGCCGCGAGCTGGCAGCCGCCGCCCACACAGTGCCCCCGCACCACCGCCAGCGTCGGCTTGGGGAACGCGGCCAGTGCCTCCTCCGCGAGCACCGACAGGAGTTGCGGATCGCGGGCGCCGGGTGGTGCGTCCGGCGGGGAGTCCGGCACCGAGCGCAGGGTGGAGATATCGGCACCGGCGCAGAAGGTGCCGCCCTCGCCGGTGAGCACCAGGATGCGGACCTCGTCGTCGGCGGCCAGCCGGTCCAGCAGCGGCGGCACCGAGCGCCACATCGCGGTGGTCATGGCGTTCCGCTTGGCGGGGTGGCGGATCACGACGGTGGCGACACCGTCCGCGACGGTGTCCAGCAGCTCGGGCTCCATGCGCCGGATGCTATCCGCCGCCCTTCGGTGCCCGACGCCCGGCGGGACGGACCGGCGCACCGGGGGGCGTGCGCCACCCGCGTACCGGCGCCCGGCACGACAAGCCGATGAGCGCCGTACGACCCTGATGCCACCCCAAGTGGTCGCAGCCCCAAGGTGATCTGTCAGCAACGGTCGGCAATCACCGAATAACCGGATAGTTCTGGTCAGTTGTCCGGTGTGCCCGTATGCATCCCCACACTCGTCATGTGGTGACAATCGAGCGCAAGGGCGGAAACCGGACGATGGACAGCGGAGGGTGGGGAAGTCTTGCACACCCGCAGGACACCGGCGGGGCACCGCCGGGACCGGCGGCACCCCTGCCGTACGAGGGGGTCTGGCGCTTCACCGCCCCCGCCGCCGACTCCTCCGTACCGCAGGCCCGGCACGCCGTCCGCGATCTGCTGGCCCGCCAGCGGGTGCCCGCCGCGGACGAGGTCGTACAGGGCCTGCTCCTGATCGTCTCCGAGCTGGTCACCAACGCGGTACGCCATGCCGCGCTGCTCTCCCCGATGCTGGCGGTGGAGGTCGGCGTGGGCGCCGAGTGGGTGCGGGTGTCGGTGGAGGACGACCACCCCTACCGGCCGTCCGCGCTGGAGGCCGACTCGGGGCAGACCGGCGGCCGCGGCCTGCTGCTGGTCCGGGAGATCACCCGGGAGGCGGGCGGGGCCTGCGACGTGGAACATACCGCGGGCGGCGGGAAGATCATCTGGGCGGCGCTGCCGCTGGACCCGGCCGCCGCCGGACTCACCAGCCCGCGGCCGGACCTGTCAGCTCCCTGACCGCGGGGCGCACCGCGTCGAGCACCGTCGGGAACCACGCCGAGAACGGATCCCGGCTGTGCCGCTCGGCCAGCTCCGCCGCCGACACGAAGGCGGTCGCCCCGATCTCCTCGGGATCGGCCCGCAGCTCCTGCTGCACCAGCCCGACGAAGAGGTGGTTGTACTCCTGCTCCACCAGGCCCGACTCCGGATCCGGGTGGTTGTAGCGCACCGTGCCCGCCTCCGCGAGCAGCGAGGGCGAGACCCCCAGCTCCTCGTAGGTGCGCCGGGCCGCCGCGGCGAACGGCGCCTCACCCGGGTACGGGTGCCCGCAGCAGGTGTTGGACCACACACCGGGGGAGTGGTACTTGCCGAGGGCGCGCTGCTGGAGCAGCAGCCGGCCCTGCTCGTCGAAGAGGAAGACGGAGAAGGCGCGGTGGAGCAGGCCGGGCGGCTGGTGGGCCTTGAGCTTCTCCTCGGTGCCGATCGTCTTGCCGTCCTCGTCGACCAGCTCCAGCAGGATCGCGCCGGAGGTGCCGTTCGACGAGAGGTTCTCCGCGGTGGCAGGTGTGGTCGGCATACCCATCCTTCGATTCGGTCTCGAAATCCCCAGTCTGCCGCACCGGGACGGCCCGCAGCAGGCTGTCCGGACCGCATGTCCCGCCCACGGCGGGGTCCATCCGATCATGCCCTCGCCGGGCCCCGGGACACGGCGGGGTAGCGCACCTGGGGGCGCACAGGGGTGCGGGGGTGCACACCGGCGCGTTCACCGCTGTGCCCCCTGTCCCCCCTCCTCGGCGCTCGGTGCCGTCCCGGTGCTGTCCCGGTGCAACTGCCAGCCCTGCCAGGCGGATTGGACCATCTCGCGCACCCCGCGCCGTGCCGTCCAGCCGAGTTCGGCCTCGGCCAGGGCCGCCGAGGCCACCGCCCGGGGCGCGTCCCCGGGGCGCCGCGGATCGACCAGCGGAGCCCGCCCGTCCCCGGTCACCTCGCCGATCAGGGTGATCAACTCCCGTACCGAGACGCCCTCTCCGCGGCCGATGTTGACGGTGAGATCGCGGCCGTCCTCCGGGACGGCGTCCGCCGCGGCGAGGCGGTGGGCCGCGGCGAGGTGGGCCTCGGCGAGGTCCGCGACATGGATGTAGTCGCGGATACAGGTGCCGTCCGGAGTCGGGTAGTCGTCGCCGAAGATCCGGGGGGCCTCGCCGCGGGTGAGGCGGTCGAAGACCATCGGGATGATGTTGAAGACCCCGGTGTCGGAGAGCGAAGGCTCCGCGGCACCGGCCACGTTGAAGTACCGCAGACACACGGTGTCCAGCCCGTGCGCCCGCCCGGCCGCCCGCACCAGCCACTCACCGGCCAGCTTCGTCTCCCCGTACGGCGACATCGGCAGGCACGGCGTCCGTTCGGTGATCACACCGTCCGGGATCTCCTCCGGAGGGGGGTTGCCGTAGACGGCGGCCGACGAGGAGAAGGCGAGGCGCCGCACGCCGGCCTCGGTCATCGCCGCCAGCAGGGTGTTGAGCCCGCCGAGGTTCTCCGCGTAGTACCGCAGCGGCTCGGTCACGGACTCGCCGACCTGCTTGCGGGCTGCGAGATGCACCACACCGGTCACCCGGTGCTCGGCCAGCACCCGGCGGACGAGCCGCGGATCGGTGGTGGAGCCGGTGACGAGCGGCACCTGCTCCGGCAGCCGGGACGGCACCCCGGACGACAGGTCGTCCAGCACCACCACCCGCTCGCCGGCGCCGTGCATGGCGTGCGCCACATGTGCCCCGATGTATCCGGCCCCGCCGGTGATCAGCCACGTCATGGCGGACCACCCTATGCCGGATCCCGGACGCGGTCCCGGGCCGGCCTCCGGTCCGTGCCACCCCAGGCCGCCCCGCCTCCGCCGACGGGACGCGGTTTGGTCCGGGGGCCACGATCCGCAATGATGATCACCGGCCGGACCAGGCCCGCGGAAGCGGACCGTGAACGGGTGGTGAACGGCTCCCTCCGGCTATCCGATAATGTCTGCCGACATGCCGCCGCCCGGCCATGCCGGGCCGGCCGGGGCCCCAGCGCACCTTCGGACCGGGGCCGCCCGCCTTCGCACCGCCGGCGTCCGCACCCGCCGGCACACCAGGGAGTGAGTTCGTCTGTCGACCGCCATCCTCACCGGCCAGCCGGCTCCCGGATCGCCGCTAGAGGCCGATCTGCGGGCGCTCGGCTTCGACGTCCGGCCGGCCAGTGACGCCGCAGAGGCCGAGACGCTGCTCGCCGAGGTACCGGCCGGCCGGCGGGTGGCCCTGGTCGACGCCCGCCTGGTGGGGCACCGGCACGCCCTGCGGCTGGGCCTGACCGACCCCCGCTTCGAGGCGGCCGCCGTCCCCGGCGCCGTCACCGCCCGCCCCGCCGCCCGCCCCGCACTGGCCCGCGCCCTGCACGAAGCGGCCGCCGACCCCGCCGACCCCGCCGACCCGGCCCCCGCCGAGGCCCGCACCGCGGTCCGCGCCCCCGTCGCCGGGCTCGCCGACCGGACCGCGGACGCCCTCACCGAAGCGGGCACCGCAGTGCACCGCCCGGAGTTGGGCTCCCTGGTGGCCGCCGTCCCGGCCGACCCGCAGGCCGCCGCCGAGGCCCGGCAGGCGGTCGCCGCCGTGGACGACGAGGCGGTCAGGCTGCGCAGCGCCGTCAAGGCCCGCGACGGCTTCTTCACCACCTTCTGCATCAGCCCCTACTCCCGCTACCTCGCCCGCTGGTGCGCCCGCCGCGGCCTCACCCCCAACCAGGTCACCACCGCCTCGCTGCTCACCGCGCTGATCGCCGCGGGCTGCGCGGCCACCGGCACCCGCCCCGGCTTCGTCGCGGCCGGCGTCCTGCTCCTCCTCTCCTTCGTACTGGACTGCACCGACGGCCAACTGGCCCGCTACTCCCTCCAGTACTCCACCCTCGGCGCCTGGCTCGACGCCACCTTCGACCGCGCCAAGGAGTACGCCTACTACGCGGGCCTGGCACTCGGTGCGGCCCGCGGCGGTGACGACGTATGGGCGCTCGCGCTGGGCGCGATGGTCCTCCAGAGCTGCCGCCACGTGGTCGACTTCTCCTACACCGAGGCCTACGTCAACAACGCGCCCGCCAGCGGCAACACCAGCCCCACCGCCGCTCTCTCGGACCGGTTGGACAGCCTCGGCTGGACGGTGTGGCTGCGCCGCATGATCGTGCTGCCGATCGGTGAACGCTGGGCGCTGATAGCGGTGTTGACCGCCGCCACCACCCCCCGGATCACCCTGGTGGTGCTGCTCGTCGGCTGCGCGCTGGCCGCCTGCTACACCACGGCGGGCCGGTTGCTGCGCTCCCTCAGCGCGGCCGCCCGGCGCACGCCCCGCACCGACCGCGCCGCCGCCGCGCTCGCCGACCTCGCCGACGGCGGCCTGATCGCCGACTCCTTCGGCCAGGCCCTCGCCCCCGTCGCCCGCCGCCTGCCGCGCCGCCTCTCCGACTTCACGGCACCCGCCGTCGCCCTCCTGGGCGCCGCCCTGGTCACCGCCGTCAGCGCGGCCTGCGACTACGGGAGTTGGTGGCCGGTGGTCGCCGCCTGCGGCTACTGCGGGGCGGCCGGACTGGCCACCGCACGGCCCCTCAAGGGCGCCCTGGACTGGCTGGTCCCGCCCTTCTTCCGGGCCGCCGAGTACGGCACCGTACTGATCCTCGCCGCCCGCGCCGGGGTGAACGGAGCACTGCCCGCGGGCTTCGGGCTGGTGGCCGCCGTCGCCTACCATCACTACGACACCGTCTACCGCATCCGCGGCGACGCCGGTGCCCCTCCGAAGCGGCTGGTCCGGCTCATCGGCGGACACGAGGGCCGCGTGCTGCTCGTCACCGTGCTGGCCGGACTGCTGGCCGCCCCCGATTTCCCGCTCGCGCTCACGGTGTTCGCCGTGGCCGCGGCCGTGGTGGTGCTCTTCGAGAGCATCCGCTTCTGGGTGTCCGCCCACCAGGGCGGCGCACCCGCCGTACACGACGAAGGAGAACCCGCATGATCGGCCTCGTGCTGGCGGCCGGCGCCGGACGGCGTCTGCGTCCCTACACCGACAGCCTCCCCAAGGCACTGGTGCCGGTCGGTCCCGAGGGCATAGAGGACGGCCCGACCGTACTCGACCTCACCCTGGGCAACTTCGCCGAGATCGGCCTCACCGAGGCCGCGGTCATCGTCGGCTACCGCAAGGAGGCCGTCTACGAGCGCAAGGACGCCCTGGAGGCCAAGTACGGCCTCAAGCTGACCCTGATCGACAACGACAAGGCCGAGGAGTGGAACAACGCCTACTCCCTGTGGTGCGGCCGGGACGCGCTGAAGGACGGCGTGATCCTCGCCAACGGCGACACCGTGCACCCGGTCTCCGTGGAGCGCAGCCTGCTCGCCGCCCGCGGTGACGGCAAGCGCATCATCCTCGCCCTGGACACCGTGAAGCAGCTCGCCGACGAGGAGATGAAGGTCGTCGTGGAGCCCGGGAAGGGCGTCCGGAAGATCACCAAGCTGATGGACCCGGCCGAGGCCACCGGCGAGTACATCGGCGTCACCCTCATCGAGGGCGAGGCCGCCGCCGACCTGGCCGACGCCCTGAAGACCACCTTCGAGCGGGACCCCCAGCTCTACTACGAGGACGGCTACCAGGAGCTGGTCAACCGCGGCTTCACCATCGACGTGGCCCCCATCGGCGACGTGCCGTGGGTCGAGATCGACAACCACGACGACCTCGCCAGGGGACGGGAGATCACATGCCGGTACTGACACGGCTGATCCCCTCGCCGATCGCCGTCGACATCCGGCCCGGCGCCCTCGACGATCTCGGCACGGTCCTCGCCGACCAGCGGATCTCCCAGTCGGGCCGGCTGGCCGTCGCCATCAGCGGCGGCTCCGGCGCCCGCCTCCGCGACCGCATCGCCCCCGCCCTCCCCGGCGCCAGCTGGTACGAGGTCGGCGGCGGCAGCCTGGACGACGCGATCAACCTCGCCGACGCCATGAAGTCAGGGCGCTACGACGCGGTGGTGGGCCTCGGCGGCGGCAAGATCATCGACTGTGCGAAGTTCGCCGCCGCCCGACTCGGCCTGCCGCTGGTCGCGGTGGCGACCAACCTCGCCCACGACGGCCTCTGCTCCCCGGTCGCCACCCTCGACAACGACGCGGGCCGCGGCTCGTACGGGGTGCCCAACCCGATCGCGGTGGTCATCGACCTCGATGTGATCCGCGAGGCCCCGATCCGCTACGTCCGCTCCGGCATCGGGGACGCCGTCTCCAACATCTCCTGCGTCGCCGACTGGGAGTTGTCGCACCGCGAGACCGGCGAGCAGATCGACGGCCTGGCCGCCGCGATGGCCCGCCAGGCCGGGGAGGCCGTACTGCGGCACCCCGGCGGCGTCGGTGACGACGGCTTCCTCCAAGTGCTCGCCGAGGGCCTGGTGATGACCGGTATCTCCATGTCCGTCGCCGGTGACTCGCGGCCCGCCTCCGGCGCCTGCCACGAGATCAACCACGCCTTCGACCTGCTGCACCCGCGCCGCGCCGCCAGCCACGGCGAACAGGTCGGCATCGGGGCTGCGTTCGCCATGCATCTGCGCGGCGCCCGGGACGAGGCGGTGCACATGGCGGAGGTGCTGCGACGGCACGGGCTGCCGGTGCTGCCGGACGAGATCGGCTTCAGCCGGGAGGAGTTCACCGAGGTGGTGGCGTTCGCGCCGGAGACCCGCCCCGGCCGCTACACCATCCTCGAACACCTGGCGCTGTCGAGGGACCAGATCAGGGACGCATACGCCGACTATGCAAAGGCCATCGGCAGTTGAACCGCAGCCGGCCGCGCACCCCACCCGGGCGCGCGGCCGGGCCCGGTGCGCAGACGCGGAAGCGAGGCAGACACGTGAACAGGGCTGAGAAGGCCGCACCCGCCGCCCCGGCCGGCGAGGCCACCCGGCCGCTGAAGGTCGGCGCGGTCGTCATCACCATGGGCACCCGCCCCGACGAACTGCGCGCCCTGCTGGAGTCGGTGGCCGCCCAGGAGGGCGATCCGGTCGAGGTCGTCGTCGTCGGCAACGGCTCCCCGGTCCCCGACGTCCCCGACGGCGTGCGCACCGTGGAACTCCCCGAGAACCTCGGCATCCCCGGCGGCCGCAACGTCGGCATAGCGGCCTTCCGCAGCGCCACCGGAGACGGCTACGACGCCGACATCCTGCTCTTCCTCGATGACGACGGGCTGCTGGAGCGGCACGACACCGCCGAGTTGTGCCGGCAGGCGTTCACCGACGACCCGCACCTCGGCATCGTCAGCTTCCGTATCGCCGACCCGGACACCGGCGTCACCCAGCGCCGGCACGTACCGCGGCTGCGCGCCGCCGACCCGATGCGCTCCTCCCGCGTCACCACCTTCCTCGGCGGCGCCAACGCGGTACGCACCGACGTCTTCGCCCAAGTCGGCGATCTCCCCGGGGACTTCTTCTACGCGCACGAGGAGACCGACCTGGCCTGGCGCGCCCTGGACGCCGGCTGGCTCATCGACTACCGCGCCGACATGGTCCTGCTGCACCCGACCACCGCCCCCTCCAGGCACGCCGTCTACCACCGCATGGTGGCCCGCAACCGCGTCTGGCTGGCCCGGCGGAATCTGCCCGCCCCGCTGGTCCCGGTCTACCTCGGGGTGTGGCTGCTGCTGACGCTGGCCCGCCGCCCCTCGGGCCCGGCGCTGAGGGCCTGGTTCGGCGGCTTCCGGGAGGGCTGGACCACGTCCTGCGGTCCCCGGCGCCCCATGCGGTGGCGTACGGTGTGGCGCCTGACCCGCCTCGGCCGCCCTCCCGTGATCTGACAGAGTCGGGTCTGAGACCATCGGGCCGTACCACGGTCCCTTGCTCCCGCCTGTGCCCGGACCGGGTCGCAGGAAGAAGACGAAGGTTCCCAGTTGTGAGTGAGACTACGCATGGCGGTGGCGTCGCGGTGAGCCCGCCCCCGTCCCCCGACGACGGGCTCGGCGCCGCCGAACTGGCCGCCAAGTACGGGCTGTCCGTCAGCGGAGCCCGTCCCGGCCTGGTCGAGTACGTGCGCCAGTTGTGGGGGCGCCGGCACTTCATCCTGGCTTTCTCGCAGGCGAAGCTGACCGCCCAGTACAGCCAGGCCAAGCTGGGCCAGGTCTGGCAGGTGGCCACCCCGCTGCTGAACGCCTTCGTCTACTACCTCATCTTCGGTCTGATCCTCCAGGTCAGCCGGGGCATGAGCCGGGACGTCTACATCCCGTTCCTGGTCACCGGCGTCTTCGTGTTCACCTTCACCCAGAGCTCGGTGATGGCGGGCGTACGGGCCATCTCCGGGAACCTCGGCCTGGTCCGAGCGCTGCACTTCCCGCGGGCCGCGCTGCCGGTCTCGTTCGCGCTCCAGCAGCTCCAGCAGTTGCTGTTCTCGATGATCGTGCTGTTCGTGGTCGCGGTGACCTTCGGCAGCTACCCCAGCCTGTCCTGGCTGCTGATCATCCCGACGCTGATACTCCAGTTCTGCTTCAACATGGGCCTGGCGCTGGTCATGGCCCGCCTCGGCAGCAAGACACCGGACCTGGCGCAGTTGATGCCGTTCATCATGCGCACCTGGATGTACGCCTCCGGCGTCATGTTCTCCATCAAGCACATGCTCGCCAAGCGCCCGGAGTGGATCGCCGATGTCCTCCAACTCAACCCGGCCGCGGTCTACATGGACCTGATGCGCTTCGCCCTCATCGACGGCTACGGCAGCGGCAATCTCCCGCCGCACATCTGGGCGGTGGCCCTGGGCTGGGCGGTCGTCGCCGCGGTCGGCGGTTTCGTGTTCTTCTGGAAGGCCGAGGAGCGGTACGGACGTGGCTGAACCGAGCAACGGGACCACCGTCCCCTCCGGCATCCCCACCGTCATCGCGGACGAGCTGCACATCGTCTACCGCGTCAACGGCACCCGCGGCGGCAAGGGCACCGCCACCGCCGCCCTCAGCCGGATCATGGGCCGCGGCAAGGACGACGAGGCCCGTGGCGTCCGCAAGGTGCACGCGGTCAGAGGCGTCTCCTTCACCGCGTACCGCGGCGAGGCGATCGGACTGATCGGCTCCAACGGCTCCGGCAAGTCGACCCTGCTGCGCGCCATCGCCGGACTGCTGCCCGCCGAGCGCGGCAAGGTCTACACCGACGGCCAGCCCTCCCTGCTGGGGGTGAACGCGGCCCTGATGAACGACCTGACGGGGGAGCGGAACGTCATCCTCGGCGGCCTGGCCATGGGGATGTCACGGGAGCAGGTCAAGAGCCGCTACCAGGACATCGTGGACTTCTCCGGCATCAACGAGAAGGGCGACTTCATCACCCTGCCGATGCGGACGTACTCCTCGGGCATGGCGGCCCGGCTGCGGTTCTCCATCGCGGCGGCCAAGGACCACGACGTACTGATGATCGACGAGGCGCTCGCCACTGGGGACCGCAAGTTCCAGAAGCGGTCCGAGGCCCGGATCAGGGAGCTGCGCAAGGAGGCCGGCACGGTCTTCCTGGTCAGCCACAACAACAAGTCGATCCGCGACACCTGCGACCGCGTCCTCTGGCTGGAACGCGGCGAGCTGCGCATGGACGGCGCCACCGACGCGGTCCTCAAGGAGTACGAGAAGTTCACCAGCAAGTAGCGGCCCCGCCCGGCGCCCGTACCCCTTTCGGGCGCCCCTGCCGCTCCCGGCGGAACGCGCCGACTCCCTCTCAACTCCGTTGCCCGCCAGGAACGTTGACGATGCCGGGGACGTTGACGTGGTGTGCGGAAAGGCCCCGTCGGGTTTTGGTGCGTTGTACAACGTAAGCTGTGCCGATGCGGTATCGCGCCGACTGGGGCGGATGTGCCGGACGTCTCGACCCGGGGCCGCTCCGGCGTGCACAGAACTGGACGGCGTGTCCGAAATGGGATGTATTGGGTAGCGGTGTAGAACGGGAGATGTGACGGCAATGGCTACGGGATATCCCCGCCCCCACGGTGCTCAGGCCGTCCCGCACCGGGCAGGGCGCGGTGACTGAGGCCGAGGAGAAGCAGGAGCGCACCGACCCCGCGGTGCGCGACACGCTCGGCAAGGCCGCGGGTGAGAACTTCCCCGTGGCCCCCTTCTTCCTGCCCCGCGCCTGGCGCACCGGCCTGATGGCCGTCTACGGCTTCGCCCGCCTCGTCGACGACATCGGCGACGGCGACCTCACCCCCGGCGGCGCCGACGCCGCCCACCTCGGCGTCCCCCCGGATCTCGCCGGCGACCGGCTCGCCCTGCTCGACGCCCTGGAGGCCGACCTACGGCGCGTCTTCGCCCCCGCCGAGGACGGCCCGCGCCACCCCCTGCTGCGGCGCCTCGCCCCCACCGTCCACCGGCACGACCTCACCCCCGAGCCCTTCCTCGGTCTGATCGCCGCCAACCGCCAGGACCAGTCCATCAGCCGCTACGAGACCTACGACGACCTGCTGGCGTACTGCGAACTCTCCGCCAACCCCGTCGGCCGCCTCGTCCTCGCCATCACCGGCACCGCCACCCCCGAGCGGATCCGCCGCTCCGACGCCGTCTGCACCGGCCTCCAGATCGTGGAGCACCTTCAGGACGTCACCGAGGACCTCGGCCGGGACCGCGTCTACCTGCCCGCCGAGGACCTGAAGCGCTTCCACGTCGACGAGCGGGACCTCGCGGCCTCCACCACCGGTGCCTCGGTGCGCGCCCTGATCGCCTTCGAGGCGGAGCGCGCCCGCGGCCTGCTGGATGAGGGCACCCCCCTCGTGGGCAGCGTCCACGGCAGGCTGAGGCTGCTGCTGGCCGGATTCGTGGGCGGCGGCCGGGCCGCGCTCCACGCCATCACCGAGGCCACCTACGACGTTCTGCCCGGACCACCGAAGCCGACCAGGAGAAGGCTGCTGCGCGAGGCGGCGGCAACGCTCCGAGGAGAGGGGTGACCCCGACCGTGGAGCCGGACCAGCACCTGCCCGCACCGGTACTCGCCGCATACAGCTACTGCGAGGCCGTCACCGGACAGCAGGCACGCAACTTCGCCTACGGGATCAGGCTGCTCCCGACCCCGAAGCGCCGCGCCATGTGCGCGCTGTACGCGTTCTCCCGGCGCGTGGACGACATCGGCGACGGCGATCTGCCGCCCGGCACCAAGGCGCTGCGTCTGGACGGCACCCGCGAGTTGCTCGGCCGGATCCGCGAGGGCCGGATCGACCAGGACGACACTGACCCGGTGGCCGTCGCCCTCACCCACGCCGCCGCGGAGTTCCCCATCCCGCTCGGCGGCCTGGACGAACTCATCGACGGCGTCCAGATGGACGTCCACGGCGAGACCTACGAGACCTGGGACGACCTCAAGCGGTACTGCCGCTGCGTGGCCGGCGCCATCGGCCGCCTCTCCCTCGGCGTCTTCGGCACCGAGCCCGGCGCCCAACAGGCCGACCGCGCCCCCGAGTACGCCGACACCCTGGGCCTCGCCCTCCAACTCACCAACATCCTGCGCGACGTACGCGAGGACGCCGAGGACGGGCGTACCTATCTGCCCGCCGACGACCTCGGCAAATTCGGCTGCACCGCCGGCTTCCGCGGGCCGACGCCGCCGGCCGGCGCCGACTTCGCCGGGCTGGTCCACTTCGAGGTGCGGCGGGCCCGCGCCTTCTTCGCCGAGGGCTACCGGCTGCTGCCCATGCTGGACCGGCGCAGCGGTGCCTGCGTCGCCGCCATGGCCGGGATCTACCGCCGCCTCCTGGACCGCATCGAACGCGACCCCGAAGCCGTACTCCGCGGCCGGGTCTCGCTGCCCGGCCGGGAGAAGGCGTATGTCGCGGTACGCGGCCTGTCCGGGTTCGACACCCGGCACGTCAGCCGGCAGACCGTCAGGAGGCGTGCCTGATGCATCCCCCGGACGATCCGGCCCGCCGCCCCGGCACCCGGTCAACCCCCGGTGCCTGTGCCGCGTCCTGCTCGGTGACGGGCGGCACCATGGCCGGTCCGTCGGCAGGTCCGGGGAAGAGGGAGGGCGCATGACCGGCACCAGCATGGGGTCGGACGGTTCCGACTCCGCGGCCGGGGGCAGAAAGCAGGCCGTGGTCGTCGGCGGTGGTCTCGCCGGTGTCACCGCGGCCCTCAGCCTCGCCGACGCCGGAGTGCGGGTCACCCTCGTGGAGGGCAGGCCCAGGCTCGGCGGCCTCGCCTTCTCCTTCCGCCGCGGCGACCTCACCGTCGACAACGGCCAGCATGTCTTTCTGCGTTGCTGCACCGCCTACCGCTGGTTCCTCGACCGGCTGGACGCCACCGCGCTCGCGCCCCTGCAGAAGCGGCTCGACGTACCCGTCCTGGACGCGGACCGTCCCGAAGGGCGCCGGCTCGGCCGGATCAGGCGCACCGGGCTGCCCGTACCGCTGCACCTGGCGCGCGATCTCGCCGTCTATCCGCACCTCTCGCTGGCCGAGCGGGCACAGGTGGGCCGGGCCGCGCTCGCCCTCGGGCGGCTGGACCCGGCCGATCCCGCGCTGGACGGGCAGGACTTCGGGACCTGGCTGCACCGGCACGGACAGAGCCCGCGTGCCGTCCGGGCGCTCTGGGACCTGGTCGCGGTCGCCACCCTCAACTCCACCGCGGGCGACTGCTCGTTGGGGCTGGCCGCCATGGTCTTCAGGACGGGACTGCTCTCCGAGCCGGGCGCCGCCGACATCGGCTGGGCCCACGTCCCGCTCGGCGACATCCACGACACCCTGGCCCGCAAGGCACTCGACTCGGCGGGCGTGCGCACCCTGCTCCGTACCCGGGTCAGGTCGATCTCCCCGCTGGGCGGCGGCTCGTGGCGGGTGGAGGTGCCCGGGGAGCAACTCGACGCGGGGACCGTGGTCCTGGCCACCGCGCAGGCCGAGACGCACGCCCTGCTCCCGGACGGCGCCCTGGACGAACCGGACCGGCTCCTCGGCATCCGCACCGCCCCCATCCTCAATGTGCATGTCGTCTACGACCGGACGGTGCTGCGGCGGCCCTTCTTCGCCGCGCTCGGCTCGCCCGTGCAGTGGGTCTTCGACCGTACCCGCGCCGCCGGGCTCACCGAGGGCCAGTACCTCGCGCTGTCCCAGTCGGCCGCCCAGGACCTCATCGACCGGCCGGTGTCCGAGCTGCGGGCCCGCTTCCTGCCGGAGCTGAAGCGGCTGCTGCCGCTGACCCACGAGGCGCGGGTACGGGACTTCTTCGTGACCCGGGAGCGGACCGCGACGTTCGCCCCGGCCCCGGGCGTCGGACGGCTCCGCCCCGGCGCCCGTACCAAGGCTCCCGGCCTCTACCTGGCCGGGGCGTGGACCGCCACCGGCTGGCCCGCGACCATGGAGGGCGCCGTGCGCAGCGGGGTGAGCGCTGCCGGGGCCGCGCTCACCGCCCTGGGCCGTTCCCGCGACCATCTCTTCGAGGAGGCGGCATGACGCTCGATCTCCATGGGGCAGGTCCCCGCACTTCCGGCACCGCCGGCACCGAAACCGAAGGAGAGACCGTGGCCCCTGTGCCCACTGCGCCCCCTGGCGACCCCGCCACCGACCGGGCGGTGGACGTGACCGCCCTGCTGGAGCGCGGCCGCACCCTGACCACCCCCGAACTGCGGGCCGCGGTCGACCGGCTCGCGCCCCCGATGGACACCGTCGCCGCCTACCACTTCGGCTGGATCGACGCCCACGGCAATCCGGCCGACGGCGACGGCGGCAAGGCCGTCCGCCCGGCGCTGGCCGTGCTTTCGGCCCAAGTCGGCGGCGCCGCACCCGAGTTGGGGGTGCCCGGCGCGGTCGCCGTGGAGCTGGTGCACAACTTCTCGCTGCTGCACGACGACCTGATGGACGGTGACGAACAGCGCCGGCACCGGGACACCGTGTGGAAGGTGCACGGCCCCGCCCAGGCCATCCTGGTCGGCGACGCCCTCTTCGCACTGGCCAACGAGGTGCTGCTGGAGCTGGGCACCGTGGAGGCCGGCCGGGCCGCCCGCCGCCTCACCGTCGCCACCCGGGCCCTCATCGACGGGCAGGCGCAGGACATCTCCTTCGAGCACCGCGAGCGGGTCACCGTCGAGGAATGCCTGGAGATGGAGGGCAACAAAACCGGCGCCCTGCTCGCCTGCGCCGTCTCCATCGGTGCCGTGCTCGGCGGCGCCGACGACACCACCGCCGACCACCTCGCCCGGTACGGCTACCACCTCGGCCTCGCCTTCCAGGCCGTGGACGACCTGCTCGGCATCTGGGGCGACCCCGGCTCCACCGGCAAGCAGACCTGGAGCGACCTGCGCCAGCGGAAGAAGTCCCTGCCGGTGGTGGCGGCGCTCGCGGCCGGCGGCCCGGCCTCCGAGAAGCTCGCCGAGCTCCTCGCCGCCGACGCCAAGAGCAGCGACTTCGACAGCTTCTCCGAGGAGGAGTTCGCCACCCGCGCCGCCCTGATCGAGGAGGCGGGCGGCCGTACCTGGACATCGGAGGAGGCGAGGCGGCAGCACACCACCGCGATCCGGGCCCTGGACCCCGTGGACATGCCGGACGAGGTGCGCGCCCAACTCGTGGCGCTCGCCGACTTCGTGGTCGTCCGCCAGAGATAGGCATCCTCGGCCGGACGCCGGGGCCCGACGGGGGCGGGCCCCACCACCCGTAGCGAGTCGCCGGCCGGTGTCCTTGGCACCGGACACCGGCCGACGGCGGACCCAGCAGACGCAATCACTGAAGGGGAAGCCATGACAGCGACGACCGACGGAAGCACCGGAGCGGTATCGCCCCGCGCTGCCTCGGCCACCGAGACCCCCGCCCCCGCCACCGTGGCAGCCGTCACGGAATCGGGCCCCCGGGACGCCGCGCACCGCGCCATACAGCGCGCCACCGACTTCCTGCTCTCCCTGCAGGACGACCAGGGCTGGTGGAAGGGCGATCTCGACACCAATGTGACGATGGACGCCGAGGACCTCCTGCTGCGGCAGTTCCTCGGCATCCAGGACGAGGACACCACCCGCGCGGCCGCGCTGTTCATCCGCGGCGAGCAGCGCGAGGACGGCGCCTGGGCCACCTTCCACGGCGGACCCGGCGAACTCTCCACCACCATCGAGGGATACGTCGCGCTGCGGCTCGCCGGCGACAGCCCCGACGCCCCGCACATGGCGCGGGCCTCGGCGTGGATCCGGGAGCGGGGCGGTATCGCCGCCAGCCGCGTCTTCACCCGCATCTGGCTGGCCCTCTTCGGCTGGTGGAAGTGGGACGACCTGCCCGAACTCCCCCCGGAACTCCTCTACTTCCCGAAGTGGTTCCCCCTCAACATCTACGACTTCGGCTGCTGGGCACGGCAGACCATCGTGCCCCTCACCATCGTCTCCGCGAAGCGGCCGGTGCGCCCCGCGCCGTTCCCGCTGGACGAGCTGCACACCGACCCCGCCGACCCCAACCCAGCCAAGTCCCTTGCCCCGGTGAACAGTTGGGACGGTGTCTTCCAGCGGCTCGACAAGGCGCTGCACCTCTACCACGGCTTCGCCCCGGGCCCGCTGCGCCGGGCCGCGATGAACAGCGCCGCCCGCTGGATCGTCGAACGGCAGGAAAACGACGGCTGCTGGGGCGGCATCCAACCGCCCGCCGTGTACTCGGTGATCGCCCTGCACCTCTGCGGCTACGACCTCGAACACCCCGTACTCCGGGCCGGGTTGGAGTCGCTGGACCGGTTCGCGGTGTGGCGGGAGGACGGGTCCCGGATGATCGAGGCCTGCCAGTCGCCGGTATGGGACACCTGCCTCGCCACCATCGCGCTGGCCGACGCCGGACTCCCCGCCGACCACCCGCAGTTGGTGAAGGCCGCCGACTGGATGCTCGGCGAGCAGGTGGTGCGGCCCGGCGACTGGTCGGTGCGCCGGCCCGGACTCACCCCGGGCGGTTGGGCGTTCGAGTTCCACAACGACAACTACCCCGACATGGACGACACCGCGGAGGTCGCGCTCGCCCTGCGCCGGGTCCGCCACCCCGACCCGGAGCGCGTCGACCGGGCCGTGCGGCGCGGCGTCACCTGGAACCTGGGGATGCAGTCCAAGGACGGTGCCTGGGGCGCGTTCGACGTGGACAACACCAGCACCTTGCCCAACCGGCTGCCGTTCTGCGACTTCGGCGAGGTCATCGACCCGCCCTCGGCCGATGTCACCGCGCATGTGGTGGAGATGCTCGCCGTGGAGGGCCGCGCCGCCGACCCCCGCACCCGCCGCGGCATCGAGTGGCTGCTCGCCGAACAGGAGGCGAACGGCGCCTGGTTCGGCCGCTGGGGCGTCAACTACGTATACGGCACTGGGTCGGTGGTGCCGGCGCTGCGGGCGGCGGGGCTGCCCGCGTCCCATCCGGCGATCCGGCGCGCGGTGGCCTGGCTGGAGTCGGTGCAGAACGATGACGGCGGCTGGGGCGAGGACCTGCGCTCCTACCGGAACGCCGGGGAGTGGGCCGGCCGCGGCGCCTCCACCGCCTCCCAGACCGGCTGGGCCCTGATGGCGCTGCTGGCCGCGGGGGAGCGGGAGTCGGAGGCGGTGGAGCGCGGCATCGCCCGGCTCGCCGACACTCAGCGCGAGGACGGCTCCTGGGACGAGCCGTACTTCACCGGCACCGGCTTCCCCTGGGACTTCTCCATCAACTACCACCTGTACCGGCAGGTGTTCCCCCTCACCGCGCTGGGCCGGTACTTCAACGGAGAGCCGTTCTCCGTGAAGGGGAGCTGATGGCCCAGCCGTCGTCCGGCTCCGGAAGCGGGGTCCCGCTGCTCGTCGCCTGCGCCCTGGGCATCGAGCGACTGGCCCTGCGGTCCGGCGCCCGCGGCGACACCCCCGGCCCTGTGACCGTGCTGCGTACGGGCATGGGGCCGCGGGCGGCCGAGCGTGCGGTGGGACGTGCGCTCGGCGGGCCGCGGCTGGCGGAGGCGGCCGTGGTCGCCACCGGTTTCTGCGCCGGGCTTGCCCCCGGAATGCACCCCGGGGATCTGGTCGTCGCGGACGAGACCCGGGACGCCGCGGGGCGCACCGGCTGCTGCGACACCGGGCTGCTGGTGAAGGAACTGGCGCGGGCGCTGCCCGGCCGCACCGTGCACACCGGGCCGCTGACCGGGTCCGATCATGTGGTGCGCGGCCAGGAGCGGGCCGAGCTGAGGGCGGCGGGTGCGATCGCGGTGGACATGGAGTCCGCCGCCACCCTGCGTGCCGCCGTCGCCGTGGGACCGCGCCCGGTTGCGGCCGTACGGGTGATCGTGGACGCTCCAGAACACGAACTTGTCAGAATCAGCACGCTTCGCGGTGGAATGACTGCATTCCGTGTTCTGCGTGCCGTGTTCCCAGCTTTCTCTGAATGGCACCGAAACATCCTGCTCCCCCGGAGGTGAGTCAGATGGCCATGCCACTGCGTCAGTCCATCAAGGTGGCGACCTACCTTGCCGAACAGAAGGTCCGCAAGCGCGACAAGTTCCCGCTGATCGTCGAGTTGGAGCCGCTCTTCGCGTGCAATCTGAAGTGCGAGGGCTGCGGCAAGATCCAGCACCCGGCGGGTGTGCTCAAGCAGCGGATGCCGGTGGCGCAGGCCGTCGGCGCGGTCCTCGAATCGGGGGCGCCGATGGTGTCGATCGCCGGCGGCGAACCCCTGATGCACCCTCAGATCGACGAAATCGTGCGGCAGTTGGTGGCAAAGCGCAAGTACGTCTTCCTGTGCACCAACGCGATGCTGATGCGCAAGAAGATGGACAAGTTCGAGCCCTCCCCGTACTTCGCGTTCGCCGTGCACATCGACGGGCTGCGGGAGCGGCACGACGAGTCGGTGGCGAAGGAGGGCGTCTTCGACGAGGCGGTGGAGGCCATCAAGGAGGCCAAGCGGCGCGGCTTCCGCGTCACCACCAACTCCACCTTCTTCAACACCGACACCCCGCAGACCATCATCGAGGTGCTCAACTTCCTCAACGACGACCTCAAGGTGGACGAGATGATGATCTCGCCCGCCTACGCCTACGAGAAGGCCCCCGACCAGGAGCACTTCCTCGGCGTTACCCAGACCCGCGAACTGTTCAAGAAGGCCTTCGCGGGCGGCAACCGGCGGCGCTGGCGGCTCAACCACTCGCCCCTCTTCCTGGACTTCCTGGAGGGCCGGGTGGACTTCCCGTGCACCGCCTGGGCGATCCCCAACTACTCCCTCTTCGGCTGGCAGCGGCCCTGCTACCTGATGAGCGACGGCTACGTACCCACGTACCGGGAGCTGATCGAGGAGACCGACTGGGACGCCTACGGCCGCGGGAAGGACCCGCGCTGCGACAACTGCATGGCGCACTGCGGCTACGAACCCACGGCGGTCCTGGCCACCATGGGTTCCCTGAAGGAGTCGCTGCGCGCGGCCCGCGACACCGTGTCCGGGAACCGGTGAGGCGGTGAGCGGTGGAGAACCGGTCCCACCTGGCCTGCCGTACCTGACTGCGCGCCCCCTCGCGGGGTGCCGCAGCGGTCGGCGGGCCGGGGTGGGGCCGGTGGCGGTGGGTGGGGACGCGCCGCCGTCGTCAGCCGGACAGCAGGCACACAGGACCAAGGGGGCCCGACCATGACCATCCTCGAAGGCATCCGGGGACCGCACGACCTGAAGGCGCTGCCCGCCGAGAGACTCGATCAACTCGCCCTGGAAATCCGGGAGTTCCTGGTGCAGGCGGTCGCCAGAACCGGCGGCCACCTCGGACCCAACCTCGGCGTGGTGGAACTCACCCTCGCCCTGCACCGGGTGTTCGACTCGCCACGGGACCGCCTCCTCTGGGACACCGGCCACCAGTCGTACGTACACAAGCTTCTGGTGACCGGTACCGACGGGGCCTCGCACAACGGGATGTGGGACATGTCGGTGCTCCAGTGCGTGCCCGGGCTGCGGATCGCGGCGCCGCGGGAGGCGGAGCAACTGCGGGCCCAGCTACGGGAGTCGGTCGCCGTGGACGACGCGCCGACGCTGCTGCGGTTCCCGAAGGAGACGGTGGGGCCCGAGATCCCGGCGGTGGACCGGATCGGCGGCCTCGACGTACTGCACCGCGCTGAACGGCCGCGGGTGCTGCTGGTCGCGGTGGGCGTGATGGCGACGGTGTGCCTCAAGGCCGCGGAGCTGCTGGAGGCGCGCGGTATCGGCTGCACCGTGGTCGACCCGCGCTGGGTGAAACCGGTCGATCCGGCACTCCCGCCGCTTGCCGCGGACCACCGGCTGGTCGCCGTCGTCGAGGACAACTCCCGGGCCGGCGGTGTCGGCGCGGCCGTCGCGCTCGCCCTCGGTGATGCCGAAGTGGACGTACCGGTACGGCAGTTCGGCATCCCGGAGCAGTTTCTCGCGCACGCCAGACGCAGTGAGATGCTGGCCGACATCGGACTCACTCCGGTGGAGATCGCCGGGCGGATCGGTGCCGCCCTCGCAGCCAAGGAGACACCCCGATGAGCAGCCCGTCCACCCCCGCGGCAGCCGGTGCCGCCCACCCCGGGGAGCCGGGTGCCTGGGGCTTCGACCTGGGCCGCCTGCTCGCCGAACGCGGCGCCGAACGCTACGAGTTGCACGCCAGGCACCTCAACCACCAACTGCCGCGGATGCTGCACACCATCGGCTTCGACAAGGTCTACGAGCGGGCCGAGGGCGCCCACTTCTGGGATGCCGAGGGCAACGACTACCTCGACATGCTGGCCGGTTTCGGTGTGATGGGCCTCGGCCGCCACCACCCCGTCGTCCGCCAGGCCCTGCACGATGTGCTGGACGCCTCCCTCGCGGACCTCACCCGCTTCGACTGCCAGCCGCTGCCCGGCCTGCTCGCCGAGCAACTCCTCACCCACAGCCCGCACTTGGACCGGGTGTTCTTCGGCAACAGCGGCACCGAGGCGGTGGAGACCGCGCTGAAGTTCGCCCGCCGCGCCACCGGCCGCCCCAGGATCCTGTACTGCGAGCACTCCTTCCACGGGCTGACCGCCGGCTCCCTCTCCGTCAACGGCGAGTCCGGCTTCCGCGACGGCTTCGCCCCGCTGCTGCCGGACACCGCGGTGCCCCTGGGTGATCTCGACGCGCTGGAACGGGAGTTGGCCCGGGGCGATGTGGCCGCGCTGATCGTGGAACCCATCCAGGGCAAGGGGGTGCACGCCGCGCCGCCCGGCTATCTGAAGGCCGCCCAGGAGATGCTGCACCGCCGGCGGGCCCTGCTCATCGCCGACGAGGTGCAGACTGGCCTCGGCCGCACCGGCGACTTCTACGCCTACCAGCACGAGCCGGGGGTGGAACCGGATCTGGTGTGCGTCGCCAAATCGCTCTCCGGCGGATACGTACCGGTCAGCGCCACCCTCGGCAAGGACTGGATCTTCAAGAAGGTGTACGCGTCGATGGACCGGGTCCTGGTCCACTCGGCGAGCTTCGGCGCCAACGCACAGGCCATGGCCGCCGGGCTGGCCGTCCTCGCGGTGATGGAGGACGAGCACACCGTGGCGCACGCCCGCGCCACCGGCGACCTCCTCAGAACCAGGCTCGCCGCCCTGGTCGACCGCTATGAGCTGCTGAGCGATGTACGCGGCCGGGGGCTGATGGTGGGCATCGAGTTCGGGCGCCCCAAGTCCCTGAAGCTGCGCAGCCGTTGGGCCATGTTGCAGGCCGCGCGCAAGGGCCTGTTCGCGCAGATGGTGGTGGTGCCGCTGCTCCAGAAGCACCGCATCCTGACCCAGGTTTCCGGCGACCACCTGGAGGTGATCAAGCTCATCCCGCCGCTGGTGCTCACCGAGCAGGACGTGGACCGCTTCGTCGCCGCCTTCACCGCGGTGATGGACGACGCCCACGGGAGTGGCCTGATGTGGGACTTCGGCAGGACACTGGTGACCCAGGCCATCGCCCACCGCTGAGCGGACCCAAGCTCTTTTGCCTCTCGGGCAAGTTATTTGCCTGGGAGGCATTGCTCTGGCTCAATCGAACTATGAGCGCATCCGATCCGGAGCCGCCCGGCCCCGCAGCCCCGGAGCCGACCGGTCCCACCGCAGCCGAACTGACCGCCGTAGCACCCCAGTTGCGCGAGCTGCGCCGCCGCGCCGGACTCACCCTGGAGGCCGCCGCCCGCGACGCCGGACTCTCGCCCGCCCACCTCTCCCGGCTGGAGACCGGCCGCCGTCAGCCCTCCCTGCCGATGCTCCTCGCCCTGGCCCGGGTCTACGCCACCACCGTGGCCGACCTCCTCGGCGAGACACCCGCCGACCCCCGCTCGGTGATCCGCTCCGCCGACATGGAGCCGAACACCGCGGGCGGCTGGACCTACCTCCAGGCCAGTGCGCCCGGCCGCGCCATGCAGGCCTTGCGGGTACGGGTGCCGTACGGCAGCCAGGGCGACATCGTGCGAGTGCACCCGGGGGAGGAGTGGCTGTACGTACTGCGCGGGCGGCTGCGGCTCAGGCTGGGCGACAGCACCCGCCTCCTCGGGCCGGGCGACAGCGCCCACTTCGACTCGCTCACCCCGCACCGGATCGCCGCCGCCGACGAGGACGGCCTCGAACTGCTCTTCCTGCACACGCTGTTGCAGAGCCCGGCCGCCGCACTCTGCCTCGGCCCGGCCGCCGGCCACACCGCCCCGGGAGGCACCCCGTGAACCCACCGGTCCACCCGGAGGACGACCCCACCCCCCAGGCCCCGGTGCGGCGGATGGTTCCCGAGGACAAACTGCCCCGCTCCATCTGGATCCGGCTGGTGGTGTACGTGGTCGTGGTGCACGGCCTGGCGGCGTTCCTGTACCTGCTCTTCAAGCTGGGCGCGGAGTCCGGATAGCGGTAGGTGTGGGCGGTCAGTCCAGCAGCCGGGCGCGCAACCGCTCCCGCACCTCGGCGGTCAGCCCCAGGCCCTCGGTGAGATAGGCCTCGGTCCCGCCCCAGGTGGACTCGATGGTGTCGAAGGCCGCCGCCAGATACTCGGCGCGGGCGTCGAAGAGCGGGCTGAGCAGCTCCATCACCTCGTCGGAGGTGCCGCCCGGGGCGTTGCCGGCGCGGTGCACCCGGTACCGGCGGTGCCGCGCGTTGGACTCCAGGTAGTCGGCCTCGACCGCGTCCCGTTCCACACCCACCGCGAGCAGGGTGACGGCGACGGTCACCCCGGCCCGGTCCTTGCCGGCCGCGCAGTGCATCAGCGCCGGCACACTGTCCTCGGCGAGCGACCGCAGCACCCGCCCCAACTCGTCGGTGCGGTCGGTGATCAGCACCCGGTACGAGTCGATCATGCGCTGGGCGGCGCGGCCCTCGGCGAGCAGGGCACGGAGCTGGTCCAGGTCGCCGTGGCGCACCATCTTCCAGAACTCGGCGCCGTCCGCGGGGTCGTTGAGCGGAATGCTCACATTGCGTACGCCGTCGATCTCCACATCCAGACCGTCCAGGGCGCGGTCGGCGGAATTACGGAAATCGAAGACGGTGTGCAGTCCCAGGGTGCGCAGGAATTCGGTGTCCGCCTTGGTGGCGTGCGCGAGATGGCCGCTGCGGAAGAGCCGTCCCGGGTGCACCTGCCGGCCGTCGGTGGTGGGCAGCCCGCCCACATCGCGGAAATTGCGCACACCGTCAAGTCGGGGTTCGGTCGAGGGGACCTGCTGCGTCACGTGGGCTCCTCCCGTTCGGCCACCGGCTCCGCTCGCCGATGGGCACGAAGTCCCGACCCTACGGCATGGGGCGGCGGTACAGCATGGGTCGCACATCATGGGCTGCGAGTCGATCTGTTCCGGTCTGCCGTATATAAGGCCATATAGAGGCGCGTTGAGGAAACCGGGCGATTGCCATCACATCGGAAGTGTCACCACTCGCCCCAAGTCGCCCTGGAATGCCGGGTTATGAGGCGCGAGAGGGTGAGCAGGATCATAGTGGTGACGGTGGGTGGTGGTGGCCGGAAGGGAGGCGGGTGGGTAAGAGGGCGGGAAGTGGCGGGCGTTGAGAACGTTCCCGCAATTCCGGAAGATCAACGGTCCACGGAGCGTGACCGCATTCTCCGTAAAGGATCTGGGAAAAGCATTCCGCCCGCGCATTCCGTGCTTGTCGCCGCCACGTGCATTCGCCTACGGTCGCGCTCACTCCGGACGGACGCCGAATCCTGCCACCGTCCGGAATCCAACCGACCCACTGCCGGCAGGAGCGGGGGACCCGACAGGTACCACGCCGTCCCGGACGGCTAGGGGTGAAGCCGCTACGAGAAGGCGGCCGGGCATCTCCAGTCCGAACCCGACAGCTCACCTCGCAGGCGCCGGAGAGGACCCGCCATGCCCGCGAAGGGTAGACACCGCCGTACCCGCACGACCTTCCTGTCCCGCTCGCTGACCGTGGCCGGTACCGGGGGCGCCGCGCTCGCGCTGCCGCTGCTGGGTGCCCCCGCGGCGCACGCCGCCCCCGGCCAGTCCGCCAAGCCCGCCCAGGCCCCGGCGCAGACCCGGGCCGCGACGGGGACCGCGTCCGCCGCCACCTACACCGTGCAGGCCGGGGACTGCCTGGCGCGGATCGCGAAGGCGCAGCAAGTCGACGGCGGCTGGCGGCAGTTGTACCGGGACAACCGCGGCGCCATCGGCTCGGACCCGTCGCTGATCCACCCCGGTCTCCGACTCACCCTCGGCAAGCCCGGCGCGGCGAAGGCCGCACCCGAGACCGCCGCCGAGACCGCACCCCGGAGTGCCGCCCCCAAGGCCGCCGCCCCCAAGCCCGCCGCCGCGTCCGCCTCCGCCGGCGGTTATGCGCTGCCCGTGGCCGGTGCCACCGTCGGCACCCCGTACCACCAGGCCGGCGGGATGTGGTCCAGCGGCTACCACACCGGTACCGACTTCGTGGTGCCCACCGGCACCGGGGTGCGCGCCGTCGCCGCGGGCACCGTCGTCTCCGCCGGGTGGGGCGGCGCCTACGGCAACCAGGTCGTCGTCCGGCACGACGACGGCAGGTACTCGCAGTACGCGCATCTGTCCCAACTGGCCGTCGCCGCAGGGCAACAGGTGTCCGGCGGGACGCCGATCGGGCTCTCCGGCGCCACCGGCAACGTCACCGGACCGCATCTGCACTTCGAGATCCGCACCGGCCCGGACTACGGCTCCGATGTCGACCCGGTCGCCTATCTGCGCTCGCACGGCCTGACCATCTGATCCCGGGCACGGCGGACGGCCGGGTGGCGTATCTCACCCACCGTCAACGCCTGGCTACGGTGGCGTAGGTCACTGGTCGCGGTGAAGGATGTCGTCACGTGGCAGAGCCGACATCCTTCACCAGTGACGCGATCCGGTCCTTCGCTGCCCTCGGCGACAGCTTCACGGAGGGCGTCGGGGACCCGGGCCGCGACGGGCACTTCGTCGGCTGGGCCGACCGCCTCGCCGTCCTCCTCGACGACCGCGTGCCCGAACACAGCTTCCGCTACGCCAACCTCGCCGTACGCGGCAAACTCCTCGACCAGATCGTCGCCGACCAGGTGCCGCGGGCCCGGGAACTCGCCCCCGACCTGGTGACGTTCTGCGCCGGCGGCAACGACATCATCCGCCCCGGCACCGACCCGGACGACGTGGCCGAACGCTTCGAGCGCGCGGTGGCCGACCTCAGTTCCGCAGTCGGCACCGTGATGGTCACCACCGGCTTCGACACCCGCGATGTGCCCGTGCTCAAGCGGCTCCGCGGCAAGATCGCCACCTACAACGGGCATGTCCGCGCCGTCGCCGACCGCTACGGCTGCCCGGTGCTCGACCTGTGGTCCCTCAAGACCGTCCAGGACCGCCGCGCCTGGGACGGCGACCGGCTGCACCTCTCACCCGAGGGCCACACCCGGGTCGCCCTCCGCGCCGCGCAGGTCCTCGGCCTGGAGGTGCCCGCCGACCCGGACCAGCCGTGGCCCCCGGAACCGCCGCGCGGCACCCTCGACCTGCGGCGCGACGACATCCACTGGGCCCGCGAGTACCTGGTGCCCTGGATCGGACGCCGCCTCCGCGGCGAATCCTCCGGCGACCACATCGAGGCCAAACGCCCGGACCTGCTGCCGATCCAGGACACGGAGTAGGTACCGAGCAGGTACGGCGGGCCTGGGTCGTGTCCGGCGGAACATATGGCTTTCTGGCGGGTCGGTCGCTGGCCGGTGTCGACTCGGCCCCCTGCACCCGCCCACCAGTACGCGGCCGCCGCCGCCCGCAAGTCCCGGCCGCGGTTCCCGAAAGAAGGTACGACGCCCCGGCACCACCGCCCCGAGGGGGACTCGGGCGGTCCCCGGTGGCGGAGTTCGGCCAAGTCATTGCGGACCTGACGCTCGGCCGTCGTCGGCGGGGCGCCTGCCCAAACGGGGTCCACCCGAGGTTCCTTCGAGGTCCCCGAGGTCGGGGGACGGGGGCGCGAGGGCGGCGGGGACAGCCTGGGTGGGGCTGCGGAAACTCAGTTCCCGCCGTCCCCCACAGCGTCGGCAAGCCCGCGCCGCGACTGCTCCCGCACACGGAAGCGGAGCGTGGTGACGGCGCCCGACTGGGTGTTGCCGAACGGTTCCAGCTCGACCCTGCCGAGGCTCGGGGGCGAGAAGCGGACACCGTCCCCGAGGAGCACCGGCAGCACGTACACCAGGATCTCGTCGACGAGCCCGTGCCGCAGGCACTGGGCGGCCACGTCGGCACCGAGGATCTCCAGGTTCCTGCCGCCCGCGGCGCGGCGTGCCGTGGCGACGGCCTCCTCAAGTCCACAGGTGAGAAAGGTGACCGCAGGGTCCGGCTCCTCCGGCGGCCGGTGGGTGAGGACGAACTGGGCGCCCCCGTCGTAGCCGGTGCCCTCGTCGGCCATCCGTCGCGCGACCTCGTAGGTGCCGCGGCCGATGAGCATGGCCCCCGTGGCCGCCATGACCTCCGGGACGTCGTCCGGGGTCAGATATTCGGCGATCCAGTCCATCGCATGTCCACGGCCGGCGATGAAACCGTCCAGCGACATGGCCCGGTTCACGACCACTCTTCCGGTGCCGGTGCTGATCTCGCTCATACGTCTTCCCAAGGAGAGTGGAGGCCGGAAGCCGCATCATAGGCCGCCCGGGACGGGCAACGGCCTTACCGGACACCCTCGTTGCTCAGGCGGTCTGTACCCACGGGGCGATGCCCTGGCCCGGCCCGCATCCGCCTGCACCACCGACACCACCGACACCACCGACACCACCGACACCACCGACCCTCGCCCTCGAACCGGTCGACGTTCCCGAACCCGACGGTGAGCCAGGTTCTGCCGGGGCGCCGTCCCCGCAGGAGGCCGAGTCGACGCCGACCACCGACCAGTCGATCCGGCCCGCGAGGTCGGCGTCGGCCCGGACAGCCCGCACACGACCTAGGTCGGCGTGCCCCCGGTCGCGGTGGTGGCGGTGGTGTGCTGCTGCGGTACCGCGCAGGTTTCCTTGAAGCCCTGGCTGGTGAGGCCCAGGGCCGCGTTGGTGCGGGAGCGCAGGTTCTCCACCGAGATCATCATCGTCAGCTCCACGAACGCGGGCTCGCCGAGCCGGTCCAGCAGGCGGGCGGCGAGCTCGTCGTCGACGGTGGGCGGGGTCGCGGTGACGGCCTCCGCGTACTCCAGCACATCCCGCTCCAGCGGGGTGTACACCTCGCTCTCCCGCCACTGCGGTACGGCCTCCACCTTCTCCCGGGCAACGCCCCGGGAGACGCTCTCCCAGTAGCCGAAGTCCATGCACCAGGAGCAGCCGATCGAGGCCGCGGTGGCCATCTCGGCCAGCGACTTCAGCGTCGGGTCGAGCCGCTTCCAGCGCGCCAGCGACTGCTCGAAGCGCAGATAGCTCCACAGCACCCGCGGCTGGTGCGCCAGCGCCTTGCCCGGGTCGAGCACCTTGCCGTAGGTGCGCTTCGAGTACCACTCCATGAGGCGGAAGAAAGCGGTACGGGGCGGATCCAGGGAGATCCTGGCCATGGGAGACACCTCCGATGAGTTGCGTACACCGGGCGCCCGTCGCGACGTCCGACACCGGTTATGACGGAGTGGCCCCGGCGGGATGTGACATCGGCCGGGCATCCGCGGGCGGCCGTTCCGCGTCCTCCCCGGTGTCACACCCGCATCACATAATGGAACGACCGCATGACCACTCCATGGCATGAGTACCCCGCCTGCGTGAGTATCCCGCCGAGACCAGGAGGCGCCCCGTGACCGATATCCGATCCCTCAGCTCAGGACTGCGTTCGCTGAGGCCGGTCGCCTTCGGCGCGGAGCCCACCGGTGCCCGGCTCGCCCGTATCCGCAGCTCACCGCAGTTCGCCGACGGCTCCTTCCGTAATCCGGTGGGCGCCAGGGCCCGGCCCTCGGGCGGTACCGCGCTCAAGCTCGCCGGCACCTACCTCAGCAAGGAGGACCGGGCCCGCCGCGCCCCGCAGGGCACCATCCCCGTCCACCCCACCACCCTCCGAGACCTGGCCACCCCGCCCGCCACCGGTCTGCGGCTGACGTGGATGGGGCACTCCAGTGTGCTCGCCGAGATCGACGGCGCCCGCATCCTCTTCGACCCGGTGTGGGGTGAGCGCTGCTCTCCGTTCGCCTTCGCCGGGCCGCGCCGGCTGCACCCCGCGCCGGTGCCCCTCACCGCCCTCGACCCGATCGACGTGGTGGTCATCTCCCACGACCACTACGACCACCTGGATCTGCCCACCATCCGCGCCCTGGCCGGTACCGGCACCCTCTTCGCGGTGCCGCTCGGCGTCGGCGCCCACCTGGAGTTCTGGGGCGTCGCCCCGGAGAGGGTGCGCGAGCTGGACTGGCACGAGTCCACCGAGATCGCCGGCCTCACTCTGACCGCCACCCCCGCCCGCCACTTCTGCGGCCGCGGCCTGCGCAACGATCAGCACACCCTGTGGGCGTCCTGGTCCGTCACCGGCCCCGAGCACCGCGTCTTCCACAGCGGCGACACCGGCTACTTCCCCGGCTTCCGCGACATCGGGGCCCAGTACGGCCCGTTCGACGCCACGATGATCCAGATCGGCGCGTACAGCGAGTACTGGCCCGACATCCATATGACCCCCGAAGAGGGCCTCCGCGCCCACCTCGATCTCCAGGGCGGTGACCCGGCGGGCGCGCTGCTGCCGATTCACTGGGGGACTTTCAATCTCGCCCCGCACCCGTGGGCGGAGCCGGGGGAGTGGACGAGGGACGTGGCCGAGGAGGCGGGCCAGGCAGCGGCGTTCCCCCGGGCCGGCGAGCCGTTCGAGCCCGCGGGGGAGTTGCCGGCGGAGCCGTGGTGGCGCGCGGTCTCCGGTCCGATCGCGCGTCCGTGGCGTCGCCCCCGACCTGCTGACGACGTTGCCGAGCCGCGCAGCGACGATCTCAACCTCACGAGCGAGAGGTGACGTTGAGACAACACCTTCCTGGGGGTGCCTCTGTGGTCTCGGCATGGGCAGCGGTCGATCAGAGCTAACTGCTCGATGCCCTGGGCGAGTTGGGCCCCGCCTACGCTGGTGCCGGCCACCGTGATGGACCAGGAGAGCGCCGATCTCGCGACGGGCTCCCGCATCTGCTCTTGGTCGACCTCTGCACCTGACAGGCCCTGTGGGCGCGTCGGGACGGCTACATCACGCCCCGGATGTCGCGGGAGGACTGGTCAAGGTGGGCGCGGATGTGGTGCTGGGCGGCCTCGGGGTCGCGGGAGGCGATGGCCTCGGCGATCTCGCTGTGGTGCTGGGCGCTGGTGACGCTGGGGCCGAGGCGGTCGCGGCAGTAGTACCAGAGCCGAAGATTGAGGTTGAGGTACTGGTTCAGCGCGGTTTCCAGGAACGGGTTGTGGGTCGCGCGGTAGAGGGTGCGGTGGAAGGCCGCGTCGAGTTCGTTGACCTTGGCGGGCCGGGTCTCGGTGCGCAGCGCGTCGGCGTGGCGCCGTAGTTCCTGCCGCTCCTTGTCGCCGGCCCGTACGGCGGCGAGTTCGGCCGCGAGGGCTTCCAGAGCGCCCCGTATCTCCGAGAGCCACAGTTCGTCGGCGAGGTTCACCTCGGTGGCGAAGGTGCCGCGGCGGGGGTAGACGACCACCAGGTGTTCCAGAGCGAGCCGCTTCACCGCGTCGCGGATCGGGGTGAGCCCGAAGCCCAGTTCGCGTGAGAGTGCGGACTCGTCCAGCGGTGACCCCGGTGCGACGGCCAGCGTGATGAGGCGGTCCCGGAGCAGCTCATAGGCGGCTTGCTTGGCCGAGACCGGCTCGCTCACACCCCTCATCGATCGCTCTCCGTCCTCCGGCGCCCGACTGACCGGTCCCAACCATACTGAACCGAACTGACATTTCAGTCCTCCGGCTCCACTTGACGGCCAGAAGGATACACCAGGCGTCAACAAGCCCCGGACGCAGGCCTTGACACCCCGGAGTGGATTCCATTACTAATCGGGCTACTGAAATTTCAGTTCGCATCGAAGTGCAATGTCCGAAGGGCTCACGATGTGGTCAACCAAGTCGGTTCCGGCAGGCGCAGGCCCGTACCGTCCCCCTACCGGGGACGCGGAGCGGCGGACGGCCGCCTCGGTCACACTCACCGACGTGGTGTGTGCCTACGGCGACGTGCAGGCCGTACGCGGTATCACCCTCGATGTCGAGGCCGGTGAGTTCTTCACCCTGCTCGGCCCCAGCGGCTGCGGCAAGTCGACGACCCTGCGGGCCATCGGCGGTTTCACCCGCCCCAGCGGCGGCCGGATCGCCCTCGACGGACAGGACGTGACCGCGACCCCGCCCGCACGCCGCTCCACCAACTACGTCTTCCAGAACTACGCCCTCTTCCCGCACCTCACCGTCCAGGACAACGTCGAGTACGGGCTGCGGCGCCGGAAGGTACCGGCCGGTGAGCGGCGGCAGCGGGCGGAGGAGGAGCTGCGGCGGGTCGGGATGCTGGAGCTGCGCGGGCGCCGCCCGGCCCAGCTGTCCGGCGGGCAGCAGCAACGGGTGGCGCTGGCACGGGCGTTGGCCAACCGGCCGCGGGTCCTGCTGCTCGACGAGCCGCTGTCGGCCCTGGACTTCACCATGCGCAAGCAGTTGCGCGAAGAACTGAAGACGATCCAGCGCGACGTCGGGACGACGTCCGTCTTCGTCACCCATGACCAGGACGAGGCGCTGAGCATGTCCGACCGGATCGCCGTCATGAACGACGGCCTGGTCGAGCAGGTGGGCACCCCCGAGGAGATCTACGCACGCCCCGCCACGCTGTTCGTCGCCCGGTTCGTCGGCAGCACCAATCTGCTTCCCGGCCGGATCATCGGCGCCGGTCCCGACAGCCGTACGGTCTCGCTCGATCTCGGAGCGAGGGTCGAGGTCCGGGGGGCCGCGAGCGGGGCGGTGGGCGACCGCTGCCACCTGATGGTGCGGCCCGCGGCGGTGACCGTCACGGACACCGGCCCGGACGACGGCTCCGGCCGCCCCGCCGTAGCGGCGCACCTGGAGCACGCGACCTATGTGGGCGACCACTACGAGCTGCGCTACCGCCATACGGACGGGACCGGCCTGTCCGCGCACGTCCGGGCGCTGCCCGCGGTCGACGGGCCCGTGCACCACCTCACCTGGGAGCCCGGGGCGGCCCATCTGATCCTGGCCGCCGAGGCGGCCGGCACCCCACGGCCCGGCGGTACGTCCCCGGGCCCGAGCACACCGGCGGGCGGCGCGGTGGACGCGCCGCACACCACAACAGAGAAGAGGCCATGATGCCGCAGGACCACGAGCAGAACACCACCAACGCCGAGCAGGGCAGCGGTGTGCGGGTCATAAGGATCGACGACCCGGCGGTCCAGTGGGAGGACTACGGTGATCTGCCCGGTGACCGCACTCCGGGCAACCCCGTCGGGCGCCACGCCAACGTGTTCCGTTCCGCGGACGGCCGGGTCACCGTCGGACTGTGGACGCGGGATGCCGACTTCGGTGACCTGCTCGGCACCGGCCAGTGCTTCGACTTCGTCATCGAGGGCGATGTCACGGTCACCGACGACCAGGGCACCGAGCACCACGCCGGCTCCGGCGACCTGCTGATGTACTCGGAGAGCGACACCGGCACCTGGGCCCAGCCCGGCCCGATCAGGAAGATCTTCGTCCACGTCCGCGACTGAAGCCGGGCCGGGTACGCGCCCCCATCACGTGAGGAGACCACTCAAGGTGCCCACGCTGAACAGATCACAGAGCCGTCGGCGCTTCCTCCACCTGATGGGGGTGCTGGGCGCGGCCGGAGCCGGTGCCACTCTCCCGGGCTGCTCTCCCGCCGCACGGCCGTCGGACAAGGCGGCGCCCATCGCCGCCGGTATCAGCCCGCACGGGAAACTCGCCTGGGCGGCGAACTCGGGGGAGGTGGACCCCAAGGACATCACCCGCTTCCAGCGGGACGTCCCGGTACGGGTGGACTACCGCGAAGTCATCGCCGACGCCGACCAGTTCTTCGCCAGCGTCAAACCGCAACTGATGACGGGGCTGCCGATCGGGTACGACCTGATCTGCCTCAGCAGCCAGTATGTGGCGGCCTACGCCGAGCACGACTGGCTCATCAAACCCGATCCGGCGGCCCTGCCCCACGTCACCCGCAACCTCATCCCCGAACTTGCCCAGGTCGCCCACCGTGACCTGGCCATCCCCTTCGACTACGCGCCGCTCGGGGTGGCGTACAGCAGGAAGCACCTGCCCGGCGGGCTCGACTCGTGGGCGGACCTCCTGGCTCCGTCCCTGCACGGCAGGGTCGGCCTCTACTCCACCCCGAGCCCGAACGTCGCCGCCTGGGGGCTCTACCTCAAGGACCGCGGCACGATCGACCACCTGCCCGCGCAGATGACCATCGAGGAGGCGCTGGAGGTGGTCGCCTTCCTCAAGCCGCATGTGCGCAGCGGGCAACTCCTCACCTCCCAGGGGGAGAACGCGGTGCAGAAACTCGCCGGAGGAGACCTCGCCATCGCCATCGCACCCCCGGTGAACGTGGCACAGGTGGATCCCCGCAAGATCGGTTTCGCCGTGCCCAGGGAGGGCGCCCCGGCCTACATCGACCGGCTCGCCATCCCCCGGGGCGCCGCCAACCCCCGTGCCGCCGAGGCACTGATCGACTGGTGGTACGAGCCGGCGCACGCGGCGAGCTTCTGCCGGTACACCCTGCAGTACCCGTATGCGAAGGGCACTCAGGAGGAACTGGCCAAGCTGGACCCGAAGTTGGCGAAGAGCCCGCTGATCTTTCCCCCGGCCGACGTACGTAAGCGGCTGTTTCCCTACCCGGCGCCGTGGAGCGACCGGGAGCGTGCCCGACTGGCGAAGGCGTGGACCGATGTCATCAGCGGATAGCCCACTCTCCCTCGGTCCGGCGGTGCGCCGGCGCGGCCGGCCCTTCGCCCTCCGGCGGGCGGTGGCGCCCTGGCTGCTCATCCTGCCGGCCGTGCTCTGGCTGCTCGCGTTCCTCGCCGTGCCGCTGGCGTATGTGCTGCGGATGTCGTTCAGTACGGACACCCTCAGTGTCACCGCGACGGGCTGGGCGCTGGACGCGTACCGCGACGCTGTCGGTTCGCATCTGGTCAACCTGGAGAACTCGCTGCTGATCGGCGCCCTCGCCACCGTGATCGCCTTTCTAGTCGGGGTGCCCGTGGCGTACGGGATCTCCTTCTTCGGCGGGCGCTGGCGGTCCGCGCTCGTCTTCCTGGCCGCGGCCCCCTTCCTGACCAGCTATCTGATCCGGGTCATCTCCTGGCAGACGCTGCTGGGTGCGAACGGCCCGCTGCTGGCGCTGCTGCGGGGGCTCGGCCTGGTACCGGAGCGGTTCGCCGTGCTGGGCACACCGTTCGCTGTGGTGGCGGGGCTGGCGTACCAGCTCATCCCGTTCGTGCTGCTGCCGATGTACGCGGCGTTCAACCGGGTGGACCGGGGGCTGTGCGACGCCGCCGACGATCTGTACTCGACCCGCTGCGGGGCCACGGGCGCGTGGATCGGCGGGGGAGCGGGGCTGGTGCTGGGGGCGGTGGCGGCCTTCACCCTGGCCGGGCGCAGCTTCCAACCAGCTCTCCCCGCCGTGGTGTTGATCCTGGGCACGGGGGTGGTCGCCGCAGTGGTGGGCGCGAGTATGACGGAGCGTTTCGTCCATGTCGTCCTGCCGCTGAGCCGCAGCGGACTCGTCGCGTCGGTGGTGCTGACCTTCATCCCGGCGATGGGTGACTATGTGAACGCCGCCATGCTGGGCAATGTGCACACCCAGATGATGGGCAACATCATCCAGACCAAGTACCTGGTGGAAATGGACTACGCCGGTGCGGCAGCGGTGTCGTCGCTGCTGCTGGCCATCACCCTCGCGGTGCTCGGCCTCTATCTGCGGTCGGCCCGCGGTACGGAGGTACTCGATGTCGTCTGAGCGTCACCGCCCCGAGGGAGTCGCGGTACGCGTCTTCGTGGCCGGGGCCATGCTGTTCCTGTTCGCGCCGGTACTCGTCATGATCGTGTTCTCGTTCAACGACCCCGGCGGGCGGTTCAACTACGAACTCCACCACTTCTCGCTCGCGGCGTGGCGGCATCCGCTGGATGTCCCGCAGCTCGGGCTGGCATTGCGCAACAGCCTTGTGGTGGCGGCGAGTTCGACGGCCATCGCCGCCGTCCTCGGCACTCCGATCGGCTATGTGCTGGGACGGCGCCGCTTTCCCGGGCGGGGTGCGGCGGCGGCGCTGACGTTCGTTCCGCTGGCCACACCCGAGGTGGTGCTCGGTGCCGGGCTGCTCACCCTGTTCGTGGCCACGGCGACGACCGAGCCACTGCGGACCATCACCGGCGGGCTGCTGTTCCCGCTGGGGCTGCCCACCGTAATCGCCGCCCATGTCACCCTCGGCGTCAGTTTCGTCATCATCAACGTGCGTTCACGGGTGGTCGGCGCGAGTCCGGTACTGGAGGAGGCAGCCCGTGACCTGGGGGCGTCCGCGGCCACCGCTTTCCGCACCGTGTGGCTGCCGGTGATCTGGCCGGGCATCGCCTCCGGCGCTCTGCTGGCCTTCGCCATCTCCCTGGACGACTTCGTGCTGACCAACTTCACCGGCGGCGGCACCGTCATGTTCCCCACCTGGGTCTACGGCCTGGTCCGCCGCGAACTGCCGCCTCAGGTGGCCGTGGTCGGCGTACTGATCTTCCTCGTCGCCCTGGGGGCCGCGCTGGGTGCGGTACTTCTCGGGGCCCGCGGCCGGAGACGTCTCACACCGGGGGGCGAGGTCTGACCCGCTGCGGACGACGGGCCGGGAGCCGAGGACGAGCGGGTGAAGCGTTTGGACGTCGTAGACGCTCCCGGCGGACACTCCGACGGCCATGGGCAGCCCCTGCGCGCCGGTCGGAACGTGCAGTTACTGCCCGCTTGGCCTCGGTCGACCGGATTCGCTGCCGACAGGGATCCGATCTCGTCCAGCATCACGCGGTGCGGCTGACGCCACACTCCGGATGCGGTCCAGGCGGAGAACCTCCGGTGAGCCGTCGCCGACGGCACCCCGAAGGGCGGTGGGAGATGACGCCAAAGTCCGTGCCCGCGTCAAGCACGCCTTGACCCGCATGAAGACCTGGAAGATCCTCCGGGGCTGCCGTCTCAAAGGCGACGACGGCCACCACACCGTGCTCGGCATCACACGCCTGCACAACCTCGCGCCTGTTGGGTGACACAGGAACAAGCAGGTCACCCAGCCCTGCCAGAGATCATTTACGGGACAGCCCTTAAGGCAATAACGCCTGGTCAAATACCTTTTGTGGTCGGTCGCTCGAAGAGCGTCGACCAACTTGATTCGACAATGGTGTTGTGTAACTCACGGTTGGTACTTAGACTCCGTGCAGCTCGAACATTGAGCGCTTAAATACCTCCCCTGAGGGATCGAGAGTCCTATGCAGCCTCAGCCTGTCCCCGATTCGACTGGTCGATCACCGCGCGAGGCCCGCCATGCAGTTCGCGGGGCATTCTTCGGGTTCTTCGTCGACAACTACGACATCTACCTGCCGGTAATCGCACTGGCGCCGGCGCTGGTCTACTTCGTGCCAAAAGACCTTCCGGCATCCACCACTGCGTTGATCACATCGTGGATCTTCGTAGCAACGCTCATCGGCAGGCCAATCGGTTCGCTCGTATTCGGCGTCATCGCCGACACCATTGGTCGACGCAGGGCGACCATCATCGCCGCGTCCGGCTTCTCCGTGATCACGCTGCTCATCGCACTGCTGCCCGGTCATTCCACCTGGGGCATCGGTGCTGTCGTCGCTCTGGTGGCCTTGAGATTCGTTGACGGCGTCTTCCTCGGCGGGGAGTATTCCGGGGCCAACACTCTCGCCATGGAGCAGAGCGCGAAAGCGAAGCGGGGCGTGAACGGTGGTCTCATTCAGTCCGGTTCGACGCTTTCCTTCGTCGTCGCGAGCCTGATCACTCTTGTGATCCTGAAGATCGCTCCGGCCGGCGCACCTGATTCGGCGTACGCGGTCTGGGGGTGGCGGATCCCATTCCTCTTTGGTGCAGCGGTCTCGTTCGGCTTCCTCGTCTACTACATCCGAAACGTCAAAGAATCGAATGTATGGAACGCGGAGAAGAAGTCGAATCCGGTGCGCGGCCTGCTGAAGGGCGACGCCCGCCGCAGCATCCTTCAACTGTTCGTCATGATGACGGGAATGTGGCTTCTCCTGTTCAGCGTGACTGCGGTGATGCCAGGTCACTTGCGGGAGTCGGCCGATCTGGACAATGAGGCATCGACCTGGGTCCTCGTCATACTCTTCACGGTGATGACCGCGGTCTTCATCGGTGGCGGTCACCTGGGTCAGTTGCTCGGTCGCAGGACGTACCTCTTGGGTTCGATCACGGCCGCCGCACTCGTGGGCGCACCGGCGTACTACGCCATTACGCAGGGAGCCGCGACATCATTCACGTCCGCTGCCGCACTCGCGGTGCTCACAGGATGCGTCATCGTCGCACCATGGGCTGTTGTGACTCCGTACATCAGTGAGAGATTCCAGACCGAGTCGAGGGCTACCGGGTTCGGACTCGGGTACAGCATGTCGGTCATCATTCCGGGGTTCTACGCGACTTATCAACTGTGGCTGGGTTCCGTTGTTCCTGAGAAGACGACCATCGTCGTCCTGGTGGTGATCGGGTGTGTTCTCGCCTTCGTCGGAGCCTTCATCGGACCGGAGACCAAGACCATCGACTTCGACCACGACCTGCACGATCAATCGACCAGCACCTCGCCGGAACAGATGGGGACCGCCAATGGTGCCGGCGAGATGTCGGCGAACCCCGTCGACGAGAAGCTGTAGGCAACGGATAGCAACGAGACGGGTGTGACTGTGAATCGAGAAGACGGACGAGCTCCCCACATCATCGTCGTCGGCGCGGGTATGGGCGGTCTGACCGTTGCCGCGACTGCGCTGGCAGAGGGTGCTGACGTGACGGTGCTGGAGAAGAGCGGACGAGCTGGTGGTTCCGCCGCTCTCGCGAACGGAATGCTCATCACATACGCTGACCTGGAACGCCTCGAGCGAGAGGCCATGGGCGGATTCCCCGCCCTCCAGGAGGTTGTCCACTCCACCCTTCCAGCCGCTGCGGAATGGCTTGGCCGGCTGGGCGTCGAGTTGCAGCGCATACCCACGTTGATGGAGCGTTACCACGGCTGGTCCTTCGCTCCGTCGCAGTTCATCCGTGCCACTCTTGCGGAGATCGCCCGACTCGGTGGGCAGCTTCTTCTGAGCACTCCGATGACGAGTCTGATCGTTGAGAACGGCCGGGTCTGCGGAGTCGAAGTGGTGGACGACGACGGGGTAGAGCGTCCCATCGTCGGCGACGCTGTGGTATTGGCGACCGGTGGATTCCAGGGAAACCCTGAACTCCTCGCGCGCTATGCAGGTCTGGACGCGAATGATGTGTCCCACAGGTCGAATCCTTGGAGCACGGGCGACGGCCTCTCTGCTGCGCTTGCGACCGGTGCCGCGACAAGCGCAGGCATGGGCGGTTTCTACGGTCACGCGATGCCTGCACCGCCCGCCCGACACACCGTGGGCGAGTTCGCGGATCTCGCCCAGTATTACGGAAGTGGATCGGTGGCGATCAATATGCGCGGCCGTCGATTCATCGACGAGACTCGCGGCACGTTCGAGGAGAACGTCAATCATGCCCTCAGCAAACAGTCGGGAGGACTGGGCTTCTACATCTTTGACGCGGCCTTCGGAGAGCATTCGAGCCCAGATCCGTTGTTCTCGCCGCCGAACCTGGTCGCGAAACGCGCAGAGAAGGCCGGTGGCACCGTCCTTCGGGCTGACAGTCTCGCTGAGTTGGCGTCGCAGATCGCTGGGCTTGGTGTCCCGGAGGATGAAGTCCTGCGAACAATTCAGAGTGTCGCGGATGCGGCGAGTAGCGGTGACTACAGCCGCCTTCCCATCCCGCGATCGGGACCCGGTACGAGCCTGTTGACGGGTCCGTTCACTGCCGTGCATGTGCGCGCCTCGATCACGTCCACTACCGGTGGACTACGTGTCGACGACGAGATGCGTGTCGTTCGAAGCGCGGCAAGCTCGGCTCCGACTTCTCGCTACTGGATCACCGACCCCCGGGACTTCAGTGAGCAGGTTGTCGATGGTCTTTACGCGGTCGGGTCTGATCTCGGTGGCGTCAGTTGCGGTGGATATGCCGGCGGCTTGGCCACAGCGCTGACAACTGGGCGGGCTGCGGCATTCGCGGTGTGCGCCAACATCATTCGGTAGTCGTGTTCATGAGAGGAATCAGGCGATAGATGGGTACCGAAATTGATTTGACGAACCGTCGAGCGATAGTCACTGGAGGTGCGAGTGGACTGGGTCTCGCCACCGTTGAGAGGTTCTTGTCGTCGGGCGCGACAGTCGCTGTCTGGGACAGATCGCCGGCGGCATTGGAAAAGTTGCAGGACTCCGTGTCGAACCCGGAGCAGCTCAGCGGTTTCGAGGTCGACGTCGCAGACCGGTCGAGCGTCAGGGTCGCCGCGCAGAGGTCGATCGAGTGGCTCGGTGGTCTCGATATCCTGGTGAACTCAGCTGGGGTTGCTCTGGGCAGGGTCCGCATCGAGGAGTACCCGTTCGAGGCTTGGGACAAGGAGATCGGGGTGAACCTGACCGGTACCTTCAATGTCTGCCGCCAACTTGTTCCTGCACTCGTCGAGAACGGCTACGGTCGCATCGTCAACGTCGCCTCGGTGTCGGCAAAGGACGGAAACCCGAACCAGTGCGGCTATGTGGCCAGCAAAGGTGGAGTCATAGCGCTGACCAAATCGATGGCCGCTGAGCTCGCCGACCGAGGCGTCCTGGTCAATTCGATTACTCCGACGGCATTCGACACACCGATGTTCCGTGCATGGGAGTCGGCAGGGGACCGAGCCGTCGAGATTCGCAACAAGATCCCTCTCGGGCGACTGGGACTACCAGGCGAAGTTGCCGCGATGATCACCTGGATGTGCTCGGACGAGTGCTCATTCACAACCGGGCAAGCCTTCGACATTAGTGGAGGCCGCGCAAGCTACTGAGGGCTGTCCAGTAAATGATCTCTGACAGGGCTGGGTGACCTGCTTGTGCCGAGCACGGTGTGGTGGCGGTCGTCGCCCTTGAGACGGCCTGGCCCGGGTTCGTGGCGGTGCGGGTTGACCTGGCCGGTGCCGCGGTACCAGACGGCACCCAGCCCCTGACCACAGCCGGCATCGCCCACAAGAAGATCCGCCCCTACCGGCCCCAGACCAACGGCAAGGTCGAACGCTTCACCGCACCCGCCTCTACGATGGGCCTGCCTGTGCTACGTCGCCCGCCGCTGGACCGTGGTGATCGGCCCCGGCGAGATGGGCAACCGCTTTGCGACGCCTGACGGTCAGCCGCCACTACCGTCATCGGTCGCGCGCTTGCGGTGGCGGTCAGGGTCGTAGATCGCGGTGAGAAACGGCGTGACTCCCAGGGCATGGAAGCCGTACGCAAGCTGCTGGTACCAAGCTCGTTCGTTCTCAAGCTCCTTGGACACCTGAACGGGTACGCTGCCGGTGTGGTCGCCCGTCGATACCATGACCACGAACGACGTGCCTTCGTCTGCTGGGTTGGACGTATTGGCGATCACGGTGAAGTCCCAGGTCGCCGCGCCGGGGACGTTCGAGCCGGCATCCAGGCGCCGGAGGACGAACGTCGGCTGCCGCAGCAGAATTCCGGACTGTGCCCGGATCGCCATCGTCCCCTGCTCCACGATCCGCCAGGGTGGCTCAGGGCCCGTGTGATGGACGTCGGAAAAGAGCTGGTTCCGCAGTTGCGAGTACTCAGCGGCCGTATGCGCCAAGGCTCTTGTGTCCTGGGCCAGTTGACGTGTGGTGTCGCAACTGTCGATCAGAAAGGCCAGTGAGTTCACTCTGCCCCGGACCCATGGCTTGAGGAAGCGCTCAAGCGCACCCAGTCGGTAGGCATCCTCGGCGGACTCAGCAACCAACAGCGCGCCACGCGCCAAAGCCCGATACCCGTCTCCGAGATCCATCCGGCCCTTCCCCCCTTGGACGACAACCAGCTCACTGTATCGATCAACACGCAGCCGTCCTCACTCGCGCCTGAGAGCCCGAGGAACCAGTGGCGAACCGCGAGCGGCGCCAGGAGGACCAGTGCGGTCCTGCGACGGGTGCTCAAGCCGGGCGGGCACCGGGTCAACGGCGGGGCCGGTGGCTCTCGGGGACCCCTCCCACCCGTCGGGTCAACTCCCTTGCCGTCTGGGCGACATGGCCCGCGATGCGGAGGCGTTCGGCCTCGTCCGCGGAGTCTCCGGGGAAGGTGACGGACACCCCGGCGATCGGGTGCGCCTGGTGGTCGAGTACCGGTGCCGCGACGGATGACAGGCCCGGGGTGATCTCGCCCTCCTCCGTGGCGTATCCGCGTCGCCGTACCTGGGTCAGCAGGCCCCGCAGTGCCGTCAGTGAGGCGGGGCCCACCTCGTGCCGCAGGACGAAGGCCGACCGGTCGGGGAAGAGGGCGCGTACCTGGGGCGCCGGCAGCAGGGCCAGTATCGCGCGGCCGCTCGCGGTGAGGTGGGCGGGCAGGCGGACGCCGACCTCGCTGA
This sequence comes from Streptomyces sp. NPDC058045, assembly GCF_042885635.1. NCBI lineage: Bacteria > Bacillati > Actinomycetota > Actinomycetes > Kitasatosporales > Streptomycetaceae > Streptomyces > Streptomyces sp. NPDC058045. Next base: position 235,683 of record NZ_JBHVRR010000001.1, on the reverse strand, counting down.
CCAGCGGGGCGCGGCCGGGGGCGCGTTCCTCGATGACGTAGATGACCTCCCGGCCGTGCAGCACCGCGAGGTTGGCGTTGTGGCCGGTGCGGTCGACGAGGGTGGCCAGCGGGACCCGGGCCAGCCGCTGGAAGGGGGCCTGGCGGGCGTACCCCGAGGCCAGTTCGAAGGCGCTGACGCCGAGGCCGTAGCGCCGCTCCTCCGGCAGGTGCACCACAAAGCCGTCCGCGGCGAGGGTGTCCAGCAGGTGGTAGGTGGTGGACCGGGGCAGCCCCACATCGCGGCTGATGGCGGCCGCGGGTACCGGCGCCGCCTGCCGCGCCAGATAGCGCAGCACGGCCAGCACCTGTGCCGCCGCCGGGACGACACTCACCGGAGGGGCCCGTGGGCGGGGGGACGGAAGGGGCTCATGCGGTGAGCGTAGCGGGGGAAGGGGCAAACGGAACGTCTGGGATACCAGACAGAACCGGTCGCCGAGGTCTCGTAACCTGCTGCCTGCCTGCGGCTTTATTGGAGTATGACTGTTGTTGTCGGTGTCGGCGCCCTCGCTGCCGAAGAAGTCGTGTCCGTCGCCCGCCTCGGTGCCGAGGTGGCCCTCGCCCCCGAGGCGCTCAAGGAGATCGCCCGCAGCCGCGAGGTCATCCGGGCCCTCGCCGACGACACCAAGCCGCACTACGGGGTGTCCACCGGTTTCGGTGCCCTCGCCACCCGTCACATCCCCACCGAGCTGCGCGCCCAGCTCCAGCGCAGCCTGGTCCGCTCGCACGCCGCCGGTTCCGGCCCCGAGGTGGAGCGTGAGGTGGTCCGCGCGCTGATGCTGCTGCGCCTGTCCACCCTCGCCACCGGCCGTACCGGCGTACGCCCCGAGACCGCCGAGGCCTATGCCGCGCTGCTCAACGCGGGCATCACACCGATCGTCCACGAGTACGGCTCCCTCGGCTGCTCCGGGGACCTCGCGCCGCTGGCGCACTGCGCGCTCGCCGTGCTGGGCGAGGGCGAGGTCCGCACCGCCGACGGCAGCCGCCGCCCCGCCGCCGAGGCGCTCGCCGAGGCCGGGATCACCCCCGTGGTGCTGGAGGAGAAGGAGGGCCTGGCCCTCATCAACGGCACCGACGGAATGCTCGGGATGCTGCTGCTCGCCGCCCACGATCTGCGCCGACTGCTGCGTACCGCGGACATCGCCGCCGCGATGAGCGTCGAGGGCCAGCTCGGTACCGAGTCCGTTTTCGCCGCCGACCTCATGGCGCTGCGCCCGCACCCGGGCCAGGCCGACAGCGCCGCCAACCTCCGTGCCCTGCTTGCCGGTTCGGGCATCGTCGCCAGCCACAAGGGACCCGAGTGCACCCGGGTGCAGGACGCCTACTCGCTGCGCTGCTCGCCGCAGGTGCACGGCACGGTGCGGGACACCCTCGCCCACGCCGAGCTGGTCGCCTCCCGTGAGCTGGCCAGCGCCGTGGACAACCCGGCGGTCACCCTCGACGGCCGGGTGGAGAGCAACGGCAACTTCCACGGCGCCCCGGTCGCCGCCGTCCTCGACTTCCTCGCCATCTCGGTGGCCGACCTCGCCTCCAACTCCGAGCGCCGTACCGACCGGTTCCTCGACCCGGCCCGCAACCGCGGCCTCAATGCCTTCCTCGCCGACGACCCGGGCGTGGACTCCGGCCATATGATCGCGCAGTACACCCAGGCCGCGATCGTCTCCGAACTGAAGCGGCTCGCCGCACCGGCCTCCGTCGACTCCATCCCCTCCAGCGCCATGCAGGAAGACCACGTCTCCATGGGCTGGTCCGCCGCCCGCAAACTGCGCCGCGCCGTCGACGGCCTCACCCGCGTCCTCGCCGTCGAGATCTACACCGCCGCCCGCGCCCTGGACCTGCGCGCCCCGCTGGAACCGTCGCCCGCCACCGGCGCGGTGCGCGACGGGCTGCGCGAGTACGTCGAGGGCCCCGGCACCGACCGCTGGCTCGCCCCCGAGATCGAGGAGGCCGTCCAGTACGTCGCCTCGGGCGGGGCCGTCGCCGCCGCCGAGTCCGTCACCGGGCCGCTGGTCTGAGGGGGAGCCGGATGACACCGCGGATCCTGCCCGCGGCCGGGCGGCGGCCCGTGCCCTGGAAGAACGGCGGGGGAGTGACCACCCAGGTCGCGGCCGCCCCCGAGGGCGCCGGTACGGAGGACTTCGCCTGGCGGGTCAGCGTCGCCGAGGTCGCCCACGGCGGCCCGTTCTCCGCCTTCGAGGGCGTCGACCGGATCATCACCCTGGTCGACGGCCCCGGCATGGTGCTGACCGTCGACGGGGTGCGGCAGGTCGTGGACGCCCCCGGCGAGCCGTTCGCGTTCTCCGGGGACGCGGCCACCGACTGCGAACTGCTCGGCGGCCCGGTGGTCGACTTCAATGTGATGGTCCGCCGCGGTCAGGTGTCGGCCGAGGTCCGGGTGGCGCGCGGACCCACCGAGGTACGGGCGGCCGCCGGAAGCCGGGTACTGGCGGTCGTCCTCTCCGGCACGGCCGCACCGGAACGTACCGGCGCCCGCCTCGGCCGCTTGGACGCGGTACTGCTGGAGGCGGGCGAGGCGGAGTCGTTCGCGGTGACGGGGGCGCTGGCGGTGGTGACCTTCAGCAACTCGGCGGTGCCGGGGGCGAGTTGAGCAAGTGGCCCGGCCTCCGGCAGTTTCAGTGGGCGAAGACCGTGCGAGCCAGGATCACGTGGGTGGCGGTGCCGCCGAGGATGCTCAGCGGTGCGTTGCGGCGCCACAGACGCAGGCCGACCCAGGGAAAGGAGCCGGGCGGCCACCGCACTGAGCACGGCCACTACGGGCGTGGGCACATCGCCCCGCAGGTCCCGAACGGCGTCCAGGGTGAGGACGGTGAACAGCGCGGTCAGCGCATACGCCTCGTCGCGCATCGCGTAGGTGCTGTACGCCTTGCCGAGTCGGCCATGGGCGCCTGCCAGTTGAGACCCCTGGCCTACGAGGAGGTGTGCCGGGGGAGTGCCGCCGGCCAGGCCTCGGTGTCCGTGGGGTGGGGGAAGTGGTGGGTGGTGAGTGGGGTGAAGTGCGGGTCGGCGGTGCGGCGTCGGATCTCGGTGCGGCGGGCCGTGTGCTGTGAGCAGGACCACCACACCGGGTGCTCCGGGCTCAGCCAGCCCGCCCAGGTCTCGCGGTTCCCGCCGAAGATCCGCTCGCGGGTGAGGCTGCGGCGCAGCGACCGGCGCAGTACCCGCGGCAGCACCACCCGCCGCGGATAGTCCAGCCACAGCACCGCGTCCGCCCGCTGCCACAGCAGGTCACGCACCTCGGGCGCGCCGATCGAGTCGATGATCCACCGCGGCTGTGCGGCGATCCGCGCCACATCCTCGGCCAGTCGCGCGTTCACCGACCACCCGGGGCCGAAGTACATCGCGTCCATCTCGTGGTACGGCAGCCCGAGCCGCCCGCCCACCGCCCGCGCCAGGGTGGACTTCCCGGCGCCGGTGACACCCACCACCAGAACCCGTTCCATCCAACTCACCCTAGCCTCCGGCGAGTTCGGGCAACCGCGCCAAGTGGCCCGCGGGCGGGGGTATTTCGGACCGGTGTGCGAACACTCATACCAGAGAAGGGTGTTGTATGCGGGACTTTCCCAACTGGCCGCCGTATGCGGCCCGATGGCGACTACCGTCGGTGTCCGCCGGTCCACGCAGGGAGACAACAGGCCTCCCTGTCACACCGGTTACGCCGCCGCGCCCCCACCGGGGCACGGCGCGGCCCGACCCGCCCCACCACCCCCGGTGCGGGCAACCCCCACCGAAGGACACCGATGTCACACCTCCGTGCACCTGCCGCACGCGCCGACCGCCGTGAGGGCGGCCGGCACGGCAGGCCGGGCGGGCGCAGTGCCGTGCACCTGCCGGAGACGCACATACGCACCCAACTCCTCCGGCTCGCCCTACTCCCCGCCGTCGCGGTGGCGCTCTGCGCCGCGGCCGCCGTCCTCTTCACCGTCCGCGCCACCCCCGGGCCCCGCGGCCACGCCCTGTGGGCCGTACTGGCCGGGGCCGGCGGGATCGCGGTGGGCGGACTGGTGATCGCCGTGGTCGCCGCCGAACGCACCGCCCGCACCCTGCGCGAGCGGGTCGGCGTACTGCGTCGCACTACCGCACGCCACCAGGCCGAACTCCGCGCCCTGGCCGAGCAGATCACCCATGGGCGGACCCCGCGCGCCCGCCGCACCCCGACCCCGCCGCGTGACGGCACACCGGACGATCTCGACCTGCTCGCGGACGAACTGCGGCGCGCCCAGGACGCCGCGGTGGCCGCCGTGGTCCACGCCGCGCGCCGCGGTGAACGGCAGCCGGCGGCACTGGAGTCCGGCACCGGCAAAGACCCCATGATGGAGGTCTTCGCCAACCTCGCCCGCCGCCTCCAGTCCCTGGTGCACCGCGAGATCTCCGTACTGGACGAGCTGGAGAACGACACCGAGGACCCGGACCTGCTCAAGGGCCTCTTCCACGTCGACCACCTCGCCACCCGGATGCGGCGCCACGCGGAGAACCTGGCGGTGCTCGGCGGCGCAGTCTCCCGCCGCCAGTGGAGCAGCCCGGTCTGCCTCACCGAGGTACTGCGCTCCGCGGTCGCCGAGGTCGAGCAGTACGAACGGGTGCGGCTGGTGCCGCCCACCGAGGGCACCCTGCGCGGGCACGCCGTCGCCGACGTCGTCCATCTGCTGGCCGAACTCGTGGAGAACGCAACGGTGTTCAGCGCACCGCAGACCCAGGTCCTGCTGCGGGTCGCACCCGTCACCTCCGGGCTGGCGGTCGAGGTGGAGGACCGCGGACTCGGGATGCCGGCCGGGGAGCAGAAGCGGATGAACGCCCTGCTCGCCGAGCCCGGCCGGGTCGATGTGGCCCGTCTCCTCCAGGACGGCCGTATCGGCCTGTATGTGGTGTCCCGCCTCGCCCAGCGGCACGGCATCAGCGTCCGCCTCCAGTCCAATATCTACGGCGGGATCCAGGCGGTGCTGGTGGTACCGGAGAAGCTGCTCGGTACGGGCGGTGAGGAGACACCGGCCGCACAGCCCAGGTCGGGCGGCGCCGAGCACCGGATCACCGCCTCCGCCGCCCTGAGCGACCTCGTCGACGCCCGCCACCGCGCCCGCCCCGCCCCACCCGGCTCCCCGGCCTCCCTCCCGGCGGCGACCACCGCACCCGCGTACCGCACTCCGGCCAACGGAACGCCCGTTCCCCCGGCGGCAGTTCAGATGACAGCGGCCGGCGCGACGCCCGCCCACGGCACCCCGGTCGGCTCAACTCCGGCCCACGGCACGCCGGTTCAGGCCCAGGCGGCGTACGGCACCCCGGCGTACGGCACCCCGGCCGGTCCAACTCCCGCCCAGGACACCCCCGGTGGGCCGGCGCGGCCGCGGTTGCCCAGGCGGCGGGCGCAGGAGCATCTGGTGCCGCAGTTGCGGGAGCCGGCCGCGGTGCGGGCCGAGGCGGTGCAGGCCGTGGACGAGGAACCGGCGGTGCACGACCCGGGGTTGGTCGCCGCCTTCCGCCGCGGTATCAGCCTCGCCGAGACCGCCGAAGCACCCGCGACCACCGCACCGGACCCGGCCGCACCCACCGCGGAACCCACCGCCCCACCCGCCGAAGCCGCACCCCCCGGAACCGGCTGAACCACCCCCTTCGCCCACCCCACGACGTACCGAGGAGTCGATCCACCATGGCGAGCGATGTGCCGACCGGCCACGCCTGCGACCTCGACTGGTTGATGAACGGCCTGGTGCAGCGCGTGCCGGGCACCCGCAGTGCCGTACTGCTGTCCTCCGACGGACTGGTGAAGTCCGTGCACGGACTCGACGCCGACAGCGCCGACCATATGGCGGCCCTGGCGTCCGGCCTGTACTCGCTGGGCCGCAGCGCGGGCGTACGGTTCGGCGACGGCGGCGAGGTCCGGCAGGTCGTCGTCGAACTCGACACCACCCTGCTCTTCGTCTCCACCGCCGGCTCCGGCACCTGCCTCGCCGTACTGGCCGACCGGGAGACCGACGCGGCCGTCCTCGGGTACGAGATGGCGATGCTCGTCAAAAGCGTGCGCCCGTACCTGGTCACCGCCCCGCGCCGGACCGAGGCCGAGGCCGAACCTTCGGCGATGAGGCATTGAACGTGGCCGCCCCGCAGGACGGGCCCTGGCTGGACGAGGCGGCGGGCCGGCTGGTCCGCCCCTACCAGGTGAGCAACGGCCGCACCCGGCCCACCGCCGAACTGGACCTGCTGTCCCAGGTGCGGGTCACCGGCACCACCCCGGCCGGATACCTCGGCCCGGAGCACAGCGCGGCCCTCTCACTGTGCGGGGTGCCCGTCTCGGTGGCCGAACTCGCCGCCCAACTGCGGCTCCCCGCCGCCGTCACCAAGGTCCTGCTCTCCGACCTGCTCGACTGCGGCGCGCTCACCACGCAGGCCCCGGCCTTCCACGACAACCCGACGGACCGGTCCCTCCTGGAGGCTGTGCTCGATGGTCTACGACGACAGCTCTGACCGCTCCGCCGACTTCCCCACCGCGCTCAAGATCCTGGTCGCGGGCGGATTCGGCGCGGGCAAGACGACCTTCGTGGGCGCGGTCAGCGAGATCGCGCCGCTGAGCACGGAGGAACTCCTCACCTCGGCCGGCGCCGCCACCGACAGCCTCGAAGGGGTGGAGCACAAGCAGGAGACCACCGTGGCCATGGACTTCGGCCGCATCACCCTCGACACCGAGCATGTGCTCTACCTCTTCGGCACCCCCGGGCAGGAACGCTTCTGGTTCATGTGGGACGAGCTGTCCGAGGGCGCGCTCGGCGCGATCGTCCTCGCCGACACCCGCCGCCTCGCCGACTGCTTCCCCGCGGTCGACTTCTTCGAGCAGCGCGGCCTCGGATTCGTGCTCGCCGTCAACGAGTTCGACGGCGGCCACCGCTACGACCCGGAGGAGGTACGGGCCGCCATCGACCTCTCCCCGCAGGTGCCGGTGATCCGCTGCGACGCCCGTATCTCCAGCTCCGCCATCCAGACCCTGCTCACCCTGGTACGCCACCTCCTGCTGAGCGCGCCCTCCGCCGCCCCGCGGTGACCGGCGCCGGCGGGTGTGAAGGAAAGCTGCGGCGGCGGTTAAGAAAACCTCGATGGACCAGCCCGACGCGGTGCGAAAGAGTCGGCGCGGGCGGCGGCAGACCCTAGTGTCTGGGGGCGCGGGACGCGCCGGTCGCCGTCCCCTCCCACCCCCACGCGCGTGACGACAGGAGCCGATGCGGTGAAGGCGCTGGTCAAGGAGAAGGCGGAACCGGGACTCTGGCTCACCGACGTACCCGAGCCCGACATCGGCCACGGCGATGTACTGATCAAGGTGCTCCGCACCGGCATCTGCGGCACCGATCTGCACATCCGCAACTGGGACCACTGGGCGCGGCAGGCCGTCCGCACCCCGCTCGTCCTCGGCCACGAGTTCGTCGGCGATGTCGTCGCCACCGGCCGCGACGTCACCGAGGTCACGGTGGGGGACCGGGTCAGCGGCGAGGGCCACCTGGTGTGCGGGACCTGCCGCAACTGCCTGGCCGGCCGCCGCCATCTGTGCCGCGCCACCGTCGGCCTCGGCGTCGGCCGCGACGGCGCCTTCGCGGAGTACGTGGCCCTGCCCGCCGGCAATGTGTGGGTGCACCGGATCGCCGTGGACCCGGACATCGCCGCCATCTTCGACCCGTTCGGCAACGCGGTGCACACCGCGCTGTCCTTCCCGCTGGTCGGCGAGGACGTACTGATCACCGGGGCCGGGCCGATCGGGCTGATGGCCGCCGCGGTCGCCCGGCACGCCGGGGCCCGGCATGTGGTCGTCACCGACGTCAGCGAGGAACGCCTCCAACTCGCCCGCAAGATCGGCGCCAGCCTCGCGCTGAACGTCGCCGAGGACACCATCGCCGACGGGCAGCGCGAACTCGGGCTGCGCGAGGGCTTCGACATCGGCCTGGAGATGTCCGGCAACCCGGCCGCCCTGCGCGACATGCTCGCCAATATGACGCACGGCGGCCGCATCGCCCTGCTGGGCCTGCCCGCCGAGGAGTTCGCCGTCGACTGGGCGCACATCGTCACCTCGATGATCACCCTCAAGGGCGTCTACGGCCGCGAGATGTTCGAGACCTGGTACGCCATGTCCGTCCTCATCGAGGGCGGCCTCGACCTCACACCCGTCATCACCGGCCGCTACTCCCACCGCGACTTCGAAGCGGCCTTCGCCGAGGCGGCCGGCGGTCGCAGCGGCAAGATCATCCTCGACTGGGAGGCGTGACCCGGCGGGCCCGGCCCCGCCCGCCGCCGCACCCCGAGCAGCCTCCGCGAACCCAACCCCGGGAGACACCCGCATGTTTGACTCCGTCCGCGACGACCTGCGCGCCACCCTCGACGAGATCCGCGCCGCCGGACTCCACAAGCCGGAACGCGTCATCGGCACCCCCCAGTCCGCCACCGTGGACGTCACCTCCGGCGGCCGCCCCGGCCAGGTGCTGAACTTCTGCGCCAACAACTACCTCGGCCTCGCCGACCACCCCGAGGTCGTCGCCGCCGCCCACCAGGCCCTGGACCGCTGGGGCTACGGCATGGCCTCGGTCCGCTTCATCTGCGGCACCCAGGAGGTCCACAAGGAACTCGAACAGCGCCTCGCCGCGTTCCTCGGCCAGGAGGACACCGTCCTCTACTCCTCCTGCTTCGACGCCAACGGCGGTGTCTTCGAGACCCTCCTCGACGCCGGGGACGCCGTCATCTCCGACGCCCTCAACCACGCCTCCATCATCGACGGCATCCGCCTCTCCAAGGCCCGCCGGCTGCGCTACGCCAACCGCGACATGGCCGACCTGGAACAGCAGTTGAAGGACGCCGCCGACGCCCGCCGCCGCCTCGTCGTCACCGACGGCGTCTTCTCCATGGACGGCTACCTCGCCCCCCTCGGCGAGATCTGCGACCTCGCCGAACGCTACGACGCCATGGTCATGGTGGACGACTCGCACGCCGTCGGCTTCGTCGGCCCCGGCGGACGCGGCACCCCCGAACTGCACGGCGTCATGGACCGCGTGGACATCGTCACCGGCACCCTCGGCAAGGCACTCGGCGGCGCCTCCGGCGGCTATGTCGCGGCCCGCGCCGAGATCGCCGCCCTGCTCCGCCAGCGCTCCCGCCCCTACCTCTTCTCCAACACCCTCGCCCCCGTCATCGCCGCCGCCTCCCTGAAGGTCCTCGACCTGCTGGAGTCCGCGGGCGAACTCCGGGAGCGGCTGCACACCAACACCGCCCTCTTCCGCACCCGCATGACCGAGGCCGGCTTCGACGTCCTGCCCGGCGAGCACCCCATCGCGCCCGTCATGATCGGTGACGCTGCCGAGGCGGGCCGGATGGCCGAACTCCTCCTGGACCGCGGCGTCTACGCCATCGGCTTCTCCTACCCGGTGGTGCCACAGGGCCAGGCCCGCATCCGCGTCCAGCTCTCCGCCGCACACTCCGAGGACGACGTACTGCGCGCCGTGGACGCCTTCGTCGGGGCCCGCGCCGAACTGACCGGCGGGCAACTGCAAGAATCGGTGGTGTGATCGAAGCGCGGCGGCTGCACATCCTCCGAGCGGTGGCCGACCACCGTACGGTGACCGCGGCTGCCGCCGCGCTCTATCTGACGCCCTCCGCGGTCTCCCAGCAGCTCACCGCGCTGGAGCAGGAGACCGGGCACCGGCTGGTGGACCGCGGCGCCCGCGGCGTGCGGCTCACCCCCGCCGGGGAGATCCTACTGCGCCACACCAACGCGGTCCTCGCCCAACTGGAGCGCGCCGGCGCCGAGTTGGCCGCCTAGTCGGCCGGCGCCGCGGGCACCGTCACCGTCGCCGCCTTCGCCACCGGTATCCGCCTGGTGGTGGCGCCCGCGGTGGCCGCCCTCGCCGGGAGCAGCCCCGGCATCCGGGTCCGGGTCAAGGACGCCGAGGGCGACGCCAGCCTCCCCATGGTGCTGGACGGGCAGGTCGATGTGGCCGTCGCCGTCGAGTACCGCGGGGCGCCCGGCGCGGACGACCCGCGCCTCACCCGCGTCCCGCTCTATGTGGAGCCCTTCGAGGCGGTCCTGCCCGCCGGGCACCGCCTCGCCGGCCTCGACCGGGTGCCGCTGGCGCAGCTCGCCGGGGACCCGTGGATCGGCCCCTACCCGGGCAACCCCTGCCATGACGTGGTCGTCCTCGCCTGCGAGCAGGCCGGTTTCGAACCGCGCCTGGACCACTCCTCGGACGACTTCAGCGCCGTCGTCGCGCTCGCCTCCGCCGGGGCCGGGGTGGCGCTGGTGCCGCGGTCCGCGCTCAGCGCCCGGGAGGAGGCCGCGGTCGCGATCCGGCCCGTCGACGGCGCCGCACCCACCCGCCGCGTCTTCGCCGCGGTCCGCTGCGGCGCCGAGGACCACCCCCTGATCCGCCCCGTCCTCACCGCCCTCGGCGCCTCAGCCCACACCCCGCAACCTGCCTGAACGACCGGACTGTCAGTGCCGGGCGCTACGTTCTGACCATGCCCGACGCCGACGACGTACGCACCATCGCCCTCTCCCTGCCGGACACCACCGAGAAGACCGCCTGGTCCATGCCCACCTTCCGGGTCGCGGGCAAGATGTTCGCCACCCTGCCCGAGGACGAGACGTCCGTCGCGGTGCGCTGCCCCCGCGAGGAACGCGATGAACTGGTCCTGGCCGAGCCCGCCAAGTTCTGGATCGCGGACCACGAGGCGGCCTTCGCCTGGATCCGCGTCCGCCTCCAAGTCCTGGACGACACCGAGGAGTTGCGCGCCGTACTCGCCGACTCCTGGCGGCAGGCGGCCACCCCCGCGCTACGCGAGGCGTACCCGGAGCTGGGCGTGGTCTGAACCATGAAAGGATTCCCGCAGGGGACGCACTGCCGCGGAACGGGGGTTCCGCGGCCGGGAGGGGAGTGACAGCGATGACGGCCGCCATGTCGTCCTACGGCGATCACGGGCGGACGCAAGGGCGCGTCTGGTCAAGGGACTTCGCGCTCTTCTTCACCGCACGCGCGGTGGCGAAGCTCGGGGACACCATGCTGCCGGTGGCACTCGCCGCGGGCCTGCTCCAGCACGGCCACGGCGCCGGTGCGGTGGGCCTGGCGATGGCCGCCTCGGTGGCCTGCTTCGCCGGACTGGTCGTCTTCGGCGGGGTCTTCGCGGACCGCTTCAGCACCCGCCGGCTGATGATCGGCGCCGACCTGGTGCGCCTGGCCAGCCAGTCGGTCTGCGCCGTCCTCTTCTTCACCGGGCATGTGGTGCTCTGGCAGATATGTGTGATCGGCGCGGTCAACGGCGCCGCCTCCGCCGTCTTCCAGCCCGGCGTCGCCAGCACCGTGCCCCGGCTCGCCGCCGATGTGCAGGGCGCCAACGGGGCCATCCGGATCGCCGAGTCCGCCGCCCAACTCGCCGGTCCCGCACTGGCCGGCCTGCTCGTCGCCTTCGCCTCCGCGGGCGGCGTCTTCGCGGCCCACGCCGGCACCTACGCCCTCAGCGCGCTCTGCCTGCTGCTGCTCCGACTGCCCCCGGCCGCCGCGCCCGCCCCGGAACAGCGCCCCGCCTTCCGCGCCGATCTGGTGGAGGGCTGGCGCGAGTTCCGCTCCCGCACCTGGCTGTGGAGCGTGATCGCCATCTGGTGCGTGCTGATGATCGCGGCCTGGGGTCCCACGGTGCCGCTGGTCGCCACCGAGGTGGTGCAGGAGCACGGCCCCCGCTCCTACGGCCTGGTCAACTCGGCCCTCGGCGCGGGCACCGTACTCGGCGGTCTGCTCGCGCTGCGGCTGCGGCCCCGCCGGATGCTGCGGGCCGGGGCGGTGGCGCTGTTCGCGTTCAGCGCGTTCCCGGCGGCCGTCGGCGCCCGGCTGGACGTGCCGTCGATGGCCGCGGCCGCCGCGGTGGCGGGCGCCGGGATGTCCTTCTGGGGCGTGATGTGGGCGACGAGCGTCCAGACCCAGGTCCCGGCCGACGTCCTCAACCGCATCCACGCCTACGACGTGGCGGGCTCCCTCGCGATGATGCCCGTCGGCCAGGCCCTGGCCGGCCCCGCCGCCGGACTCTTCGGCGTCGAGCACGTCCTGCTGACCGCCGGAGTGGTCACCCTCCTCGTCGCCGCCGCCCTCCTCACCGTCCCCGCCGTCCGCAATCTGATACGCGCCGACCTGACGGCCCCCGTCTCCGGCTCACCCGCGGGCGGACCGAGGACGGGGGAGCCGGAGACCGGTGGTTCGGTGGCGGTCACGGAGAGAGGAAGCCGCTGATCCGGTCGCGCAGGGACACCGGGTCCAGCCCGTGAGCCGCGGTGTGCTCCTCCGCCGTGCCATAGCGGCGCAACTCGGCCCGCCCCACCCCCAGCCCCAGCACCCGATGCGGTACGTCCACCAGGGCCTCGGCCGCCGCGGCCGTCGAGGTGCCCGCCAGATACGGCTCCACCAGCACCACCTCCGGCCGGGCCGCCGCCACCGCACGCCGCAGCGCCGCCCCGTCGAAGGGCCGCACCGCCGTCGCATACAGCACGGTCAGACCCAGGCCCTCGGTGGCGTCCAGCACCGCGTCCAGCATCGGCCCCACCGCGACCACCACCCCGCGTCCGCCCTCCCGCACCACCGCGAAACGCTCCCCGTCCACCGGCCGCGCCACCGAGTTGGCCTGCACCGACAGCCGTACGTACACCTTCTCGTCACCGGCCGCGACCGCGTACCGCAGCAGGGTCTCCGCCTCGTCCGGGTGGCCCGGCACCAGGATGCGCCAGCCGTCCAGGGTGCTCAGCAGTGCCACATCGCCGGGCGACATATGGGTGTGGCCGCCCGCCGGCCAGTCGTAGGAGGCGGCGGCGCTCACCAGCACCCCGCCCACACCCTGGTGCCCGAAGTCCAGCTTGAGCTGCTCGAAGGGCCGCTCCACCAGGAAACTGGCGAAGGTGTGCACCACGGGACGCAGCCCGGTCAGCGCCAGCCCGGCGGCCGCGCCCACCAGCAACTGCTCCCGGATCCCCACATTGAGCACCCGGTCCGGATGGCGCCGCGCGGCCTCCCGGAAGCCGTCCCGGCCGATCTCCGCGAGGACCAGCGCCACCCGCGGGTCCTCGTCCAGCAGCCTGCTCACCACGGGGGCGAAACGATCGCGCATGGTGTCCATGGGGGTCCTCACTCTCCGGCGGTCTTGGACTCGACCCGGGCGACGACGGCCAGCGGCCGGCCCGGATGCGGTGCGGTGAACGCCTCGTACAGGGCGTCGTGGTCCCGCCCGTCCACGGCGCGCACCGTCCAGCCCGCCGTCTCGAAGGGGGCGCCGAGACCGCCGGGGCGGGTGCGGCTGGCGGAGGCGTTGTCCACCACCACGGCGCCCAGACTCTCCAGCGCGGCCGGGCCCGCGTAGGCGATGGCCTCGTCGTTGCTGCCCTCGTCCAACTCCGCGTCACCGACCAGCACCCACACCCGCGGCCCGGTCCGGCCCTGGGCGCGCAACCCCAGAGCGGTGCCCACCCCGATCGGCAGCCCGTGCCCGAGCGAACCGCTGCCGATCTCCACCCCGGGCACGAGCGTCCGGTCGGGATGGTGCCCGAGCGGAGAACCGTACGAGCCGAAGCCCGGCAGCACCTCCGGCGGCACAAATCCCTTGGCGGCGAGCACCGCGTAGTACGCCATCGGGCCGTGGCCCTTGGAGAGGAGGAAGCGGTCCCGCTCCGGATCGTCGGCGGTGTCCGGGGTGACGTTCAGTACCTGGTCGTAGAGGACCCACAGCACATCCAGGGTGGAGGTGGCGGCGGGGCCGTGCTTCTCGTCGCCGGTCATCCGGCTCATCAGCGCGGAGAGGTCCGCGTAACCGCTGCACGTCGTCGTCATGCTACCGAGCGTGCAACCTGAACCGCTGTTGAGGTCAAGCGGTCCCGGCGCCCGCCCGCCCTCGCGCCCGACGGAAACGGGTGCGCGACCACCCTGGAGAGTGCGGTATGGTTTCCGTGCGCGTTCGCCCGGGGGAAACCCCAGGTCATACGGGCATCGGGACGTGGCGCAGCTTGGTAGCGCACTTGACTGGGGGTCAAGGGGTCGCAGGTTCAAATCCTGTCGTCCCGACTGGAGACAGTCGTAGATCGGGGCCGGTTTCGGAGGTATTCGAAACCGGCCCTCGATCGTTCCTGGGGGCAGTCGCCGCGTTGGCCGGGGTCCGCCCGAGGAAGGGTGGCTGCTTACCGCGGCTGGGTGGCGATCTGGATCAGATTGCCGCAGGTGTCGTCGAACACGGCTGTGGTCACGGGGCCCATCGTCAGGGGCTCCTGGGTGAAGTGGACGCCGAGGGCTCGCAGACGCTCGTGCTCCGCCGTTACGTCGGTGACGGCGAACTGGGCGAGCGGAATGCCGTCGTGGACGAGCGCTTCACGGTAGGGCTTGACGGCGGGGTGGCCGGCGGGCTCCAGGAGGAGTTCGGTGCCGTCGGGCTCGTCGGGCGCGACGACGGTCAGCCACCGGGCCCCCTCGCCCAACGGGACGTCGTGCTTCTTCACGAAGCCGAGGATCTCGGTGTAGAAGTGCTCGGCCTTGGCCTGGTCGTCGACGAAGACGGTGGTCAGATGGATCTTCATGGGGTGCCCTTCTCGGGTCCGGAGGGGTTGGGCAGGGGCCACCGCTCGGCAATCCGCTGGAGCGGAGCTGTGTTCAGGTCGTGGAACTTGCATCGGCCCTCCCGTCTGGTCTCGACGAGCCCGGCGGCCTCCAGCAGGGCGAGGTGCTGGGAGACCGCCTGACGCGAGATGCCGAGCTGGTGCTTCATGGTCAGGCGTGAGCAGATCTCGAACAGTGTCTGTCCGGACTTCTCCGTGAGCTCGTCGAGGATGGTGCGGCGGGTGGGGTCCGCCAGGGCTTTGAAAAGGTCGTCGGCCACGACCCGAGGATAGGCAAGTATTCGCTTGCCTATCAAGTCGAGCGGCGGTCCGCGGGGTTGCTCGTGACGAACACAGGGCGCGTGCCACGTCGCACCCGTGCGGTAACTCGGCCTCCTCGCCGTTGCGTTCGGCGCCGGCCGGCCGTTGCCCTCCGGGCGATCCGGCGCCGGGCCGGTTCAGCGGCCGCCCTTGCCGCCGGTGGTGAGGGCGTGGACGGAGGCGGTGGCGGTGGCCACGTCGCGGGGGTAGGTCCGCAGGGCCAGCAGGCCGAGGCCGCCCGCCGCGAACAGTGGCAGGAGGAACAGCAGCAGGGTGTCCTGGAGTGCGTCGCCGCCGGTGAACACATGGACCGACACCCATCCGAAGAGCGTGGGCGCCACGGCCTCTCCCGCGGTGCGCAGTACCGTCCGGGTGGCCTCGGCCCTGCCCCACAGCAGCGGCGGGACGATGTCCAGACGGGCCGCGTCCAACGGGGGATTGGCCGCACCCAGCAGCGCGGTACTGCACATCAGCAGCGGCAGCGCCACCGGCAGTGCCTCGCTGTGGAACGCGGGCGCCGCCAGGAACGGCATGGTCAGCAGGCACACGGTGGGCACCAGGACCCGTGCGTCGTTCCGCCGCCGGCCGAGGCGGTCCGCGATACGGCCGCCGACGAGGACTCCCGCCAGCGAGCCGACGGCCACCACCAGCACCAGCAGTCCCGCCACCGAGGTGCTCACCCCGTACTGGTGGGTGGCGAAGAGGGTGGCGAAGGAGCGCAGACCGGCGAAGAAGAAGTAGCCCAGGGCCGAGGCGACGATCAGCACCAGATTGGTGCGGATCCGCAGCACGTACACCACGGCCCGCCACAGCGGCAGCGTGCCCGGGTCCCGGCGCAACACCATCCGCTTGTCGGGCGGCACTCCGGGAGGTCTGGGCGGCGGCTTCCGTGCGGCGGTCGGCTCGCCGCCTGGGAGGCCGGGGCCGCCGCGGGCCGGTTCCGGCTGCCGCCACACCGCCCACACCAGCAGCGACGAGGGGATCACCAGCCACCAGAAGGCGAACCGCCAGCCCAGGGCCGAGCCCACCGCCGAGGACACCGCGAAACCGATGCCGGTGCCCACCAGTTCACCGCCCAGCACCATGCCGTACACCCGGGCCCGGTCCCGCCCCGGGAAGTAGTCGCCCACCAGGGAGGCCACGGTGGGGCCCGTCGTCGCGGCCACCCCGCCCAGCGCCACCCGCGACACCAGCATCCACAGATACGACGGGGCCAGCGCGGACAGCGCGGTGGCCACCGCCCACAGGGCGACGCTCAGCGCGAGCAGACGGGTGCGGCACACCCGGTCGGTGAGGACGCCCACCGGCAGCGTGAAGAGGCCACCCGCAAGGGCCGTCACCGAACCGAGCAGCCCGATCTCGGTGTTGCCGACGCCGAAGGCGGCCTTGAGCGGGCCCGCCATGGTGGACACGGTGCCCTTGTCGGCACCGTCCAGGCCGAGGACCGCGCCCAGCAGCAGGATCGCCCGCGCCTGCTGCGGCCCGCCGAGCGTACGGAGCAGCCGGTCCCGCGCCGCCCGCACACCGACCCTCATCGGGTCAGTACATGGCGGCCTCCCGCACCCCGCAACCGCGGCTTTCGCCGGCGAGCGTCCGGTTGGCGGGGCGCAGGGGTACGGAGGACATTGGGAGTGAGGGAGCGGGCCGCCCGGTACCTCGTCGCGGTGCGGGGCCGCGGCAAGGGGGATCGCGCGACGACCACCTTCGTGGAGGCCGCACATGGAACGGAAAGTGGCCTTCTCCCACCGGAGTTGGCAAGCGACGCTGGAGGAGCAGGTGCCCGGCGACCGCATCGTCCACTCCGGCGACGAGGAGGACGGGGACCGCGGGACATGAGTACCGCGGACCGTCCGCAGGACGACTTCTACCGCGGGGTGTTCGACAGCCTCGGTGCGGGGGTGCTGGTGACGGACCGGGCCGGCCGGGTCCGCGACTGCAACACCAGTGCGCGGCGCATCGTCGGCCGGCCGCGGGACGACCTGCTCGGCCGTGATCTGCACACCCTGCTGTACCGCGGCACGGACGGCCGCCGACTGCCGCGGGACGAGTGCCGGGTGCTCGCCGTGCTCGACCGCGATCGCCCCGACGAGGGAAGCGAGGAATGCCTGCTGCGGGGTGACGGCGTTCTCGTCCCGATCATCTGGGCGGCCACTCCGCTGCACCACGGCGATCAACTGGCGGGCCTCGTGGTGGTGTTCCACGATTTCAGCCTCCAGCGTGAGGCAGCCGACCAGACCGCCGCCTACCTGGCCGCGCTGGAGGAACTCACCGCGCGCCTCGCCATGGTGAGCGAGGTGTCGACGGTGCTGATCTCCAGCGCCGACATCGAGGAGACGCTGAACCGGCTGGTCCGTCTCGTGGTCCCCGAACTGGGTGACTGGGCCGCGGTCGACCTGATCACTCCCGGCAGGGACCGATCCGTCGACCGCATCGCCCTCTACGCCCCCGGCCGCCGCCACACGTCCGCTTCCCTGACCGGGCCGCTGCCAGCGGTCCCGCGCACCTCGCGTTCCGCGTTGGCCCGGGCGCTGCACGGCAGCCGCCCCCTGGTGCTGGACGCCGCCGACATGGCCAGGGGAGCGGACTCGCCCCTCGGCCGGGCGCACCAGGAGATGTTCGAGCGCCTGGACGGGAGGACCGCGGTGGTGGTGCCCCTGCGCACCCACCGGCAGGTCTTCGGGGCGCTGACCGTGGCCAGGACCACCGAGCGGCGCTACACCGACGACGAGGCCGCCGTACTGGCCGACGTCGGGCAGCGCGCGGGACTGGTCATGGAGAGCGCCCGCCTGTACCACCAGCAGCGGAACGTGGCGGAGACCCTGCAACGCCAACTCCTCACCCCGCTGCCGCAGGTCGACCACCTGCGGATGGGCGCCCGCTACCAGCCGGCGCAGGCCGCGGCCGAGATCGGTGGCGACTGGTACGACGCCTTCCTGCTGGGCGACGGCGTGATGGCGCTGGTCATCGGCGACGTCGTCGGGCATGACCTGCAGGCCGCGGCCCATATGGCGGAGGTCCGCAACATGCTGCGGGCCCTGGCGTGGGACCGGCAGGAGCCGCCCAGCCTGATCATGCAGCGCCTGGACGAGGCGGTGACGCACACCAGTGACGCCCCGATGGCCAGTGCCCTGTTCGCCCGGGTCGAGGGTCCGGAGGGCGGCCCTTGGCAGTTGCACTGGGCGAACGCGGGCCACCCACCGCCGCTGCTGGTCACCGCGGACGGGCAGGCACGCCTCCTGGAGGCGGACCACGGCCCCGTCCTCGGCCTCAACTCCGCCCTCCACCTGGGCCTCGACTGGCCCGACGCCCGCGAGGACCTGCCCCCGGAATCCACCCTGCTGCTGTACACCGACGGCCTGGTCGAGAGCCGGGGGCGCACCATCGGCACCGGACTGTCGCGCCTGCGCCGGCACGCGGCCGCCCTCGCCCACCACGATCTTGAGGACTTCCTGGACGAACTCCTCGTCCGCATCGCCCCGAGCGGCGACGATGTCGCCCTCCTCGCCCTGCGGATGCCCGCCGCCGGCGAGGGCACCGGACCGCATCCGGTGCCGCCTCCACAGCAGCAGGTACCCAGCCCGGCGGCACCGGAGCGGGCGGCCCCCGGCACCCGCGTCGAGGGCGCCCCCGTCCGCGACAGTTCCCAACCACCGGAGGAGACACCGGGGTTGACGGACGACGTGGACGGATGAGGGTGGCGCGCAGACCGACGGCGGAGCGGCGACCGTCGCCACCGACGGGTTCGGTCAGGCCTGTGGCCTGCCGTACTCTGCGAGCCGTGACGCGCTATGTGGTCGACGCCAGGACCTTGCTGCACATCGCCTCGACCGGTCTGCGGGTCAGCCCCGAGCACCAGCTCGCCGCACCGAATCCGGTACCGTCCCAGGCCCTCTCGCTGCTGTACGAACAGGTCAGCGGCGGCGAACTCGACGAGGCCGAGGCGCTGCGGCCGCACGAGCGCGTGACGGCGGTGAAGATCCGGCTGCTGGGCGACCGCGTCTCCCGTCGCACCGCCTGGCGGATCGCGCGGGAGCAGGGGTGGGACGCTCTCGGGGACGCCGAATACCTCGCCGTGACGCGACTTCAGGCCGACGCCCTCGTCACGATCGACGAGGCACTGGCCCACCGCGCGCACGGCATCGTTCCGCTGGCGCCGCTGGACGCTCTGAGTTCCTCGTAGGGCTGATCGTCAGCATCTTCTCCACCGAAGCGTGCTCTGACCGCTGGCTGCCGCTCATGGGCGACGCCCACGTGGCGAACGACTCCGGCACGGGCCGCTCGGCTTCAGAGGGTGAGCAGGACCTTGGTGGCGCGGCGTTCGTCCATCGCCTTGTAGCCCTCGGCGGCTTTCTCGATGGGGAGTTGGAGGTCGAAGACGACGCCGGGGTCGATCTGGTCGGTCATGATCAGGTCGATCAGTTCGGGCAGGAAGCGGCGCACCGGGGCGGGCCCGCCGAGCAGGCTGACGGTGGAGAAGAACAGGTCGAGGCCGTCCAGCTCGACGCCGTGCGCGACGCCGACGTAGCCGACATGCCCGCCGGGACGCGTCGCGTGGATGGCCTGCGTCATCGACTCCTGGGTGCCGACGGCCTCGACGGTGGAGTGCGCGCCGTAGCCGTTCGTGAGTTCCTTGACCTTCGCGACGCCCTCCTCGCCGCGCTCCTCGACGATGTCGGTGGCGCCGAACTTCCGGGCCAGCGCCTGGCGTTCGGCGTGACGGGACATGGCGATGATCCGCTCCGCGCCGAGGCGCTTGGCCGCGAGGATCGCCAGCAGTCCCACCGCGCCGTCGCCCACCACGGCGACGGTCTTGCCGGGACCGGCTTCAGCGGCGACCGCGGCGAACCATCCCGTTCCGAGCACATCGGAGGCCGCGAGCAGGCTCTTGGTCTGTGCGGGAGTGGGCTCGCCCGCGACCTTGACGAGGGTGCCGTCGGCCAGGGGGACCCGCGCGTACTCGGCCTGGGTGCCGATCGAGCCCATCATCACCTGGTGGACGCAGCGGGACTGGAACCCCGCCCGGCAGATCTCGCAGGTGTTGTCGGAGGCGACGAACGACCCGACGACGAAGTCACCGACCTCGATGTCCTGGACGCCGTCGCCGATCTCCTCGACCACACCGATGTACTCGTGTCCCATCGGGGTCGGACCGTCGACGCCCACGACGCCGCGATAGGGCCACAGGTCGGACCCGCAGACGCAGGCCGCGGTGACCCGGATGACGGCGTCGGTGGGTTCGACGACGGTGGGCTTGTCGATCTCCTCGGTCCGGACGTCTCCGGGTGCGTGCATGACGACGGCGCGCATCTGCTCTCCTCGGTTCCTGTGCTTCTGCTCAGTGGTCCACCGGCGTGCCGGCGGTCCGCGTTCCATGAGACCCGATGATCCGCCCCGCGCGGGAGTCCCGGCCGATGGAGGTACCGCGGGGGACTCCCCTGACCATCAGGCGGCTCTTACCGTGGACCGTATGGACAACAGGGCGGAAGTGCGCGAATTCCTCACCTCGCGGCGTGCGAAGGTCGAGCCGAAGGACGTGGGCCTGCCCGCGGGCACCAACCGGCGGGTGGAGGGCCTGCGGCGCAGCGAGGTCGCCACCCTGGCCGGCGTCAGCGTGGAGTACTACACCAAGCTGGAGCGGGGCGCGATCAGCGGCGCGTCCCCGGAGGTCCTCGACTGCCTGGCGAAGGCGCTGCGGCTGGACGACGCGGAGCGGGCGTACCTGTTCGACCTGGCCCACGCGGCGAGCCCCGTCGCGCGCCCGCCCCGCAAGCGCAGCCCGAGGAGTTGGACGCCGCACCCCAGCTTGCAGTGGACGCTGGACACCGTCACCGCCGGGCCCGCGTTCGTGCGCAACGGCCGCATGGACCTGCTGGCGGCGAACGCGCTGGGCCGGGCGTTCTACCGGGACGCCTACGACATGCCCGGCCGGCCGCCGAACCTCGCGCGATTCATGTTCCTGGACCGCCGCTCGGACGATTTCTATCCCGACTGGGACGCCTTCGCGGAGATCACCGTGTCGATCCTGCGCACCGAGGCCGGCCGCGACCCGCACAACAAGGAACTGCACGACCTGATCGGTGAACTCTCCACCCGCAGCGAGGAGTTCCGCCGCCTGTGGGGCGCGCACGACGTCCGCCACCACGGCACGGGCTTCAAGACTTTCCGCCACTCGGTCGTGGGCGAGATGACGCTGGCCTACGAGGGCCTGGACATGGAGTCCGAGCCCGGGCTGACCCTGACGATCTACGCGGCGGAGCCGGGCTCACCGTCGGCGGAGCGGATGCAACTGCTCGCCTCCTGGGCGGCCAGCGAGGCGAGCGAGGCGGCCCCGCCAGTCGCCGATGAGCAGCACGCCCGGCCCCACGGCTGACGCTTACTGGTGCCCGTCGTCCCCGGCCGAGCACCGCGTCGGCGACCATGGACATCTGCGCGCTGTCGTCCCGACGACGACCGCGTCCTGCGGCTCGACCTGCACTCTCGACCTGCACTCTCCACCGGCACTGAGGAGAAGATCCAGATGGCACTCGTCCTTGTCACCGGCGCTTCGACCGGGCTGGGGCTGGCGACGGCGGCCGAGTTGGCCGACCGCGGCCATGACGTCGTTGTGCACGCCCGCGCCTCCGTCCGCGTCGACGGGCTGGACATCCTCGACCGGATGCGCGGTGTCGTGCTCGGCGACCTCGCCGATCCCGAGGAGACGGTGCGCGTGGCCGAGCAGGCGAACGCGTTCGGGCGCTTCGACGCGGTCGTGCACAACGCCGGCACGATGAACGACCCGCACACGATGCCGGTCAACGTGCTGGCCCCATACCTGTTGACCGCGTCGATGCCGCTGCCGGGCCGGGCGGTCTTCCTGTCCAGCGCGATGCATCTGTCCGGCCGACCGGACCTCGACCCCGTGCTCTCCGGCCGCGGCGGCTCGTACTCCGACAGCAAGCTCCTCATCACCGCCTTCGCGCTGGCACTCGCCGCTCGGCACCCCGGGACGCGCTCGCACGCCGTCGACCCCGGCTGGGTGCCGACCCGTATGGGCGGATCGTCCGCGACCGGCGACCTCGTCGAGGGCCATCGCACACAGGTGTGGCTGGCCACCGCGCCCGAGAAGGACATCGAGCCGCGCTCGGGCGGGTACTGGCACCACCGCGCCGTGCGTCGACCGCACCCGGCGGCGCGGGACGCCGAGTTCCAGCAGCACCTCCTCCAGGCGCTGCACACCCGCACCGGCCTCGCTCTGCCCGACGCCGACGCCGCCGGGTGAGCGGCGCCGGAGCCACCACCCAGAGGAACCCATGAAGCACGAGAGGAACTCATGAAGACCGTCCCCTTCGGTCCCACCGGTATCCGGGTCCCCAACGTCGTCGCGGGCATGATGCGGATCGCCGGTGACACCGACGAGCAGATCCGCGCCCTGTACACGGCATCCCGCGAGGCGGGGATCGACTTCTTCGACCACGCCGACCTGTACGGGTTCAACCACCCCGGCGGCGGGTTCCACCTGTGCGAGCGCCGCTTCGCCGACGCGCTGCGGCTGACTCCGGCCGAGCGCGAGCAGATCACGCTCCAGACCAAGACGAGCATCGTCGACGACCCATGGGGCTACGACCAGTCCTACGAGCACATCGTGACCTCCGCGGAGGAGTCGCTGAAGGCGCTGGGAACCGACTACCTCGACGTGCTGCTGCTGCACCGCCCCGACGCGCTCGTGGAGCCGGAGGAGGTGGCCCGCGCGTTCGACCACCTGGAGTCCTCGGGCAAGGTCCGCGCCTTCGGCGTCTCGAACCACACGCCCCGCCAGATCGACCTGCTCAAAACCGCGGTCACGCAGCCGATCGTCGTCAACCAGGTGCAGTTGTCGATCACCCACGCCACGATCATCACCCAGGGCCTGTCCTCGAACATGGTCGGCCAGGACGACTCGATCACCCGTGACGGAGGCGGCGTCGTCGACCACGCCCGCCTCGGCAAGATCACCCTTCAGGCGTGGTCACCGTTCCAGAAGGGCTTCCAGGAGGGCGTGTTCCTCGGCTCGCCCGACTACCCGGAACTGAACGCGGAGCTCGACCGGCTCGCCGCGAAGTACCAGGTCACGCCGACCGCGATCGCGGTCGCCTGGATCACCCGGCACCCGGCGGGGATGCAGGTGGTCCTCGGCACCACGAAGCCGCAGCGCGTCGCCGACGCCGCGGCCGGCTCCGACATCCCGCTCACCCGGGGCGAGTGGTACGGGCTGGTCCGGGCCGCCGGTCACCACGTGCCCTGAGCCGTGGACGCCCCGCCGCGGAGGCGTCGGGTCACTGCGCGGTGTGGCCGGCGTCGACGGGCAGGGCCGCGCCGGTGACATAGCTCGCGGCGTCGGAGCACAGCCACAGCACGGCGGCGGCGATCTCCTCGGGGCGGCCCAGCCGGCCCAGCGGTACGCCCGCGGCGGCGGCCTCGCGGTCGAGCTCTCCGCCCGCGGCCATCCGCGCGACCATCGGCGTCTCGATCGTGCCCGGGCAGACCGCGTTCACCCGCACCCCGTGCCTGCCGTACTGCAGGGCGACGCTCCTGGTCTGGCCGATGACGCCGTGCTTGGTCGCGTGGTAGGTGGCGCGGCCGTCGCCGCCCACGAGCCCGCCGAGCGAGGAGCAGTTCACGATGGCACCCGAACCCTGCTCGCGCATCTGCTTCAGCTCGTGCTTCATCGACGCCCACACACCGCGGAGGTTCACCGCGACGATCCTGTCGAAGGCGGCCGCGGTCTCGTCGGCGGAGTCGACGGGCGGCAACATGATCCCGGCGTTGTTGAACGCCATGTCCAGGCTGCCGAGGGCCTCGACGGTCGCGTGGACGGCCGCGGCGACCTGGTCCTCGTCGGTGACATCGCACGGCACTGCCAGCGCCGTCAGGCCCCGCGCCGTGAGCTCGTCGGCGAGGGCCTTCGCCGCGTCGCCGTCGAGGTCGATGATCGCGACGTTCGCGCCGGCCTCGGCGAAGGCGCGGACGGCGGCTTCGCCCATACCGGTGCTGCCGCCGGTGACGAGCGCGGTCCTGCCGGTGAAGTCGTAGGTGACGGTCATGGGGTGGTTTCCCTTCGTTGTCCTGAGCGGACGGTGGTGTCGACGTCCGCGCGTGCCCGGCGGTGACCCGGCGGCTCCCGAGCCTCCGCGGTCACTCCTCGCCGTCGAGGACCTGCTTGGCCGTGGCCATCGCGGACATGCCGTTCGGCCAGCCGGTGTAGAACGCGAGCTGGGTGATCGCTTCCTTGAGTTCGTCCTCGGTGACGCCGTTCCGGCGGGCGAAGTCGAGGTGGAAGCGCAGTTGGTCCGTCCTGCCCATCGCGGTGAGGGCGGCGACGGTGATGAGGCTGCGGTCGCGCTTGGAGAGACCTTCCCGCTCCCACACCTCGTCGAAGAGGACCTGGTCGGTGTAGTGCACCAGCCCGGGCGCGAAGTCGCCGAAGGCGTTCTTCCCGCCGGTCCAGCCGGTGCTGCCGTCGTCGCTCATGGGGCTTCCTCTCGGTCGGATTTCGCCGCCGGTTCCATGACAGCGCGGATGCGTCGGCTGAGGGAGTCTCCGGTGAGGGGGGTACCGGCAGGGCATCCCTCAGACGGCGCGTTCGCCGTAGCGTGGACGGCATGGACGACAGGAGCGAAGCACGGGAGTTCCTCATGTCCCGCCGGGCGAAACTCGGGCCGGAGCAGGCCGGGTTGACCGTCTCCGGTCAGCGGCGGGTGGCGGGGCTGCGGCGCGGCGAAGTCGCCGCGCTGGCCGATGTGAGTCCCGAGTACTACGCCAAGATCGAGCGCGGCCACCTCGCCGGTGTCTCCGACGGAGTGCTGGACGCCGTAGCCCGTGCTCTGCGACGGGGACGACGCCGAGCGGGACGACGGCACGGCTCCGGCACGAAGAACTTCCGCCACCACGAGGCCGGCGATCTCACCTTGACCTACGAGGGGCTGGAGCTGGCCGCGGAGCCGGGTCTGTCGTTCCTCATCTACACCGCCGAGCCCGGCTCGCCCAGCGAGGAGCGCCTGAAGCTCCTGGCGAGCTGGGCGGCGTCCATACCGCGCGGCGAGGACGGAGGCGGGGACAGGGCAGTGGACGAAGCGGTGGACATGCGAACCGGGAAAGAACGCGAGAAGGAAAGCAGGACATGAGGATCATCCCGAACACCCCGACGGTGAAGAACCCGCCGGAGCAGTTCCTCGGCGCTGTGTGGGTGGACGCGCTGGCGGTGCCGCAGGAGGGCGACCAGCGGGCGACGATGGCCAAGGTGCGCTTCGCGCCCGGTGCCCGGACCGCGTGGCACTCCCACGCCCGCGGCCAGTACCTCCACGTCACCGACGGCGTCGCCCGTCTCGGCAGCCGCGACGGCACCGTCATCGAGGTCCACGCCGGCCAGACGCTGTACACCCCGCCGGGCGAAGACCACTGGCACGCGTCGGCTCCAGGCTGCTTCATGGAGCACATCGCCCTGCTGGAGAGCGGCGACGACCCGGCCGAGACGACGATCTGGAAAGAGCACGTCACCGACGCCGAGTACCACGGGTGACCACCGGCCCGCGAGGGCGGACGAAGCACCAGCACACGACGCAGCACCATCGCGAGGAGCACGCAGCAGCATGACGATCCTGAACGAGACGTACACCCTGCCCAACGGTGTGACCATCCCCAGGCTGGGCCTGGGCACCTGGTTCATCGACGACGACAAGGCACCCCAGGCCGTCCGGGACGCCGTGGAGATCGGCTACCGCAACATCGACACCGCCCAGGCCTACGGCAACGAGCGCGGCGTCGGCGAAGGTGTGCGCACCTCCGGTGTGCCCCGGGACGAGCTGTTCCTCTCCACGAAGCTGGCCGCCGAGATCAAGGACTACGACGGCGCGGTCGCCGCCATCGACGGGTCCCTCGCGACCCTGGGTCTGGAGCACATCGACCTGATGCTCATCCACAGCCCGCAGCCATGGAACGACTTCCGCGGCGGCGACTACGCCGAGGGAAACCGCCAGGCGTGGCGGGCACTTGAGGACGCGCACCGGGCGGGCAAGATCCGCGCGATCGGTGTCTCGAACTTCCAGCGGGCGGACCTGGAGAACATCCTGGCGGGCTCGACCGTCGCCCCGCAGGTGAACCAACTGCTGGTGCACGCGGGCAACACACCCACCGAGCTGCTGTCCTACTGCGAGGAGAAGCGGATCCTCGTCGAGGCGTACTCGCCGATCGCGCACGGGGTGATCCTGGGGAACGCGGACGTCCGGGCGATGGCCGAAAAGTACGGTGTGTCCGTGCCGCAGCTCTGCATCCGCTACACACTCCAACTCGGCACCGTGTCCCTGCCGAAGACGGCCAATCCGGAGCATATGCGCTCCAACGCCGAGGTCGACTTCGAGATCTCCGAGGACGACATGACCGCCTTGCGCGATCTGCGCGACGTGGACTACGGCGAGCACACCGCGTTCCCCGTCTACAGCGGGAAGTGATCGCTCCCGGCGGCGGGTGCCGGCCACCCGCCTCCGCCAACGCCCCGCCCCTGCCCGGGAGTTCAGCGTTGGAAGACGATGTGGGTGGTGCCGCTCGGGGCGGTTTCCGCGGTGGTGGTGGGGTAGCGGGTGTCCAGGTCGCGGAGGCCGGTCCAGAGGGAGGTGCCGCGGTCCAGGACGATGGGGGCGACGGCTACATGGAGGCGGTCGACCAGGTCGGCGCGGAGGAAGTCGCGGACGACGGTGGCGCCGCCGCCGATGCGGACGTCCTTGCCGTCCGCGGCCGCCGTGGCGCGTGCGAGGGCGTCCCGCGGGCTCGCCGCCAGGAAGTGGAAGGTGGTGCCGCCGGCCATCTCCAGGGACGGGCGCGGGGTGTGCGTCAGCACGAACACCGGTGTGTGGAACGGCGGTTCCTCGCCCCACCACCCGGACCACCGGGGGTCGTCGGGGAAGTGGTGCAGCCCGAACATGCCGGCGCCCATGATCTCCGCGCCGATGTTCTCGAAGTAGGCGCGGGCGTGGTCGTCGTCCACTCCGGTGGTGCCCTCGCCGCTGGTGTCGCCGAGGACGCGGGCGCGGAAGGTGCGGGTGGCGGTGTAGGCGCCGACCAGCCGGGACCAGTCCTGGCCCATCGGTTCCTCGGCGGTCTGGCCGGTGGTGGTCATACGGCCGTCGAGGGAGATGTTCAGGTCGACGCGTACCGGCATCGGGATCAGCCTCCGGCGGTGCGGAAGGTGTGGTGCAGATGGTCGGCGAGGAGTTCCGGGGTGAGGGGGTGCAGGCGGGTGCCGAGGTGGCCGTCGGGGCGGACGAGGAAGGCCTCGTCGGGGCGGGCGCCGTAGCCCGCGGCGAAGTCACCGTCACGGTCCACCACGAAGGGCAGCGGGACACCCTCGGGGCGGGCGCTCATGGGCAGTACCGCATAGGCGTCGAGGCGGCCGTGGGCGGCGCGGAGGGCCGCGGCGGCGCAGGCCCGCAACTGCTCCGGGTGGATCCGCTCGCCGCAGTGCAGCAGCAGGGTGTGGTGGGGGCCGCGCAGCAGGTCGAAGAGGCGCAGCGGGTAGGACGCCAGGGGCCGCAGCAGCCCGCCGCAGTCCGGGGCCCGGTCGCCCGGCAGGGGTCCGGTCGCCTCCGGGTCGGCTGCCGCGGCGAGCGGCCCGCCGCGGTAGCCGACCAGCAACTGCGCCTCCCGGCACATCACGGTGGTGAGGTCCTCCCGCTCCCCGGCGCCGCCCCCCTCCCTGGACTGCCGCACGGTACGGTCCACCACCTCCGCGCCGACCGGGTGCCGCTCCGTGTGGTAGCTGTCCAGCAGGTCCGGCGCGGCCACCTCGTCCAGGGCCAGCGCCAGTTTCCACGCCAGGTTGTAGGCGTCCTGCACACCGGTGTTCATGCCCTGGGCGCCGGTCGGCGGGTGGATGTGCGCGGCGTCCCCGGCGAGGAACACCCTGCCGTGCGCGTACCGGTCGACCAGGCGGTGGCCGACGCGGAAGACGGAGGACCAGCGCAGCGCGGAGGCCGTGGTGGCCGCCGGGGCCAGCCGGTCCAGTACCGCCTGGATGCGGTCGAGACCGGGCGCGGGACCGGTCTCGGGGCCAGCCTCCGTCATGCCACCCGCGGCCGAACTCCCGTTGCCTGCCTGCTCGTTGGGCTCGGGCCGGCCGTTCCCGCCGTTGCCGTGCGGCAGCAGCATCGACAGGCGGTAGCGGCCGGTGCCGGGCAGCGGGACGCACACCAGCAGGTCCTCCACCCGGCCGTCCGCACCGTGCCGGGTGGAGCGGACCGCGTACTCGTGCGGCAACTCCCAGTCGACGGCCACATCCCCGAGCAGGTACTCCTCGGGGAAGGTGTCGCCCTCGAAGGCGGCGCCGACGGCCCGCCGCACCCGGGAGTGCGCGCCGTCGCAGCCGATCACGTACCGCGCCCGGACGGTCTCCGTCCCGGCGGGGGACCGGAGTTCGGCCCGTACCCCGTCCAAGTCCTGGGTGAGGCCGACGAGTTCGGTGCCGCGTTCCACCTCGGTGCCGTATCCGGCGAGGTGGTCGGCGAGCAGGCGTTCGGTGGCGTACTGGGGGAGGGTGGCGAAGCCGTACGGGACGTCCGGGGGGAGGCCGAGTTCGAGACGGGGGCCCGGGCGGCCGTCCACGAAGGTGAGTTGGCCCCGCAGTGGCACCGCCGCGTCCAGGGCCTGCCGCAGCAGCCCCATCTGCTCCCACACCTCCAGGGTGCGCGGCTGGATGCCGACGGCCTTCGCATACGGCTGCGGGGCGGGCAGGCGGTCCACGATGCGGCAGTCCGCGCCGCGCCGGCGCAGTTCCGCCGCCGCGGTCAGTCCCACCGGTCCCGCCCCCACCACCAGCACTTCGGTGTCGCCCATGATCTCTCCCGGCGTCACGGGGGTGCGCCCGTGTCTCTGCTTCCAGCCTGCGCTCACGGCCGTGCGCACGCCACTTGCCGGTCCCGGCGGCGGCGCTGAGCTGCGGGGGAGCGACGGTGCGGCCCCGACCATGGACAGGAGTGCCGGGGGGTACGAGACCGGAGTCCCGAGCGGTACGGTCGGACGGTACTGCCCGTGCCCGCCGCGCCGCGGACCCCGTGCCCGCCCGCGACTCCGCTCGCCGCACCCCGACCGGGGAGGTCCCTTGCGTATCGGACTCTTCGCCACCTGCCTGGGGGACACCCTCTTCCCCGACGCGGTGAAGTCGACCGCACTGCTGCTGGCGCGACTCGGCCACCAGGTGGTGTTCCCGCCGGAGCAGACCTGCTGCGGCCAGATGCACATCAACACCGGCTACCAGCGCGAACCCCTGCCCCTGGTAAGGAACTTCGCCGAGCAGTTCGGTGACCCCTCGCTGGACGCGGTGGTCATGCCCTCCGGGTCCTGCGCCGGCTCCGTACGTCACCAGCACCGCCTGATCGCCGAACGCTACGGCGACCCGGCGCTGCGCCGTGCCGTCGCCCAAGTCGAGGGAAAAACCTATGAGTTGAGCGAACTGCTGGTGGACGTGCTGGGGGTGACCGACGTCGGCGCCTGGTTCCCGCACCGGGTCACCTACCATCCGACCTGCCACTCGCTGCGGATGCTGCGCGTCGGGGAGAAACCGCTGCGGCTGCTGCGTGCCGTCGACGGAATCGACCTGGTGGAACTGCCCGAGGCGGACGCCTGCTGCGGCTTCGGCGGCACCTTCGCACTGAAGAACGCGGCCACCTCCGCCGCGATGCTCAAGGACAAGATCCGCCAGATCACGGACACCGGCGCCGAGGTGTGCACCGCGGGCGACTCGTCCTGCCTGATGCACATCGGCGGCGGCCTGGCCCGGCTCCGCTCCGGCACCCGCACCCTGCACCTGGCCCAGATCCTCGCGTCCACCCGCACCGACCCCGCCCTCGTCCCCGACGCCGCCCCGGAGACCGCCCGATGAGCCGACCCCGCAGCACCTTTCTCGGGATGCCCGCCGTCCCGCCCCGCGCACCCCGCGGCGTCGGCCACCTCCGCGGTGAGCAGCCCTTCCCCGAGGCCGCCGCCGGTGAGCTGCGCAACGCCCAACTGCGGCGCAACCTCGGCCGCGCCACCCGCACCATCCGCACCAAACGTCTCGACGTCACCGCCGAACTCCCCGACTGGGAGCGACTGCGCGACGCGGGCGCCGCCATCAAGACCGACACCATGAACCAACTCCCGGAACTCCTGGAGGAGTTGGAGCAGCGGGTCACCGAACGCGGCGGCACCGTGCACTGGGCACGCGACGCCGCCGAGGCCAACGCGATCGTCACCCGGCTCATCGAGGCCACCGGCAGCCGGGAGGTCATCAAGGTCAAGTCGATGGCCACCCAGGAGATCGGCCTCAACGAGCACCTCGCCGAGCGCGGCATCACCGCCCATGAGACCGATCTCGCCGAGCTGATCGTGCAGTTGGCCGGAGATCTGCCGTCACACATCCTGGTCCCCGCGATCCACCGCAACCGCGACGAGATCCGCGACATCTTCCGCGCCCACATCCCCGGCGTCGACCCCGAACTCGACTCCGTCCCGGCCCACTTGACCGCCGCCGCCCGAGCCTATCTGCGGGAGAAGTTCATGACGACCCGGGTCGCCGTCTCCGGTGCCAACTTCGGCATCGCCGAGACCGGCACCCTCGCCGTGGTGGAGTCCGAGGGCAACGGGCGGATGTGCCTCACCCTGCCCGACACCCTGATCACCGTCATGGGCATCGAGAAGATCCTGCCCCGCCACCAGGACCTGGAAGTCTTCCTCCAACTGCTGCCGCGCTCCTCCACCGGCGAGCGGATGAACCCGTACACCACCCTGTGGACCGGTGTCACACCCGGCGACGGGCCGCAGGACTTCCATCTGGTGCTGCTCGACAACGGCCGCACCGCCGCCCTCGCCGACGCCGTCGGCCGCGAGGCCCTCTCCTGCATTCGCTGCTCCGCCTGCCTCAACGTCTGCCCCGTCTACGAACGCACCGGCGGCCACTCCTACGGATCCACCTACCCGGGTCCCATCGGCGCCGTACTCACCCCGCAGCTCGCCGGGATGGACGACGGGCGGCACGACCCCAACGGCTCGCTGCCGTACGCCTCCAGCCTCTGCGGCGCCTGCTTCGACGCCTGCCCGGTGAAGATCGACATCCCCTCGCTGCTGGTGGAGCTGCGCCACCAGAAGACCGAGCAGGGCGGCGCCCCGGCGGAGCAGGCCGCGATGAAGGCGGCGGCCGCGGTGATGGCCAGGCCCAGGGCGTACACCGCGGCCCAGAAGGCGGCGGGCCTTGGCCGCCTGCTCGCCCGGCGGGACGGCGCGATCCACCGGCTGCCCCCACCGCTCGCCGCCTGGAGCACCACCCGCGACGCCCCCGCCCCGCCCCGGCAGACCTTCCGCGACTGGTTCGCCTCCGCCGAGGGCACGGCGGCGATGGCCCACGCCGCGGAAGAGGGCACCGGCACCAGTACCGATTCCGGCGCCGAGGACTCCGGGGAGGGGCGATGAGCGAGCGCGCACCGCGCACGTCCGCCGACAGTGCCCGGGAGGCCGTACTGGGGCGGGTGCGGGACGCGCTCGCCCTCGCGCCCAAGCCCCCGGTGACCGTCGAACGCGCCTACCGCACCGGCCGCACCCTGCCCGACCCGGAGCGCCTCGCCCTGCTCACCGACCGGCTGCTCGACTACCGGGCCGGCGTCCACCCGTGCACCGCCGCCGGGACCGCCGCCACCATCGCCCGGGTACTCGCCGAACGCGGCGCCCGTACCGTCGGGGTGCCGCCGGGGCTGGACCCGGGCTGGCTGGCGGACTTCGACGGGGAGGTGCGCCAGGACGACCCGGACACCCCGGCGCCGCGGCTGGACGCGCTGGACGGTGTGGTCACCGGGGCCGCCGCGGCCTGCGCGGAGACCGGCACCCTCTTCCTCGACGGCTCACCCGGCCAGGGCCGCCGCGCCCTCACCCTCGTACCGGATCTGCATGTGTGCGTGATCGACCTGTCGGCGGTCGCGGCGGGGGTGCCGGAGGCGCTGGCCCTGCTGGTACCGGGGCGGCCCACCACCCTGATCAGCGGCCCGTCCGCCACCTCGGACATCGAACTGGAACGGGTGGAGGGCGTACACGGCCCCCGCACCCTGGAGATCGTGATCCGTACCGACGTCTAGGACCGAACGGCGTTGGTACTAGGGTGCCTTGGACAGGTTCCCGGCCGCGTGGCCGAGGCGGTGGAGGGGCAGATTCTCAGATGCGTGACACTAAGAAGATGGCGCTGATCGGCGGCGCCGCGGCAGTCGTGGTCGCCGGGACCGGCTACGGCGTCTACGCACTCGTCGGGGGTGAGGACAGCAAGGGCGGCAAGGCGAGCGTCGCCTCGTCGGACGACGGCAAGGCCGGGAAGGCCGAGAAGAAGATCGAGCAGGGCCCGCCCAGCGCGTCCGAGGTCCGTACGACGTCACAGCGCTTCCTGTCCGCCTGGTCCGCCGGCGACACGAAGGAAGCCGCCAGGCTCACCGACGACACGGCAGAGGCAGCCGAGCGGCTGAACGGCTTCCGCAAGGACGCCCACCTCGCCGCCATCAAGCTGTCTCCGCGGTCCGCTTCCGGCGCGCGGGTGCCGTTCACGGTGACGGCCCAGATCTCCTACGCACAGCAGAAGTCCGCGTGGTCCTATGCCTCCGCCCTGGAGGTCGTACGGGACAAGAAGACGGGCGATGCCGTCGTCCACTGGAAGCCGGCGGTGCTGAACCCGAAGCTGAAGGAAGGCCAGTCCATTGTGACGGCCAAGGCGGGCGCGCCGCCGATCAAGGCCGTCGACCGCAACGGCGCCGCGCTGACGAAGGAGGAGCACCCCATGCTGGGGAGCATCCTCGACGACCTGCGCAAGCGGTATGGCGACAAGACCGACGGCACACCGGGCGTCGAGACCCGCATCGTCGACCGCAAGGGCAAGGACACCGGCACCACCCTGCTCACCCTGTCCAAGGGCACGCCCGGGACGCTCAAGACGACGCTCGACAAGGCCATGCAGACCGCCGCCGAGCAGTCCGTGAAGGGCAAGCCCAGGGCGGCCGCCGTCGCCGTCCAGCCGAGCACCGGCGAAGTGCGCGCCGTCGCCAACTCTCCCGCCGACGGCTTCAACATCGCCTTCCGCGGCTCGCTCGCGCCCGGTTCCACGATGAAGGTGATCAGCGCGGCGATGCTGCTCGACAAGGGCCTCGCCGCGCCGGACAGGCCGCACCCGTGTCCCAAGTACGTGACGTACGGCGGCTGGAAGTTCCACAACGACGACAAGTTCCAGATCAAGGGCGGGACGTTCGCGCAGAGCTTCGCTCGCTCCTGCAACACCGCCTTCATCAGCCAGGCCAAGGAACTCAAGGACGACGACTTGAGCAAGGAGGCCCGCGAGGTCTTCGGCATCGGCCAGAACTGGCAGGTGGGCACCGGCACGTTCGACGGCAGCGTGCCCGTGCAGTCGGACGCGCAGATGGCCGCGGAGCTGATCGGCCAGGGCGCGGTGCGGATGAACCCGCTCAACATGGCGTCGGTCGCGGCGACGGTGCAGAGCGGCACCTTCAGGCAGCCGGTGATCGTCTCGCCGCAGCTCGACAACCGTACGCTCGCGAAGGCCGCGCGCGGCATGAAGCCGCAGGTCCACAGCGGTGTGAAGAGCCTGATGAGGCTGACGGCCACCAGCGGCACCGCCGCGGAGCCGATGGCCGGGCTCGGCGGTGACGTGGGCGCCAAGACGGGGTCGGCCGAGGTCGACGGGCAGAAGAAGCCGAACGCCTGGTTCACGGCGTACCACGGCGACATGGCCGCGGCCGCGGTGGTTCCGGCGTCGGGCCACGGCGGTGAGAACGCCGGTCCGGTCGTACGCAGGATGCTCGACGCCGCGTCTGGCTGAGGCCCCCGCTACGACACCCTCTCGTGCAGGCACTCCTCCACCACGTGGGGGTCCAGGGCCGCGCGTACCAGGGCGGCGGCGAAGGAGGCGGGGTCGGCGTGGGCGCGGTGGCTGAGGCGGGCCAGGGCGGTGCGGTCATCGGGCAGGCCCAGACTGCGGGCGCCCTGGAGGGCCTTGGGGTCCAGATAGGGGGCCACTTCCGGCCACACGCCCTGCACCTCCCGCAGGAAGATGTCCGCGCCGGCCGGTCCGATACCGGGCAACCGCCGTAGTCCGCGCCGTAGTTGGTCCATATCGCCGTCGGCCTCGTGGCGCAGCCGTCGCAGATTGCCGCCCCAGGCGTCGAGTACGAGCTGCGCCCCGTCGCCGAGTTGGGTGGCGGTGCGCTCGTCGTAGCGGCGGTAGCCGCCCGCGCCGAGCGCGTCCACCCGCTGCTGCCAGCTCGCGTCCCGCATCCGCCGGGCGTCGCGGAGCCCCGCGTCGTACAGCGCGCGGGTGGCGGCCACCGCGACCGAGGCCCGGATCCGGGCGCTGAGCAGCAGGGACAGCACCAGGGTCCGGTAGAGCGGCTGGGGTGTGTCGGCGATGCGGATCCCGGCCTGCGCGGCGTAGGTGTCGCCGTAGCCGGAGAGCAGATCGCGGACGACGGTCTGCTGTCGGGGTTGTCCCGTCTGTCGTGCGGGCACTCGGATCGCCTCCCTCACCAGCGGACGGTGCCCTCGGGCGCCGGGTGCCCGGGTCGGCGGGCCGGAAACGTACGGCGGCCGTGGTCGGCGCCGCGGCATGATGGCCCGATGACCACCGAACGGACACCCACCCCGACATCCGAACCGGCACCCGAGCTTGCCGAGCGGATCAGGGCGGCGTTCGCCCGCCGGGACCGGGCGGACATGCGGCCCACCATCGACTTCTTCGAGCGACTCCTCACCGAGCACCCGGACAACCCCCATGTGCTGTACGAGGTGGGCGGCTCCTACGACACCGACGGGCAGGAGGAGAAGGCGGCCGGCTACTACGAGCGCGCCCTGCCCGGACTGAGCGGCGACGCCCGCCGCGCCTGCCTGCTCCAGTACGGCAGCACCCTGCGCAACCTCGGCCGGATCGAGGAGTCGCTGACGGTGTTCGCCGGGGCCCGCGCGGAGTTCCCCGGTTCGGACTCGCTGCGGGTCTTCTCCGCCCTCACCGAGCACGCCGCGGGCCGCAAGGACCAGGCCCTCGCCACCCTCCTCCACCTGATCGCGGACCGCGTGCCCGGCCCCGAGATCGAACGCTACGAGGCCGCCGTCCGGGGCAACGCGGACTACCTCGCGGGGCTCTGAACTCCCTGCGTCCTGCTCTCACTTGAGGTCGCCCGGCCGGACCGGGCCGCGAGTGCCCTCGCGTTGCCGGAGAGCCAGGCGGTGACGACCTCGGGGCGCAGCGGGAGCGCCGCCAGTTCGGCGGCGAGCGTGCTGGTCGGAACCGGGTTCACCCAGGTCGAGGTGCCGAACAGGACCCGGTCGAACGCCAGGCCCCGGGCGTGGTGGAGCAGGGGTTCCCAGCCGGAGCCCGGCTGGGACATCGTCCGGGGCCGGTGTGAGGAGAACTCCAGGTAGACGCTCGGGTGGCGGGCCGCGGTGAGCAGGGTTTCCTGGACGTCCGGCCACCCCGCGTGTCCGGCCACCAGCAGCAGTTCGGGGTGGCGGGCGGCGAGTGTCTCGACCGTCCGCCAACTGCCCAGTCCGCTGG
Source organism: Streptomyces sp. NPDC058045 (assembly GCF_042885635.1). Lineage (NCBI taxonomy): Bacteria > Bacillati > Actinomycetota > Actinomycetes > Kitasatosporales > Streptomycetaceae > Streptomyces > Streptomyces sp. NPDC058045. The sequence continues at coordinate 200,156 of NZ_JBHVRR010000001.1, read as the reverse complement.
GGTAGTTGCGGGAGAGATGGTGGCCGGTGTGCAGCCAGACCGGCAGCCGGGCGTGCGCCGCCGCGTCGAAGATCGGAGCGAACCGCGGGTCGCCCGGGTCGGTGCCGTCCAGGAAGGGGATCACGCAGAGACCGCCCGCGCCCGCCGAGAGTGACTGCTCGACTTCCCGGAGGGCGGCGGCCGGATCACGCAGCGACACACCCGCCCAGACGTCGATCCGGTCCCGTACCCGGCGGGTGGTGTCCAGCAGCCAGGCGTTGACGGTACGGCCGTCGGGGCGGAGTTCGGGTGAGCCCATCGCGAACTCGCCTATGACGCCCATCTGGTGACGGCTCGTCAGGTGGTCCGCCAGGTCGAACGGGGGCCGGTCGGGGTGCAGGAGGACATCGACCGCCGCTCGCCAGTCCAGCGCCAACGCCTCGCGGTATTGGCCGTGTTCGGCCCCGAAGTAGCGGCAGAAGGAGCGGGAGAAGACGTTCAGGTACTCGGGGGCGTTCTCGCCGAGGCGGTTCAGATAGAGGCGCCAGCCGATGTCGTCGTAGATCAGTGCACATGCGTCCACGACCGGAGCGGGCCCGGCCGGGTCCGCCGTGGTGCGCCGGGTCTCGGGGGCGCCGGTGGGGGTGGGGGGCGCGTTCACGGTCGCTCCGTAGCCTTGAGGAAGGCGGTGATCAGCCTGTTGACCTCGTCGGGGCGGTCCAGGTTGGCCACATGGCCGGCGCCGGCGATGATGTGCAGCTCGCTGTGCGGGTCCCGCCGGTGCCACCGTGCCATCGCGTCGCGCACGTTGCCGGTGGCGTCGTGTTCCCCGCAGATCAGCAGCTCGGGCCGGTCGATCCGGTAGGCCGGATCAGGGGTCAGCGCACGGCTCATGCCCTCCCAGGTGGTGAGGAAGGACGCCCGCCCGTTGGCGGCGAAGGCCTTGCGCAGATATGTCCGGGCGGCCCGGTCCGTGGCGGAGGCCCGAGCCATCCACCGGGTCAGCGGACGGTACGGCAGCATCCGCATCAGCGGGCGGGAGAGCGCCAGGCGGCGCTGCTCGCCGCGGGTGACGGGGAGGGTGTTGGAGGTGGAGCCGATCACCACGAGCGCGGCGACCTCCTCCGGGTGCCGGCGCAGGTACTCCTGAGAGATGTTGCCGCCCATCGACTGCCCCAGCAGCACGACGGGCCTGCGCACCCGCGCGGAGTCCAGCAGCGAACCCAGGTCTTCGGCGGCGTACCCGGTGCGGAACCTCCCGGTGCCGGAGGCGGACGCCCCGTGGTAGCGCACATCCCACCGCAGGGTGCGGTACCCGGCCCGGACCAGTGCCGGGACCTGCGGATCGAACATACGGTGGTCGGCTCCCGCGCCATGGGTGAGGACGACCGCGGGGTGGTCGTCCTCACCGGCGGTCCAGTAGTGCAACCGGGCGCCGGAGACGTCGAGTTGGTGCGGCGTCTCGACGACCGGCGGTGCTTCGTTCATCGACATCGGATTGCTTTCCGTCCCTGTGCTGAGGGCGGCTCGGCCGTTCACCTGCCGCTGAAGTGGGGAGGCCGCTTCTCGGCGAACGCCGCCACTCCCTCACGGGCATCGGCGACGGTGGCATGGGTCTTGAGGTGGTAGGCGTCCTGGAGGCGCAGTCCGTATTCCGCCGGCTGCCCCCAGCTCCGCTCCCGCAACTCCTTGAACAGTCCCACCGAGGCCGTCGGCAGTGCGGCGAACCGGGCCGCGAGGGAGGCGAGTTCGCCGTCGAAGGCCTCCGGTTCGCAGAGCTGGTCGAACAGGCCCAGGCGGACCGCCTCGGTGCCGGAGACCATCCGTCCGGTGAGGTAGATCTCCGTGGCGCGCGCGGGACCGGTCAGCCGGGACATCAGCACCACGTTCCCGATGTGCCCGACCTGGGCCAGGCAACTGCCGATGGCGGCACGGGTGTCGGCCAGCCGGAAGTCGGCCGCGCAGGCGATCTCCGCGCCCGCCCCCGCCGCCGCCCCGGCCAACCCGGCGATCACCGGTTTGGGCAGGTGCAGGATCGCCTCGCAGACACGCAGATAGTGGGCGTCGGAGGTGATCGGGTCGAAGGGGGTGTCACCGCGGTCGCCCCGCCGCCACCGGCGCACACTGCCCACGTCGTCGCCCGCGCAGAACGCCCCGCCGTTCCCGGTGATCACGACCGTGCGCACCTCGGGGTCGTCGCCCGCGCACATCAGCCCCCGCAACAGCCGCTGCGAGAGCGCGAGATCAAGGCTGTTGCGGCGGTGCGGCCGGTTCAGCGTCAGGGTGGCGACCCCGCCGTCCAGGCTGGCGTGCAGGGGCTCCGCGCCGGTCATGCGTTCCGCGAAACCGGCGAAGGACTCGGTGGCGGCGCCGGCCCATTCGCCCGGGGGTTCCGACGGGGGTTCCGACTCCGTCGGAGGTCGGTCCTGGCTCATACGATCCTCTCCCGTCGGATCCGGATGCCCGCCGCCTCCCGGTCCCAGGTGTCCTCGGTGACGCCTTCGGCGCGCAGGGTGTGCTTGGTGGGTTTGCCGGTGGGTGTCTTCGGCAGTTCGGGCAGCAGCCGGATGTACCGAGGCAGCATGAAGTGGGCGAGCCGCTCCCGGAGGAACGCCAGCAGTGCCTCGGGTGGCACCGGCGCGGCGGGGGTGCGGCCGGCGACGACCAGCAGCACCTCGTCCTCGCCCTCGTCGCCGGGCACGGCCACCGCCGCCGCCTCCAGCACCTCGGGATGGGCGACCGCCTGGGTCTCCACCTCGAAGGACGAGATGTTCTCCCCGCGTCTGCGGATGGCGTCCTTCTTGCGGTCCACGAAGACCAGACCGCCGTCCGGAGCGCGCCGGAAGCCATCCCCGGTGTGGAACCACCCGTTGCGCCAGGCGGCGGCCGTTTCCTGGGGCCTGCCGAGATAGCCGCTGTTGAACGCCCACGGGCGGTCCGCCCGGAGGATCAGTTCGCCCGTCTCACCGTCCGCGACCTCCCGGTCGTGGTCGTCCACGACCCGGGCGGTGATGCCGGGACGGGGCCGCCCGCAGTGCATCGGGACGTCCGGCGCGTGGCCGGGGTCCGAGAGCACCGGGCAGGACACCTCGGTCATGTTGAACAGGGCGCGCACCGACACCCCGAACCGTTCGGCGAACTCCCGCGCACCCTCGGTGAACGGGATGACATACGCCGCCCGCAGCGGATGCCCGGTGTCCTGCGGCACCGCCGGCTGCTTCAGCAGATAGGTGGCCATCACGCCGAGGAGGGTGCAGAGCGTCGTGCCCGTACGCCGGATCAGCGGCCAGAACTCGCTGGTGGTGAAGGCGGGTACGACGGTCACGGAAGCGCCGTACACCAGCATCCCGTAGGCGCCGATGGTGCCGCCGGCGTGGAACAGCGGCAGTTGCAGGAGGTAGCGGTCCTCCGGGCCGGCCATGCCGTGGAAGGCGGCCGTGCAACTGCTGTAGAGGTGGGCGTAGGAGGAGACGACGCCCTTGGAGGGGCCGGTGGTGCCCGAGGTGTAGATCACGGTCTGCGGGTCCCACGGCTGGGGCGCGGGCACCGGTTCGGTGAACTCGCCGCGGTCCGCGCGCAGTCCGGTGTGTACGCGGAACCTCCTGGAGAGCTGCTCGGCGAGTGCCCGCACCTTGTCCGGGGCTTCGTCCGGGCCCGGCAGCAGGACGATCGTGCGCACCTTTCCCGGGGGCTGTGCCGACTCGGTGAGCCGGGCCGCCAGCGACGGGCGGCAGATCAGGACCTCGGCACCGCTGTCGGCGATCACCTGGTGCAGGATCGTGCCGCGATAGGCGATGTTGAGCGGCACCAGCACCGCGCCGGCCATGTTGACCCCGTACCAGGTGCGCAGTGCCTCCGGCCCGTTCGGCAGCCAGCTGAGGACCAGTTCGCCCGGTGCGACCCCGAGGGCCTGGAGTGCGGCGGCCGTCTCCTCGGTCTCCTGGAGGGTGCGCCGGTACGTCCAGACCTCACCGTCGGGCATCAGCGCGTACGGGGCGGTGGGGGTGCCGGCGGCGCGCCGCCTCAGCAGCGGGCCGAGTACGCACTGCGCCGCGGTCGGCACCTCGGCCGAGACGGGGTCCAGCACATCGGAGGGGTGCGCGGCGGGAGGCGGAAGGACCGACGAGTCGCGCTGGACGGGGAGTTGGAAGGGTCCCGCCGCGTGCGGCGCGGAGGGTGCTGCCGGGGCCGGGTCGTGCCCGTCGGCGCTCATGCGGTCTCCTTCCCGCTCCGCGCGGGCAGCGTCTGGAGCCGGAGCACGCTCTGGTACCCGCCGCCGTACCAGACCGACTGCCGTGCCGGGCGGCTGTGGTCGGCCTGACCGATGGGGCCCGGCACATTGGGGTGGCGGTCCAGGTGCGGGAAGTTGCTGCTGGTGACGTGGACCCGCAGCCGGTGCCCGGGGGCGAAGCGCCAGGCCGTGTCACCGAGCAGCAGCTCCGCGACGTGCGGGCCGTCCGCCGGGGTGTCACCGTCGGCGTCCAGCCGAAGGCTGGCCTCGGCCACCAGCAGCGAACGGCCGTCCGGATGCACATCGGTGAGCTTGGCGACCACGGCCGTGGCGGGGGCGTCCGTACCGAAGCGCAGCCGCAGCCGCTGCCGTCCGACCACGTCCAGCGGTCCGGTGAGCGGGGCGGAGGTGTAGCAGAGCACGTCGGGGCGGCTCTCCAGGTGGGACTGGTTGAGCGGTCCCGCGGTCAGCCGCCCGAGCTGGAGCACCCGGCCGCCGTGGGAGGGCACCGGGTCCTCCGGGTCGTAGGTGAACTCGTCGTGCCCCGGGGCGACTTCGGGCGCCGCGGTCAGCAGCCGGCCGGTGCCGTCGATGTCGTCCGGGCCTGCCAGGTACCACTCCGAGTCCACCGCCTCGGGGGGCGGCCAGGACGTCGTCCGGTGCCAGTTGTCCTCCCCGAGGAGGAAGTAGCGCACGGTGCCAGCGGGGTCCTCGGCGGGTTCGTCACCTGAGCCCCGCAGATGTCGGTCGAAGAAGTCCAGATGCAGACCGGCCAGGCCCGCGCCCGCCGCGGAGCCGTACAGGCCCGTGTTCAACTCGCCCTGCACCTGCGGGAGTTGACCGGAATGCACCCAGGGTCCGACGACCAGCTCGTGCCGGTCACCCGATGGGTCCTGGGCGCACAGGGCGCGGTGCAGCTCGATGGTGCCGAAGGAGAACACGTCGTACCAGCCGCCCACCGAGAAGGTGGGGACGTCGACGTCCGCGAGGGGGTAGGCGGCCATGGTGGCCACCCGCCCCGCGAAGATGTCCCGCAGCCGCCCGGGGAACCCCTCGAAGTCGAGGATCGAGGCCAGCGGCCACCGGCGCAGCGACATGTCGGGCGCGGTGAGCAGCCGCACCACCTCGGCCACGATCGAGCCCTCCACCGGATCGCCCGCCGCGGCCCGCCGCTGCACCCACTCCAGCGCGGTCAGCCCGAGCCAGCTCGTCAGGTGGTCCAACCGCAGTGCGCCGCCGAGCTGTTCGGCGTCGAAGTCGGCCGAGGTGGACATGGCGGGCGCGATGGCCCGCAGATGCGGGGGCTTCTCCACGGCCGCCAGCCACTGCACGATCGCCTGGTACGAGGTGCCGGCCATGGCCACCTTGCCGTCGCACCAGGGCTGTTCGGCCGTCCACTCGACGGTGTCGTAACCGTCCGGCCCCTCCTGGTGCCAGTCCAGCGGAGCCCAGTCGCCCTCCGACGCGAACCGGCCCCGGGTGTCCTGCACCACGGCCGCGTAGCCCCGCTCCACGCACTGGGCGGGAGTGAGGGTGGCCAGCCCCAACTGGGCCTTGCCGTACGGGGTGCGGAAGAGCACGGCGGGTGACGGCGGGCCGTCGGCGGTGCGCCACACATCGGCCCGCAGCACCGTCCCGTCCCGCATCTCCACCGGCACATCGTGCTCGACGAGAGTTGTCCTGCCCATCAGTGGTTGTCCTTTCCGGCCGATCCGGTGCGTTCGGTGTGCGAGCGGGTCAGATGGCGGGTCATGGCGGCACCGGCGGCGGCCCGGCTCGCGGTGGGCTCCACCCGGATCAGCGGCCCCACCTGCATCCGCGGCGGCCGGTCGAGCAGCCACTCCACGGTGTCCGCGATGTCCTCCGGGACGAGCACCTCCTCGGCGGGGACGCCGAGCCGGGAAGGCCGGGCGGCGAGCCGGGTGGCGACCCAGCCCGGCGCGACGGTGACCGCCCGGACACCGTGGTCGCGGTTCTCCTCGTGGATCAGCTCCGTGAGCCGCTGCACGGCGTGCTTGCTGACGCCGTAACCCCCGCTGCCCGGCACCACTTCGGACCCCACACCGGAGCCGATGTTCACGATCCAGCCGGAGCCGCGCCCGCGCATCCCGGGCAGCACCTCCCGCGCCAGCAGGAACGGCACGGTGAGGTTGACCCGTAGCTGCTGCTCCCAGTGCCGCTCCTCGCTCTCGTGGATCGCGGCCAGCCGGATCGCGCCCGCGCAGCACACCAGCACACCGACCGGCCCCAGGCCCTCGGTCGTGGCCGCGACCGCCTCGGCGGGGGCACCGGGCGCGGCGAGGTCCAGGTTCAGCGGCAGCGCCGTACCGCCCGCGGCCCGGATCGACTCGGCGACGTCCCGGAGTTCGGCCTCCCGCCGGCCGACCAGCGCCACCGCGCTGCCGCGTGCGGCCAGCCGCCGTGCGACGGCCGCCCCGATCCCGGACGAGGCTCCGGCGACGAGCGCCACCGGCGGCGAACCGGACGACGGGTCCGCCAACTCCCCTGCTTCCAGGCCCGCGTTCACCGGATCTCCGCCGCCGCTCGGAAGCCCGGCCGCAGCGGGGCCACGTCGCCGAGGCCGAATCCGCCGTCGGCGCGCAGCACCGCGCCGGTCACCCGGGACGCGGAACCGCTCAGCAGGAAGCCGAGGATCGCGGCCACCTCGTGCGGCTGCCCCACTCGGCCGGCCGGGATGCGGCTGATCCAGCCGCGCCGGTGCTCCGGCCCCGCCGCGTCCCCCATCGGCGTCTCGATGATGCCGGGAGCCACACAGTTGGCCCGGATGCCGTGACGGGCCACCGAGACCGCGAGGCAGCGGATGTACTGCGCCATCGCGGCCTTGCTGGCGCCGTAGTACTCCAGCCCCGCGACCGGACTGAGGGTGGAGCTGACCGAGGAGACGCCCACCACGGCACCCGGCGTCCCCTCGTCCCGCCAGCGGGCCGTCAGGTACTCGGTCACGGCGACGAAGCTGTGCAGGTTGACGGCGAAGGTCCGGGCGAGGGAGGCGGGGTCGCCGCCGACCGCGCTGAATCCGAGGTGCCCGGCCGCGTACAGCAGGCCGGTGACGCCGCCGGCGGCCGTCCAGGCGCGTTCGCCGAGGGTGGCGGCGTCCTCGGGGTCGGACAGGTCGCAGCGCAGCGGCCAGGCGCGGCGGCCGAGCGCGGCGATCTCGCCGCCGACCTCGTCCAGGGCTCCGGTGCGCCGCGCGGCCAGCACCACGTCCGCCCCGCGTTCGGCCAGGTGCAGGGCGGCGGCCCGGCCGATACCGCTGCTGGCGCCCGCCACCAGGATCCGCCGGCCCAGCAGGTCCTGCCGGGTGAAGGGCTCCGGCGCGGTCCGCTCTCCGGGGACACCGCGGCGCGGGGCGCGCGGGGCCGGTGGTGCGGCCGGCAGGGACGGGATGTGGCCGATGTTCGCGCCCCCGTCGGCCCGCAGGGTCTCGCCGACCAGGTAGGAGCACCCTTCGGAGAGGAGGAAGGCGACGGCGGCCGTCACATCGGCGACGGTGGTGGCGCGCCGCTGCACCAGGTAGGGCAGCAGCGCGGCCTCCGCCGCCCCGGGCAGGCGGTGGCCCAACTCGGGTGCGTAGCCGGTGACCACGGTGTTGCCGGTGACGCCGCGCCCGGCCACCTCGGCGACCAGATGCTGCCACCAGGCCAGATCGCCCGCGAGCCGTGCGTGCCGGTCGGGATCGGTACCGGTGTGCGGTTCGCCCGCCGCGTCGGTCACCAGGACCAGCCGCCCCCGGCCCCGCGCCGCCATACCCAGCGCGGCGGCCCGCACCCGGGCCCGGTCCAGGCCCTGCGAACGCGGCGAGCCGTAGGCCTCCTCGCCCAGCAGCAGCGCGCAGTACGCGGTGGCCGGCCCGGAGTCCGCGGAGCGCGGGTCCTCCGGGACGAGCGGGACGAGGCCGAGTGCGGCCAGCCCGTCCAGGAACGGCTGGACCGGGGCCTCCGCGGCCCCGGAGCGGTCGACGACCACCCGGGTGCTGACCGGTGTACGCGGCGGGCTCGCGGGCTCCGTCCCGGGGACGGGTGCCGGGTTGTGGACGTGGGTCATGGCAAGTCGCCGCCTTCGTATTCGATGACCATGCTCGTGGCGTCGCCGCCGGCCCCGGAGGCCATGACGAGCGCGCTGTCGCCGCCGGTCGGCACGCCGCCCGGCGGGACCGGATCGGCCGGCAGACCCGAGTACGGGACAAGGGTGTTGGCGCTGGGGGCGATGCGGCCGGTGCGCAGCATGAGCAGGCTGGCGAGGAGCTTGACCAGGCCGCCGGTGCCGGCGACATGGCCGAACACCGCCTCCTGGTTGGTCAGTTGGAGCCCGCCCCGGTACCCGGTGGCCTCCCGCACCTCGGTGAGGGCCTGGCAGAGGTGGTCCTCGACGAACCGGTTGCCGTCCGCGAAGTCGTTGACGAACGCCATGTCCCCGAGGGTCCGCCCGGCCGAGGCCAGCGTCGCCAGGACGTCGCCGACCACATTGGCGGGCGGGCCGGTGGCGACCGTGGACGGGCCGTTGGAGCGTGAGGTGTGCGGATGCGCCCGGTGCAGCAGGCCCGCCCGGTCCCCGGTCGCCGCGGGATCCTCCAGGACGACGGCGAGCGCGCCCTCCCCGGTGGCGTTCCCGGTCTGGATCTCGTCGTGCGGCCGGACGTCCGCGGGGTCGGCCGAGAGCGACGAGGCACGGTAACCGCTGCGCCCGGTGTGGCTGGTGCCCGCCACGAACACCGGGTCCACGGTGGTGTCGACGCCGACGACGACGGCCCGGTCGATGTCCCCGCACCGGAACATCTGCTGGACCAGATGCACCGTCCGCAGCGCGACGTTGCAGGAACCGGCCACACTCAGGGTCTGGCACGGCAGTCGGAGCCCCGAGGCGACGGTGCCCACCACGCTCGGCGGCGTCCCGTTGAGCCAGTACTCCATACCGAGCGCGGCGGCCCCCTTGTCCCGGACCAGGTTGTGGTAGCGCTCGGACTCCGGGAAGGCGAACTGGAGCGAGCAGGCCACCAGTACGGTGCGTTCCGGATCGAGGTCGCCGGCGGTCAACTCCGCGTGCGCCAGGGCTCGGTGGACCGCCTCGGCCGCCATCAGCCCGGCCCGTGAGGACCGCCGGATCTGCCGCTCGGACAGCGGCTCGTCGATGCGGGGGGCCCAGCCGTCGACCGTTCCGGCGATCCGGAGCGGCAGTTCGGGATGGGTGTACGGCGACAGGCAGCTCGTCCCGTCGCTGACCACACGCCAGAAGGTGTCCAGGTCGGTGCAGGCGCGGCCGTCGGGACCCGGCAGGACGAATCCGGTGCCGGCCAGGCGCAGGAGCGGGATCTCAGCGGGCATCGGCACCGCCCAGCAGCAGGGCGCTGTTGACGCCGCCCACCTGGTAGTTGAAGCTCAGCGCCCGGTCGAACCGCAGCGGCCGGGTCCTCGTCCCGGGCACCGGGTCGAAGGTGCAGACCGGCGAGGGTGTCCGGCAGTTGGCCGTGGGGCAGACCTGGCTCTCCCGCATCATCATCAGCGTCAGCGCGGTGCCCAGATTGCCGAGCGGGGCGCCGCTGTGGCCGAAGCACGCCTCCTGCGAACTGACCAGCACCCGCCGGGACTTCTCGCCCCACAGCCGGCGTACGGCGTTGGACTCGACGCGGGTGAACAGCGCGTCGCCCTCACCGCCGCCGTTGACGTACGGGACCTGGGCCAGTGAGGTGTGGCCGCCGAGGGCACGGCGGGCGGCCTCGGCCAGTCCGGTGCCGCCGGTGTCGATGGCGACCGCGCTGTTCAGTCCGCCGCGGGTGGTGGCCTGGCCGAGGACGCCGCCGTGCACCCGGGCACCGCGCGCGGCGGCGTGCTCCCGGCTCTCCAGGATGAGCGTCACCGAGCCGTCGCCGTAGTTCATACAGTCGCCCGCCGCGTCGTACGGGCGCATCGGGCGGTCGTGCCGGGGTGCGGCCGGCGGGTCGTCGTTGTGCCGTACGGTCACCCCCTCGCGCTCCACGACCTCCCTCAACCGGTGCCCGTGCAGCACCCGTTCGGTGTCGAAGCGGTCGACGCCGGTGACGACCACCAGGTCGCTCTGCCCGGCGGCGATCATCGTCCGGGCGATACCGAGGAGGACGGCGGAGGAGGCGCAGCCGCAGCTCACCGTGTAGTTGGCGCCGGTACTGCCGAGCAGGGCCGCCTGCACCGGGCCGACGTCGCTGGAGGTACCCGCCATCAGCAGCCGGACGAAGAGGGACTTGGCGTCCGCCGGGCTGATCGTCGACGGATCGGCGTCGTGCCAGGCTCGGTAGCTGTCGTAGTTGCTGTCCACCCCGGCGCGTGCGGTGAGGACGTCCGCGCCGCGCAGCCCGCCCGCGCGGTGGTCGAGCCCGGCGTCCGCGCAGGCCTCGGCGAGCGAGATCAACCCGTAGAGGTGGACGTCCGCGTAGCTGCGCAGATAGCGGGCCGGCATCTCCGGCAGCAGTTCGGCGAAGGCCTCCCGGGCGCCGTGCACCGTGCCGTGGTGGAAGCCGCCGCGGTCGACATGGCTGGTGCCGGTGGCGGCGGTGGCCCAGACGTCCTCGGCCGTGCGCACCGGTTCGCCGCCGGGCCCGGGCAGGCAGAAGCCCATCCCGGTGACCACCGCGTCCCGGGGGCCGGGTGTCCAGGGGCGGGCGGCGGGGGCGAGCGGCGTCCCCGGCGGTGTCCCGCCCTCACCGGGGCCGCCGCTCACAGAGCCCCCGCGTCCACGTTGACGGCCTGCCCGGTCATCCCGCCGGACAGGTCGGAGAGCAGGAACAGCACCTGCGCCGCGACCTCTTCGGGGCGGACCAGGCGGCGCAGGATCGTGCTGTTGACCGCGCGCCTGAGATACCGCTCCCAGGTGAGGTCGGGGGGACCGTGGTGCTTGGCGATGCCGGCCATGAAGGCGTCCCCGTACCGGGTGCCGTCGGTCGCGGCGGGGCTGTCGGTGAGCCCCGGGCAGACCGCGTTGACCCGGACCCCGAAGGCGCCCAGCTCGGCGGCGAGCGCCTGCGTCATGCCGTTGAGGCCGAACTTCGAGGCGCAGTAGGAGGTGTTGGCCGGAAGACCGCGCTTCCCCGCGATGGAGGAGACCATCACGATGTTCCCCTCACGGCGCTCCATCATCCCCGGCACCACCGCGCGGGCCACCCGGAAGGCGCCCAGCAGGTTGATGTCGAGGGTGGCCGTCCACTGCTCCTCATCCTGGTCGCAGAGGAAGGCCTGGTTGCGGGCCTCGCCCGCGCAGTGCACCAGCCGGTCGATCGGGCCGAGTCGCTCCTCGGCCGCCCGGACCGCCGCGCGCACGCTGTCGGCGTCGGTGAGGTCGCCGGGGACCGCGGCCGCCCGCCCGCCGGCCGTGTTGATCTCCTCGGCCAGGACCCGCAGCTCCTTCTCGCTGCGGGCCATGAGCGCGACCCGGGAGCCGTGCGCGGCGAGCATCCGCGCCAGTACGGCACCGATGCCGCTGCTGGCGCCCGTCAGAAAGGTGGTCCTGCCTTCGAGCAGGGTGGGCGCGAAGCCGCTGGTCATGCTGAGTTCTCCGCTTTCTGGGGGAGGTCCGCCGCCACAACTGCGGTACGCGGGTGGGGAGTCGGGTCCTTCGGGGTGCGGTCGGCCGGAGGCAGGACACGGGCGGGCAGCCCGCCCCCGTCGACCTCCAGCACGGTGCCCGTCACCGAGGGGTTGCTCGCGGCGAAGGCCACCGCCTCCGCCACGTCCTGCTCGTCGCACCAGCGGCGCAGCGGCACATGGCGCTGAAGATCGGCCATGTACGCGGCGTGCCGCTCGCTGGCCGCCGAACGCCTGCGCAGCGCCTCACCGTCGATGACACCCGGTGCGACCGCGCTGACGCGGATGCCGTACTCGCCGAGTTCGGTGGCCCAGGTCCGGGTGAGCGCCTCGACGCCGGACTTGGCCGCGCAGTACGCGGACTGCCCGTACGCGCCGTGGCGGACCGTGGAGGAGATGTTGACGATGGCTCCGGGCGTACCGGTGGCCAGCATGGTCTGCGCCGCGTGCCGTCCGACCAGGAAGGTGCCGGTCAGCAGGGCGGTGACGACCCGCTCGAAGTCCTCCAGCGGGTGCGCGGAGAGCAGGGGCGGGCCGTCGGGCTGCTCCCTGACGCTCACCAGGCGGCGGGAGAAGTTGCTGCCCGCGTTGTTGACGCACAGCCCGAGTGGTGGCGCGTTCCCGGCGAGCCACTCGAAGAGAGCGGCCACCGACTTCTCGTCGGTGACGTCGGCCTGGGCGGGGTGGAGTATCACTCCGGCGTCGGCGCCCCGCCGCACGGCGGCGGTCAGGCGCTCCCGGTCCCGTCCGCAGATGACGGTGTGCCAGCCGGTGGAGGCCAGTTGCCGGGCGATGGCCGCACCGAGGCCCCGGCTGCCACCGGTCACCAGCGCGGTGCCGCGGCCCTCGGCGCCCCCGTGCGCGGGCGGTTGCTCAGACACGGAACAGCAGCCCCCCGTAGTACCAGCCCGAGCCGACGGTCGGCGTGTAGCAGAGGTCCCCGGACCGCAGCCGTCCGTCGCGCGACATCTCCGAGAGCACGATGGGGACGGAGGCGCTGCCGGTGTTGGCCCGTACCTCGTAGTTGGTGATGAAGCGCTCCTCGGGGATGCCGAGGCGCTCGCGTACGGCGGTGTGGAGCTGACCGGTCCCCGGGTGCGGTACGACCCAGTCGATGTCGTCCATCGTGATGCCGGATCTGGCCAGCATCCGCGCCGCCAGGTCCGTGTGGGAACCGGCCGCGATGGAGACCAGTTCGCGGTCGCTCCTGATCCAGCCGGTGGGCGGGTAGACGGTCACTGTCTCCCGGCCGGAGCCCTCGCTGACCAGCAGCGAATCCCACAGGCCGCCGTCCCGCCCGTCCCCGCGCGACAGTACGGCCGCGCCGGCCGCATCGCCCACGACCAGCTCGCCCTTGCTCCCGGGGCGCACCCGGCGGGAGAAGCGCTCGCTGGAGACGACCAGCGCGTGGCGCCAGTCGGGGCGGGTGCCGAGGAACGAGGCCGCCGTCTGCACCCCGTGCACAAAGCCGGTGCACGCACCGCAGACGTCGAAGGCGAGCGCCCGGTCGCAGCCGAGCAGATGGGCGGTGTACGGGCCCCACTCGGGAACGAACTGGCGGTCCGTCCAGTTGCTGAGGACGAGCAGGTCCACCTCGTCGACGCCGACGCCCGCCTGCTCCAGCGCGGCGCGCGCGGCCCGGACACCCATGTACGCCGGGGTCTCCTCCTCGCCCGCCACATGACGGCTGCGTACGTCGAGCCGGCCGATGACGGCGTCGTCCACCGCGTTGCCCGCGGGGTCGTCCGCCGGCTCGTTCTCGATCAGGGACTCGGGGTAGTAGTGCCCGAATCCGGACAGGCGCAGACCGCTGTCGCGCCATAGGGAGGTCTCGTCGTGCATCTTTCGCTTTCCAACTGGGCCTGGGCCGGGTGCCGTCAGGCTGATGAGAGGCCGTGGCCGACTACAGGATCCGCAGGAGCATCCCGCCCCAGCTCAGCCCGCGGCCGATGCCGATCGTCGCGACGAGCGCGCCGGGGCGGATCGTCCCGGAGGCGATGTTCTCGGAGAGGCAGCTCGGGATGGAGACGCTGGAGGTGTTGCCGCGCTCCTGGATGTTGGTCAGGAGCTTCTCCCGCGGGACGTCCAGCGTCCGGCACACCTCGTCGATCATGTTGAGGTTGCCCTGATGCGGTACGAACCAGTCGATGTCGTCCATCGTCAGGTCGTTGCGCTCCAGGATCTCCCGGCCGACCTGGGAGAGCAGCTTCGGGCCGACGTCCCCGATCTCCCGTCCCCGCATCAGCATCTTGTCGTTCTCGTCGATGTCGAAGGCGTCGAAGTACGAACCGTCGGCGTGCAGCGCCACGTCGAGCAGTCCGCGCTCCTCGGTGTCGGCCGACCAGACCGCTGCCGCCGCGCCCGCCCCGAAGAGGGCCGAGTAGCGGTAGTCGAAGTTCAGGATCGGGCGCGGATTCTCCGCGCAGACGACCAGCGCGTTGCGCATCCCCAGGGCGGGCAGCAGACCGGCGGCGGTGGCGGTGCCGTACATGAACCCGGCGCAGGCGACGGAGGTGACGTCGAAGCAGGTGGCGTGGCGCAGCCCGGCCTGCCGCTGGAGCGGCAGGGAGATGTCCATGTAGTTGTTGGTGGCGCTGGAGGGGTTGACGCGGGGCCGGGTGGTGGAGGTGGTGCCGATGACGAGGTCGATGTCGTCGGGGCCGAGGCCCGCGGCGGTGAGCGCGTGGTCGACGGCCTTCGCGGCCATCTCCACCGCGCGTTCCTTCTCGTCGGCGGGCCAGTGGCGGCTGACGATCCCGGTGTGCTTGCGGATCCAGGCGTCGTCGATGCCCAGCGCCTCCAACTGCTCGAAGTGGCTGTTGGTGATCGGCTCACCGGGGAAGTAGTGACCGATGCCGGCGAGCCGGACGGGGGCTATCGCGGTGGACGGCAGCGGGCGGAGGTGGGCCGTCGCCTCGGTCGTGGCGGTCATCGGTAGAAACCTTCCGGATCCATGGTGCGCAGCAGGGAGAGTTCTTCGGTGGTGACGGCCTTCTCGTCGGTGAGGTGCGGGCTGATGCCCGAGCCGTCCGCCGGGGCGGTCCAGCCCGTGAGGTCGCGCAGGGCCGCCTCCGGGCTGGTGGGCAGGTCCTGCCCGGACCGGCCGCGTCCGGGCACCGGGGGCAGCCAGCTCCGCAGCGCGAAGCCGGCACCGGCATCGGCCCGGGTGAAACGCCCGAACTGGCTGACCACGTCGCGGACATGAAGGCCCGGACTGGTGTGGTGGGTCAGCCGCGGCACATACCGGCGGGCCGAGGCGACCGCGATGACGACGCAGTCGACGGAGGAGGCGATGTCGTTGGCGCCGCCGGTGCCCGTGATCCAGCGGCCGTCGGGCAGGAGGGTGGTGTTGATGTTGGCGGCCGGATCGATCTCGGCGGCGGAGAGCACGCCCAGACAGCGCGGGTTGGCTGCGACCGCCCCGCCCAGCGTCTCCGCGATCCCGCTGAGCATCTGCGAACGCTCGGCGTGCCGCTGGCTGAAGAGGAAGACATCACCGGGCTCGGGGTCCATCGACTGAAGCCCCAACTCGGCGGCCACCTGCACCTGGACGCCGTCGGCGGCCAGCATCCGGGCCGCGAGCCACGCGGACATGTGGGAGGTGCCGATCCCGGCGAGCAGGGTGTCGTACCCGCGTTCCCGGACCAGGTCGGCGACGGTGCGGGCACCGAGCACGATCAACTGCTCCTGCTCCGTGGGCTCGCCGACCGGCTCCGGCGACCTCGGCACGTCCCGGGGCGCGGGCACGCCACGGGGGAAGACGAGGGAGGCGCGGCGCTCCTCGCCCAGGCGCTCCAGGTACTCGGTGTGGCTCGCCACCCCGCCGACCCAGGTCTCGTACCAGTCGGCGGCGGTCCGCGGGTCCTTGCAGGCGGCGACGATGCCGGTGAGGAAGTCGTAGTCGTCGAGATAGCCGTCGACTCCGGCCAGTCCGGCGGTGCGCAGGGACTGCGGGTGCGCGCCGAGGGGCGCCGCGCACAGGCCGAGGACACGGGCGGCGGGGATCACCACCCGGTCCGGCATCGCCGCGACCACCTCGTCGTCGACCACCGCCTCGACGGAGGCCAGCACCCCCTCGGTGGCGGCGTAGGCGGACCACGCGCCCTCGCCCATCGGCGGGCAGGCCACGACATTGCCCCGGCGGTCGGCGCACACCCCGTGGAAGAGGGTGAAGCGGGGCCGCAGCGGGCTGAGGAGGGTGACGGTGCGCCCCGGGTCCTCCGGGTGCGGTACGAGGTGGAGGGTTCCCTCCTTGCCGTGGCGCAGGTCGGTCTCGGCGAGCATCGAACCGGTGGTGGCGAAGGGCTGGCCGAGCGCCGCGGCCATCAGGCGCTGGGTGTAGCTGAGCAGCGACCACATCTCGACCTCGAACGGCCGGCCTTCGGCGAGTTCACGGTAGAGGCGGTTGGGGCGCGGCGAGGGGAACGTGTCGCCCACGAAGCCGGTGATGACCTTGTGTACGGCTCCGGACAGGGCGAGCGCGTGCGCGCTGGAGTGCACGGCGGTGGTGCTGACGGTCAGGCTGCGGCTGCCGGCGAAGGCCCGGCACACCGCGTTGAGCAGGGCGTTGGGCCGTGACATCGTCGCCGCCGCGTGGAGGTGGTCGCCCTCGCGGACGAAGCGGCGCACCAGGTCGTCCGGGCCGGACGCCAGATAGGGGACCCGAGCGGGACGCGGGTGGCCGCCGGCGGGACGGTGTTCCGAGGTGGTGGTCATACGCGCTCCAAGGCCATCACGGAGGTCTGCGAGCCGAAGGCGAAGGACAGCGAGACCGCGAGATCGAACTCGGCGTCGCGCGGCCCGTCGGCGACGTGGTCGTGGTCGCACTCCGGGTCGGGGGAGAGGTGGTTGGCGGTGCGCGCCAGCCGCTGGTGATGCAGCATCAGCGCGGTCGCGGCCACATTGATGATTCCGGCCATGCCGAACGTGTGGCCGTAGACGGGCTTGTTGGAACCGTGCGGCGGCAGGTCCGCGTCGTCGTGCCGGGGGAGCAGGCGGCGCAGGGCCCGGCTCTCGGCGATGTCGTTGTACCGGGTGGCGGTGCCGTGGCCGCAGACGTAGCCGATGTCCTCGGGCTTGCGTCCGGCCTCGTCAAGGACGCCCCGGACGACCGAGGCCGTGACATCACCGACCAGGTCCATGCTGGTCGCGTGGCCGGCCTCGTTGAGGGCGCGGTGACCGAGGACCCGGGCGTAGATCCGGGCGCCCCGTGCCCGCGCCGAGGACTCGCGCTCCAGACAGAGGGTCATGGCGCCCTCGCCGAGGGCGAATCCGCGGCGGCCGGCGTCGTAGGGGCGCACGGCGGAGGCGGGGTCGTCCGCTTCGGGGGACAGCACTCCGTCACCGAGGCCCAGATAGCAGCGGGCGATCTCGGGGATGACGGGGAACTCGTGGCCGCCGGCGAGGACGACGTCGGCGCTGCCGGCGCGTAACTCCCGTAAGGCCAGGCCGATCGCGTGGTGTCCGCCGACGCAGGCGCTGCTCAGGGTGG
Source organism: Streptomyces sp. NPDC058045 (assembly GCF_042885635.1). Classification (NCBI taxonomy): domain Bacteria; kingdom Bacillati; phylum Actinomycetota; class Actinomycetes; order Kitasatosporales; family Streptomycetaceae; genus Streptomyces; species Streptomyces sp. NPDC058045. The sequence continues at coordinate 182,884 of NZ_JBHVRR010000001.1, read as the reverse complement.
TGACCAGGCCGCGGGCGCCGATGCCGATCGCGGCCAGCGTCGCCGGGCAACTCGTCAGCCCGCGGAACATGGCCGAGGCCTTGCCCGCGTACGGGTCCGGCTCCGGGGGTGCGGTGATGGTGTCGCGCCACCAGGACAGCGGACCGCGGGACGAGGACTGGATGACGCTGATCCGCTCCGGGGCGATCCGGTCCCGGTCGAGTCCGGAGTCCTTCAGCGCGTCCTCGACGGCCGCCATGGTCGCCAGGATGTCCCGGTTGTACTTCGCCGCGTGCGCCGGGGAGAGGTCGGGCAGCCGGCCGGCGGTGTCGAAGTCCCCGAGCTGCGCCGCCGCGTGCACCGGCAGTCCGGCCGCTTCGAACTCGGGCCGCTCCAGCCGGGTCACCTGCGATGTCCCCGTGGAGACGTGGTCCCAGAACGCATGGACGTCCGGGGTGCCGGGCAGCACGCATCCGATACCGGTCAGCACGATGGCGTCAGAAGGCCCCGGCGAAAGGGTTCGGCTACTGTCCATAGGCCGAACCTAACGCCGCGTATATGAGCCCGGTATGGCCGTCGAGTACTCACACCTGCGTCCCATGGTGACCTTCGGTACCCAACTGCAGTCCCTCTGCTACCGGTTGAGGGGAGCCGGAGGCCGCCGCGGCGGCCTGCCACCAGTAGCCGTTCTCCACGCCGAGCGCCGCCACGCGGTCCAGATGGCCGGAGTCCCGCAGCAACCTGACTCCGGCGTTGAGGAGTTCAGGGTCCTGGGCGGCGAGGGAGTCCGCCAGCCGCCGCGCCTCGGCCAGAGCACCGCCGTCCGGTGTGACCCGTTCGATCGCGCCGAGTGCGACGAGCGCGTCCGCCCGCGCCCGTTCTCCCGCGAGCAGCAGCCGGGCCGCGACCCCGCGGCCGGCCCGCCGCACCAGCGAGTGGACCGCCCCTCCGCCCGGTACGGCTCCCACCGCCAGCTCGGGGAGCCCGAACAGCGCCCCCTCTCCGGACACCACCAGGTCGCAGGCGAGCGCCAGTTCCAGCCCGCCTCCGAGCGCGTACCCCTCGACGGCCGCGATCAGGGGGAAGGGCGCTTCGTGCAGCGCCTGGAACACCGCACGGAAGTGGGCCCGCCGTACCGAGCGGACGGCGATGTCACGCCACGCGGGCTCGCGGACATCGGCTCCGCTGGAGAACGTTCCACCGGCGCCGGTCAGGACCAAGGCACTCACGGAAGCCGCGGTCCGCGTCAACTGCCTTAGTTCTGCGTCGAGTTGACCCAGCATCGCGGTCGACATCGCGTTCCGGCGGTGCGGCCGGTCAAGCGTGACGGTGACCACTCGGCCGTCCCGCTCCACCCGCAGGGGCCTCTCCTCGGGGAGCGCGTCGTCCCCACCCGTCAACCGCATGGCCGCACCATCCTGAACAGTTCCTTCCGCCCGGACACCCCGACTTTCCGGAAGACCCGGCTGGCGTAGTTCTTGACCGTCTGCTGGGTGAGGCACAGCTCTTGGGAGATTTCCTCGTTGGAGCGGCGGAGGAGCATCAGGTCGAGGATCTCCTCCTCGCGCTCGCTCAGCCCCCACTGCCGCGCCCCGGCCGAAAGCTGTTCCGGCGGGGGGTGTTCGGGCCGCTCCGCTCCGAGGTGCCAGAAGCCGCGGCCCTGGATGACGTCATGCAGCCCCTTGACGATGGCCTCGGGTGGGCACGACTCATGGACGAACCCGGCGGCACCCGCCCTCATGCCGTCCACGACACTGCGGGGCGCGTTGTCCCTGCTGTAGAGGATCACGCGGACCTCGTTCCACCGCGCCAGGTTCTCCCGCGCCTCCAGCCACTGCTCGTACTCGACCAGGGCCACATCCGGGCGGCCACCGCGCAGTGTGCTGACGGCGGAGAGATGCGGACGGCTGTCCAGCACCTCGACGCGCGGATCGTTTCGGAAGAGGTCGGCAACTGCCTTGCGAATCAAGGGAGAAGAGTGCAGGACCAGCAGTCGGCACCTGCCTAATTGCGCCATGACAAGACCTCGTAGCGTATCGGCGGCGTCGCCTGCTGCCGCTTTTCTCTGCTTCCTTCTGACACATGGCGAATACCGGAGCCCGAAGGCCGGAATGCGCCGACGGTTATTCGTGTGGGGACGGTTATTCGGGCGAGGCTTGCGCTCCGGGCAGGGGAAGAGCGGGAAAATATCAGGGGATGCTCCGTCGGTGGCGTGCTCACTGGAATGAGGAGGGGAACCTCTCACCGGTGCCGGGAGTCGATGCGAATATGTCGGCGATCTCGCGGTTTCATGTCGACGTCAGCAATTGCGGGAACTCCCTGACGGTGCGGGCCACCAGTGAACTTGTCCTGGCGAACCGTTAGTTGCGGTGCAAAACGGACCCCTCGGTTCGGGTGTCGACTTGACGGCCGAATGTGGACAGGCTGAAGTGCGGTGGTCAACCCCACTCTGTTGATCAACGGTAGTCGTAGATCCGCGGCTTGTCACGTCAACGCATTTTCCTGATAGGCGCCGTGAGAGCGGTCTCTGGGTTACCGATGCGTACGAGTTGATAACAGGTGTATAGAGGGTGGCCGGTTTATTGTTCCGGGCGCGCTTCTCCGGTCAGGGAATGCGTGATTCGGGAGCCGCCGTCCGCCGCCCCCTCACCCGCCACCGCCCAGCGTCGGTGACCAGGCCGATGGGTCGACGGGAGAGGGGTCCGCGTCCAGGCGGGCCGCCAAGGTCTCCGCCCAGGTGGCCAGGTCCGCCAGGGCGAGGCCGTACGGGCGGGGTTGGCCGGATGTGGTCGACCAGTCGGCTGCGGACCGGGCGCCGCGGCGCAGGAGCCGGGCGCCGCCGCGGGCGTTGCCGCGGGCCGCGTGGGTCAGTCCCACCGCCATCTGCGCCAGTCCCCGCCACAGCGGCCGCTCCGCCGCCGGACCCGACTTCCAGGCGTCCTCGAAGACCTCGTGCGCGTGGAACGGCCGCCCCGCGTCCAGCAGTTGCTGCGCCTCGGCGAGCGTCCCGGCCGGGCTGCGCCGTACGCCCTCGGGCTGCCGCTCCACCCCGGCCGAGCCGTACGGCAGCGGGCGGCCCAGACCGTCGCGGGGGCGGGCATTGCGCGCCCGCCCCTCCGCGTCCCGATCCCGCCGCACACCGGACGCGCCCGCGGCACCCGTCACGTCCGCGGCACCGGTCGCGTCCGCGTCCCCGTCCTGACCGCGGTCCCGGTCGCTGCTCTGCCCGTCGTCCATACCGCCATTGTCCCGCCCGCCGGCCACCAGGGCGCAGCGGACCGGGAGAGGGGCGGGCTCCGGATGAGGGGAGGGCGCGGAGGAGGTGTGGTCGTGAGACGTGGGCGTCTTGCCGGTCGGTGGGCACCTGAGATGATGTGCGGCCGGGGGATCAGGGACCGACCGAGCTGGGAGAAGTGTCATGGGGAGTGCGGGGGGTGCCGGCGCGCTGGCCGAACTACGGGCGGCGCAGAAGTCGGCCAAGGGTGTCTCGCTGTACTCGCGATTCGTCAACCGTCCCGCCGGGCGCTATCTGGCCGCCGCCGCCCATGCCGCCCAACTGACGCCCAATCAGGTCACGTTGATCAGTGCCGCCTTCAGTTTCGCCTCGGTGGCCGCGCTGGCGCTCGCACCGCCGAGCCGCGTTCTGGGGCTGCTGGTCGGCCTCGGGCTGGTCGTCGGCTTCGCCTTCGACTCCGCCGACGGGCAACTGGCCCGGCTGCGCGGCAGTTCGAGCCCGGCCGGGGAGTGGCTGGACCATGTGGTGGACTGCGCCAAGATCACCGCGCTGCACACCGCCGTCCTCATCGCCTTCTACCGCCACCCCGGCCACTTCGGGCTGACCGGTGACGCCTGGCTGCTGGTGCCGCTCGGCTTCCAACTCGCCGCCGTCGTCACCTTCTTCGGCGGACTGCTCACCGAGAAGCTGAAGCCGCGACCGGCCCCCGGCACCGCACCACCCGCCCCGTCCACCCTGCGCGCGGTGGCCCTGCTCCCGGTCGACCACGGTGTCTTCTGCCTGGTCTTCCTGCTGCTCGGCGGTGGCACGGTGTTCCGCTGGGCCTACACCCTCCTGGGCGCCGCGGCCGGGTGCTTCCTGCTGGCCTTCCTCACGAAGTGGTTCCGGGAACTGAGCGCAACTCCCCGCTGAACGGCGCCTGTTCGTCCCCCGACTCGGCCAGCGCGTCCAGTGCCCGCCGCAGTTGGGTGCTGGAGGTGTGCACCGTGTACGGGAAGTACACGACGTCCACACCCACCGAGCGGAAGTCCCGTTCAAGACGGTCGCCCTTGGGGGTGCCGCGCCAGTCGTCGCCCTTGAACAGCACGTCGAAACGCACCTGTTGCCAGGTGTCCAGCTTGTCCGGCACCGTCTCCACGAACGCGGCGTCCACGTACTTCACACTGCGCACGATCTCCAGGCGCTCCACCAGCGGGATCATCGGCCGCCGGCCCTTGGCGCGCTCCGCCATCTCGTCCGAGACCACCCCCGCCACCAGGTAGTCGCACTGCGCCCGCGCATGGCGCAGGATGTTGAGATGCCCGATGTGGAACAGGTCGTACGCCCCCGGCGCATAGCCCACCCGGTACGGACGGTCCGCTGTCACTCTCCAACCCCCCAGAAAGAACTCCGTCTGCCCCCGCAGCCGCACCCGGCACAACGCCGGTGCGCCAACCGACCATAGCGTGCGCGTTCCGTGCCAGCCCGGTGAACGATTAGGGTGGGCCCGTTGCACCTGGGGGAAGGGACCGCGTGACGCAGGAGAGCAGCGACCGGCCCGACGGGGCCCGCCGCAGACTGGTGCTGGTATCCACCAACTACGCGCCGGAGCACGCCGGAATCGGCCCGTACGCCACCCAGATCGCCGAGCACTGGGCCGCGCAGGGCCATGAGACGCATGTACTGACCGGGATGCCGCACTACCCGGCCTGGCGCACCGAGCCCGAGTACCGCGGGGTGTGGCGGCGGAGCGAGGAGCGGGCCGGGGTGACCGTGCACCGCAGACGGCACACCGTCCCACCGCGCCAGACCGCCGCCCGCCGGGCACTCTTCGAGGGCTCGGTGCTGCTGCACGGGATGATCGCCCCGCCGCGCACCGCACGCCCCGACGCCGTCCTCGCCCAGATGCCCAGCCTGGCCGGCGGACTGCTCGGCGCCCGTCTCGCCGCCCGGCACCGGGTGCCGTATGTGCCGGTGGTGCAGGACCTGATGGGGGCCGCCGCGGCGCAGAGCGGTATCCGCGGCGGCGGGCGGGCCGCGGTACTCGCGGAGCGCGCCGAGTCCCGCGCGCTGCGCTCCGCCGCCCTGGTGGGTGTCATCCACGAGACCTTCGTGGCCCGGGTCCGCGCGCTGGGTGTCGACCCGGGGCGCATACGTCTGGTGCCCAACTGGTCGCATGTGCCCGCCCCTTCGGCACCCCGCGAGGAGACCCGCGCCCGTCTCGGCTGGGCCGACGGGGACACCGTGCTGCTGCACTCCGGGAACATGGGCCTCAAACAGGGCCTGGAGGTCCTCGTCGACGCCGCCCGCCTCGACCCCGCCCTCCGGATCGTGCTGATGGGCGACGGCAACCAGCGCACCCACCTCGCCGGGCTCGCCGCCGGACTGCCCAACCTGGAGTTCCTGCCGCCCGCCGACGACGCGGACTTCCCCGACGTACTGGCCGCCGCCGATGTGCTCGCCGTCACCCAGCGGGCCTCCGTCCTCGACATGAGCGTGCCGTCCAAGCTCACCTCGTACTTCGCCACCGGACGGCCCGTGGTCGCCTCCGTCGCCGCCGAGGGGGGCACCGCGCAGGAAGTGCGCCGCTCCGGCGCCGGACTCCTGGTGGAACCGGAGAACCCGGCCGAACTCCTCGCCGCGGTGCGTAGACTCGCCGGGCAACCCGGGTACGCGGACCGGCTCGGCGCCAACGGGCCGCGCCACGTCGCCACCCACCTCTCCCGCACCGCGGGACTGGCACGCATCGACGCACTCGTCGACGAGGCACTGAACGACGCACAGGGGAGCCAGGGCACGTGACGGACACGCACGTCCCCGCCAGGGGAGACGACGAGCCGGAGCAGTTGCGGGACCAGTTCCGCCAACTGCTGCGCTACCGCTGGCTGATCGGCGGCGGGGTCGCGGTGGGCCTGATCGGCGGCGCCTGGCTCGGTATCACCGGCGCCGACAGCTACGCCGCGACCAGCGAGGTCGTACTCCGCGCGCCCACCAACGACCCGTTCAACCCCTCCGTCGCCGTCGACAAGTCCACCAACATGGGCTCGGAGCGGCAGACCGCGCTCAGCAGCAGCGTCACCGCGCACGCGGCCAAGCAACTCGGCGTGCGGTCAGGGGAGTTGCGGTCCGGACTCCAGGTCACCAACCCACCGCAGACCATGGTGCTCCGCTTCACCTACACCGGATCGAGCCCCGGTGAGTCCGCCCGCCGCGCCAACGCCGTCACCCAGGCCTACCTCGATGTGCGCAAGAAGCAGTGGGAAGACCTCCGCGACACCATGATCACGAAGTACCGGGACCAGCTCGCCCCGGTCGCCAAGCAGCAGGAGGACCTGGCGCGGGAGCTGAAGACCATCGGGGACGGGCCGGTCGCCGACGCCAAGGAGACCACCCGGGTCAACCTCCTCAACCGGATGACCGAGCTGAACGCCCAGATCAGCAATCTCAAGTCCCTCGACATGACCGCCGGCACGGTCAACTCCCGTGCCACCGCGCCCACTTCGGCCGACGGCATCGGCATCCTGCTCTCCCTCGGCCTCGGCGCCGCCGTCGGGATAGCCATCGGGCTGCTGGCCGCCTGGGTGCGGCTGGTCTTCGACCCGGCGCCCCGCTCCCCGCTGGACGTGGCACGCGCCGTCCGCGCCCCCGTCCTCGGCACCCTGCCCCGCGGCGCCACCGGCACCCTGCTGGTCGGCGGCCAGACCGACGCCCGCGCCGCCGAGGAGTACCGCTCCATCGCCTTCCGCCTCGCCTACGACGACCGGTTCGCCGACCGGCGCCGACTGCTCGTGGTGGCACCCCGCGGCGGTGTCGAGGCCACCGTCGCCGTCGCCTCCAACCTGGCCGCCTCCTTCGCCGAGACCGGCAAGGACGTCACCCTCGTCGAGGCCGACCTGCGTACCCCGTCCCTCGCGGACCGGCTCCGCGGCGTCACCGCCGCCCGCCCGCACTGGACCAGGACCGGCCGCGGCGACCCGGACGACGGCGACACCGGCTGGCCCGGAAGCTCCCAACTCACCGTCGACGCGGGGGAGTCCGGCTCCTTCCTGCTGGTCCCCGGCGAACGGGTGCGCAATGTGCCGCGGGCCCTCACCTCGCCCCGCACCAGCCGTCTGATCGCCGAAGCGGACGACCCCGGCTCCACCGTCGTCGTCCTCGCCCCGCCCGTCCTCGCCTACGCCGACGCCCTCGCCCTGGTGGACCGCGTCGACGGCGTCCTCGTCGTCTGCGACCCGCGTACCGTGCACCGCGCCGAACTCGCCCGGATCCGCGAACTGATTGGCGGCGCGGGCGGCACCGTGCTGGGCGCCGTCATCCACACCGAGCGGGGCCCGCACCGCAAGCGGACGAAGAAGGCCGGCCGCAGCCCCGCATCGCAGCCCGAGCCCGCACTGCCCGACCCCGCACTGCGCGAGCCCGTCGTACGGCGCACTCCCGACGGGGAGCACGGCGACACCATGGCGCTGCGCGGCATCAAACCGGAGGAACTGCGCGGCGCCACCTCGGACGACCGGTGAGACCGGCGGCCGCGGCCGCCGCCTCGGTGCTCGACCAGGCCGCGTCCAGCGCCACCAACATCCTGGTGCTGGTGATCGCCGCCCGGGTCTCCACCGCCCCCGGCTTCGCCGCGTTCTCCATGGTCTATCTGACCTTCACCGTCCTCCTCGGCCTCAACATGGCGTACGTGGGGCAGGCCGTCGTACTGGAGCGCGACGCCGCCCGCCTCGGCACCGCCTGCCGGTCCGCCGTCACCTTCACCGCCTGCGCCGCCGCCACCGCCGCCGTACTGCTCGCCGCCGGCGGCGCCCTCGCCGGCGGACGCACCGGGCACGCCTTCGCCGCCCTCGGCCTCGTCCTCCCCCTGGTCCTGGTCCAGGACGGACTGCGGTACGCCTTCTCCGCGCTGCGCACCCCCGCCCGCGCCCTCGCCGCGGACACCCTGCGGCTGGCCTGTGTGGTGCCCGCACTGCTCATCCAGCCCCCGCACGCGGGCCCCGCCCGACTGGTCGCAGTCTGGGGCCTGTCCGCGCTGCCCGCGCTGCTGCTCGGCCTCGCCCTGCTGCGGCCCCTGATCCGCGGCGCCGGGGTGCACCTCGCGCCCTATCTGCGGCGCGGCCACCTCGGGGCGCGGTTCCTCGTCGAGTTCGCTGTCGGCAACGCCTCCAGCCAACTCGCCGTCCTGGGCCTGGGGTTGTTCGCCAACCCGCTCACCGTCGGCGCCCTCCGCGGCGCCACCACCCTCTTCGGGCCGCTGAACGTCCTCTTCAACTCGGTCAACGCCTTCGCGCCGCCCGTCCTCAGCCGACTCGGCGGCCGCCGCCGCACCGTACGCGCCGCCGCCGCCCTCGGGCTCGCCCTCGCCGCCACCGCCCTCGCCTGGGCCGCCGTCCTCTACGCACTGCCCGACCGGGCCGGCCGCGGACTCCTCGGCGCCACCTGGAACGCCGCCGCCGCCCTGCTCCCCGCCTCCGGCACCCAGTACGCGGTGATGGGCCTCGGCACCTGCGCCCTGGTCACCCTGCGCGTCCTCAGCCCCCGCGCCACCCTCTCCGTGCAGGTCGTCTTCTCCCTGCTGTCGGTGGTGCTGATGCTCGGCGGCTACGGGCTCGGGGGTGCGGCCGGTGCCGCCTGGGGGCTGGCCGTGGGCTCTGCCCTCAAGGCGGTCGCGGCCTGGACGAGGGTCGCCCGCACCCCGGCCGACGCACCGGCGGACGAGGCGGCGGACGACGCGACGGGTGACGATGCTCAGCGCAGCGCGGCGCCCCGGTCCTGACGGAAGGTGGTGATCAGGGCGATACACGCCAGCGCGATCGCCACCCGGCCCGAGGCCTGGAGCAGCGGGCCCCGCAGCAGGATGAACGAGTAACCCGCCACCAGCGGCACCACCAGCGAGATCAGACTGCCCGGCGGCGCCCGGCGGGTGGCACGCCGGGCACAGCGGTTGTCCACCCGCGCCGCCGCATAGCCCAGCCCCAGGAAACCGGCCACCATGCCCACCGGGCCGAAGTCGATCCACAGCTCGGCCCACACCGGCGAGGAGAGGTTGGTGTTCACCGCGCCCATCCACTCGCCCACCATCACCCCGGTGTCCACCGGCTTGCCCGGCCACACCGAACGCGGCACTGCGAACAGCACCGAACCGGCCAACTGCCGCCCATAGGTGTGCCCTTCACCGGAATCCACATAGGTGATGGTGTTGGCGAACATACCGACCTGGTCGTAGTCCTTCATCGCCAGCGGTTCCAGCACCGAAGTCGTCTGCACCGGACGGTAGTTGGTCTCGTCGTAGCGGAAGCGGTCCGCGAACGGGAACACCACCAGCGCCACCACCACACCCAGGCTGAGCGCCGACCGGTACATCGCCGCGCTCACCGGGAACACCGTGAACATCAGCGAGAACAGCACCGTCAGAAACCAGTAACGCGGGTTGGAGATCGGGTTGTTCACCACCCCGTTCGCCACCACCAGGCCCAGCCACACCGCGATCACCACCGGCGATCTGCGGGCCCGCCGCGAACGCACCAGCCACCGGGTGTACACCAGCAGCGCGATCAGCGCGGGCACCGTACCCAGGCCCCGCAGCATCGCCTGCCCCGCCTGCGAGTCGCCCTCGTCCAGACCGGCGCCCTCGATCCCGGCGATGATCTCCTGCCGGGAGGTGAAGAACACCGCGGGCCCGCCCAGCTTCACCACCAGCAGCGCACTGCCCGCGAACGCCAGCAGCGCCAGCAGATACAGCCGCCGCCGGTGCACCAGCGCCGGCCGCACCGCGTCCCGGTCCCGCCCGCCCAACCGGTGCCGCGCCAGCAGCGACCCCACATCGAAGGCCGTACAGCCGATCAGTACCAGCGACACCGCCGCCGTCAGATCCGACCGCGGACCCACCACCGGCGTCGGCACCTGCCCCAGCACCGCCTGCGCCAGCGGCGCCACCCCCATCGCCATATAGACGAACAGCCAGAACGAGGCCTGGAGAAGCTTGCGGCGATTGGTGAGGATCATGCCGGACAGCCGCGCCCCCGCGTACATGGTGAGCGTCAACTGGAGCCAGAACGCCGGATCCCGCCGCCCCGCCCCCGGCTGCACCGCCACCACCAGCGGCAGGAACACCGTCAGACCCAGCACCAGCGGCACCGAGAGCGCCCGCGACAGCAGCGTCCGCGGCGTGGCCGGCGCCGGTAGCGCGAGCGCGGGAGGCGCGGCCTCGCGCTCGTCGGCCACCGACCCGGCAGCCACCACCTGCTGCGCCATCCGACCCCCTGCCGTCCCCTGCCCTGCGGCCCGCACCGGTAGCCGGCGCACCCCGGAAAGATCCCCGCCGCAGTCTACAGACGCCCCGCCCGCTCCCCGCCCGGCAACCGTTAGGCTGCTCCCTCGGGCGCCCGGGGAGGGCGCAGTCGGGGGTGGAGAAGACGATGCGCGATCTGCCGGCCTTCACGCTGGCCGGGTATGACAAGGGCCGCGGCCGGCTGGTGCAGGCCCTCTGGTTCGCCGTGATGAACCTGCTCTTCATGGCCTGGTTCTGCCCGGCCCGGCTGAGAGTGGCGCTGCTGCGCGCGTTCGGCGCCCGGATCGGCGAGGGCGTACTGATACGGCACCGGGTGCGGGTGCTGTGGCCGTGGAAGCTCACCGTCGGCGACCACACCTGGATAGGGGAGGGCGCCTGGATCCTCAACCTCGAACCGGTCACCCTCGGTTCGAACGTCTGCGTCTCCCAGGAAGCCCTGCTCTGCACCGGCAGCCACGACCACCGCGCCGCTGACTTCCGCTACCGCAACGCACCCGTCCGCGTCGAGGACGGCGCCTGGATCGCGGCCCGTGCCACCGTGCTCGCCGGAGTCACCGTCGGCCGGCACTCGGTGGTCTCCGCCGGTACCGTCCTCGCCCGCGATCTGCCGGAGCTGACCCTGCACACCGCGCAGGGCACCCGGCCCGTCCAGGAGCCCGTATGAGAGTCCTGCACGCGGTCACCCTGCACAGCCCGGACCACGCCTTCGGCGGTCCGGTACGGGTGGCGCTGAACCTCGCCAAGGAGCTGCGCGAACGCGGTCACGAGGCGAGCCTGGTCGCCCTCGGCAGCGGCTTCGACGGGCCGCTGCCCACCGACGTCGAAGGCGTACCCGCCCGCCTCTACCCGGCCCGCCGGGTCCTGCCGTTCGGCTTCAGCGGCATCACCTCGCCCGCGCTGCTCGCCGCCGCCCACGGCCTGGTCCGGAACGCCGACGTGGTCCATGTGCACCTCGCCCGCGACCTGGTGACCCTCCCGGTGGCGCTGGCCGCGCTGCGCGCCCGCCGCCCCCTGGTGCTCCAGACCCACGGCATGGTCGACCCCAGCGACCGCGCCTCCGCCAGGATCCTGGACACGGTGGCGGTACGCCGGGTGCTGCGCGGCGCCGGCGCCCTGCTGTACCTCACCGAGCACGAACGCCGCGGTCTGGAGGCCGTCCTCGGGCCACCCGCCCCCCGGCACACCGTGCGCCTGGTCAACGGCGTCCCCGCGTCGGGGGCGCCGCACACCACCCGCACCGGCCCGCCCCGCATCCTGTACGCGGCCCGCCTGCACGCCCGCAAACGGCCCGCCGACCTGGTGGCCGCCGCCCCGGAGATCCTGCGCGCGCACCCGGACGCGGAGTTCGTCATCGCCGGGCCCGACGAGGGTGAACTCCCCGCCGTACGCGCCCTGGTGGAGAAGCTGGGCCTGGCCCACAAGGTGCAGCTCCTGGGCCCGCTCAGCCACGAGCGGATCGTGACCGAGCTGCGCCGCGCCCATGTCTACGTACTGCCCTCGGTGGACGAGCCGTTCCCCATGTCGGTACTGGAGGCGATGTCGCACGGCGCCCCGGTGGTGATCACCCGCTCCAACGGGCTGGCCGACGACGTGGAGCGGGCGGGCGCGGGCCGGGTCGTCGAGGACGCGGCGGGCCTGGCCCCGGCGATCCTGGAGATCCTCGCGGACGAGGACGAGCGGCGGGCCCTCGCCCGCGCCGCCCGCACCCTCGCCGCCACCACCTTCGACATGCGGTCCGTAGGCGACGCCCTCCTCGACGCCTACCGGCTCGCGGGCGCCCCCGTCCCCGTGGCGGGGTCGTCGGATCAGGACCCGGAAGGCGCCCAGGCGTAGCAGCCCTCGGAGACGAAACGCTCGGTGCCCGAGGGGACCTTCGCCTTGACCGGGCCCTTGGCGCCGGTGCCGGGGCCGGAGGCGAGGACACGGCCGCCGGAGCCCTCCGCGCGCCAGGAGCAGTGCCCGGTCTCGGCGGTCAGGGCGCGGTACTCGCCGGGGGCCGGGTTCTTCCGGGTGCCGTCGGGGAAGCCGGCCGCGGCGGCCGCCAGCAGCGGCTTCTGCTTCGGGCACAGCTTGTCCACGGCGGCGTCCGCCCCGTCGATCTCACCGGTGACGAGGGCGCCGAGCGCGGCGTCCCGGTCCAACTTCGCGGTACGGGTGAGGCGTTCGCAGGCCTCCTGCCCGACCTGGAGGACGGCCGCCGGGTCCATGTCCTTCGGCACCCGGCCGCTGAGGTACTTCTTCTCCTTCTCGGTGAAGGAGCCGGTGGCGGGCTTCAGCGCGGAGTCCGGTACCACGGGGGCCTTCGGCGTCTCGGAGGGCTCCGCGGAGGGCGGTTCGGCCTGGGTGTCGGGCCGGGTGGCGGCGGGCGCCGGGCTGCCGGTGGAGGCCGCCGCGGTGTCCTTGTGCCCGTCGCCGTCGGAGCCGCAGCCGGTGAGCGCGGCCAGGGCGGTGACGGCGGCCAGAGCGGTCCCGAACGCCGTGCCGCGGCGTCGGAGTTGAGCGTGCATCAGTGGGCTCCCGGAATCAGGGGGACGGCCCGCCGGCCCGCCGCCGAAGCGGCGGACCGGCGGGTTCGGTGCTCAGGGGGTGCCGAAGGTGAGGTCGAGCTGCGGGGTGCCGCCGGCGGCGGCCGCCTCGCGGGACCACAGCCACAGCGCGTCGCTGCCCTCACCGGTCAGCGCCACGCTGTACGACGTGCCGAGGTGATCGGCGAGCGCCGCGGTGTCCAGCGACGCGGTGTACGGCGTGGCCGCCGACTCGGTGGCGTCGAAGGAGCCGATGGGCTTCCCGGCGAGCGAGGGCCGGTTCTTGTAGGTGACCCCGGACTCGCTCCACTCCCCGGTGACCGGCACCACGGAGGGGGTGTCCGCGGACTCGGCGCCCGACTGGGTGCTCGTCTTCACGGTGAGCCGCGCACTCTTCAGCTCGGTACCGGCGGGCGCCGCCGGCAGGTCGAAGCGGAGGTAGGCGAGGTACGCGGAGGTGCCGCGGACGGCGAGCGAGGCGGAGGAGCCGTAATTGGTGCCGGGCGCACCGGCGTTGGCGTAGGCGTCCTCGGTGGCGGCGACGGTGCGGACGGTGTCCGAGGGCGCGGAGGCGGCCGTGAAATGGGCCCGCACCCGGGCCGCGGACAGTGCCGAGCCGTAGACCGCGGTCTCGTCGAGCTGCCCGGCGAGGAAGGAACTGCTGGGCTGCTCGGGCCAGCCGTTGAGGTTGTCCCCGCCCGCGTGCCAGTAGCCGCTGTACTTCTGGTTGCCGGTGACGTCGTTGCTGCCGACCTGCTTGCCGTCGACGTACAGCGCCATGCCGTCCGGGCCCTGGGTGCCGACGGCGTGGTGCCACTTGCCGTCGTTCAGGCCGGAGTCGGAGGACAGGGTGCGGGCGCCGCCGCTGTACACGCCGAAGACGGCCTTGCCGTCGTTCGTCAGATACAGGTGCTTGTCGTAGCGGCCGCTGGCGGCGGTGGTGCGGTCACCGAAGCCGAGGAGCTTGCCGCCCCGGGCGGAGGAGGTGCGGAACCAGGTCTCCAGGGTGAACGCGCCGTCCACGGTGGTCGCCTGGTCGCTGTACACCTTCTGCTGGGCGCCGTCCAGGGCGACCGCCCCGGTGTCCCCGTTGAGCGCGGCCTGGTTCCGGCCGAGCGTCGGACCGCCCACGTACACACCGCTGTTGTCCTTCGCCGAGGAGTCCGCGGCGAACGGGGTCGACGGGTCGTCGTAGCGCCAGTACAGCTCAGCCCCGTCGGCACCCACGGCTGACGGGTACTTCGCCGCGGCGGTGGGCACGGTCACCTTCACCGCCGCGGACTTGGTGCTGGTGTTGCCCGCGGCGTCGGTGGCGGTCACCTGGTAGGTGTACGTCGAGCCGGCCTTCACATTGGTGTCGGTGAAGGAGAGTTGGGGCCGGGACCACTCGAAGGACTCCCCGGAGACGGTGTGCACCGGCGAGGTGCCCCCGTTCCGGTACACCTTGTACGTCAGCTTGCTGTCGTCCAGGTCGGTGCTGGAGCGCCAGCTCACCTTCACCTTGTCCGGTGCGGTGCTGGTGGCGCTGGCCTGCGGGATGGTGGGCTTGCCGGTGTCCGGGCCGGAGGCGAAACGGCTCAGGCCCTGCGCCTTGCCGCCGTTGACGGTGGTGAACTCACCGCCCACCCACAGGTACTTGGTGTCGGTCTTGGTGGAGATGGCCAGCGCCCGCGGGCCGATCTTCTCGCCGAGGCCGTCGTTGGTGTCGGGGAACCAGCCGAGCAGCTTGGGGTCGTCGGTGCGCTGCGCCATCAGATGGTGCCGCCGCCCGTCGGGGAACTCGCCCATGCTGGAGCAGTCATGCGCGTGCGAGGCGCTGTAGAGCACGTTCTTGTACGACTTGACGGCCTGGGTGGCGCCCAGGCAGGTGTCCCGCCAGCGCTGGTTGAAGGTGCCGTTGTCGACCGCGATCCGCCCGTCGAAGACACCGCCGCCGGTGCCCTCGTTGCCGGTGTAGAAGCCGGTCGAGTCGGCCTCCACGTCCTTGACCACGGAGGTCTTGGAGATGAAGCCCAGCGGATAGGTCTTCTTGTTGGCGCCGGTCGTGGCGTCGACCACGGCCAGGGCGTGTGAGTCGGCCCCGTTGACCGTGAAGAAGTCGCCGCCGAGGGCGACATGCTTGCCGTCGGAGGTGACGTCCACGGCCCGGCCCGGCTGGTCCGCGTCGGCCTTGAAGGCCTTGACCTTGCCGCTGGTGGCGTCCACCGCGGCGAACCGCTCCCGCTTCACGCCGCCCGCGGAGTGGAAGTCGCCGCCCGCGTACACCGTGTCGGAGGTCGCGGCCAGCGCCCGCACGGTCGACGGGAAGCTCGCCTTGAAGCCGGTCTTGGCCTTGCAGGTGGCGATGTCGATGGCGGCCAGCGAGCTGACCTTGGTGCCGTTGACCGCCCCGAAGTAGCCGCCCGCGTACAGGGTCTTCTTGTCCGGCGACACGGTCAGCGCCCGTACGGTGGCGGTGCCGGTGCCGATGGTGAAGGACAGCGAGCAGCCGGTGGGCTTGCCCGTCGCGGCGTTCATGGCCGCGAAGTTGACGGCCTTCTTGGCGGTGCCGCTGGTGCCTTCGGGCGGGCGCACCTCGGAGAAGGTGCCGCCGACGAAGACCGTGCCGTTGGCCTCCGCGAGGGACCACACGATCCCGTTGGTCTGCCAGGTGGGCAGGTTGTCGGCGGTGAACGCCACCGGCGGAGTCACCGCGTCGGCCCGGTCGGTCGTGGCCAGACCGACCCCCAGACCTGCGGTGACGGCGAGGATGAGGGCCGCCGTCAGCCCTCTGGATCTACGCATGAACCCCCCAAGGGTCAGTCGGGTCATCTGTACGTGCCATGTGTACTTGTCATGTCATTGTCAACGAGCGTTCTCGGCGAGCATCGCACGGTCAGCGATCGATACGCACGGCCGCACCCGCCAACTGGTCTTCCACCAGCCGGACATCGGCGTCGACCATGATGCGCGCCAGCTCCTCCACCTGGACGCGCGGCTGCCAGCCGAGCAGCTCACGGGCCTTGGAGGCGTCCCCGAGCAGTGCGTCGACCTCGCTGGGCCGCTCGTACTTCGGGTCGTACCGCACATGCTCGGACCAGTCCAGCCCGGCGTGCGCGAAAGCGGTCTCCACGAACTGCCGTACGGTGGCGGGCACTCCGGTCGCCACCACGTAGTCCGAGGGCTCGTCGTGCTGCAGCATCCGCCACATCGCGTCCACATACTCGGGCGCGTACCCCCAGTCGCGCACGGCGTCGAGGTTGCCCAGATAGAGCCGGTCCTGGAGACCGGCCTTGATCCGGGCCACCCCGCGGGTCACCTTGCGTGTCACAAAGGTCTCCCCACGCCGTGGCGACTCGTGGTTGAACAGAATCCCGTTCACCGCGAACATCCCGTACGCCTCACGGTAGTTGACCGTCGCCCAGTACGCGTACACCTTGGCGGCACCGTACGGACTGCGGGGGTGGAACGGGGTCGACTCGTTCTGCGGCGGGGGAGTGGAGCCGAACATCTCGGAGGACGAGGCCTGGTATATGCGGGTCTCGACCCCGCTCGCCCGGATCGCCTCCAGCAGCCGCAGCGCCCCGAGCCCCGTCACGTCCCCGGTGTAGAGCGGGGCGTCGAAGGAGACCCGGACATGGGACTGGGCGCCCAGGTTGTACACCTCGTCCGGCTGGATGTCGCGCAGCAGATTGACCAGCGCCACCCCGTCGGAGAGGTCCGCGTGGTGCAGCACCAGGGAGCGGTCCGCCTCCTGCGGGCCCTGGTAGATGTGGTCGATGCGCTCGGTGTTGAAGCTGGACGAGCGGCGCACCAGGCCGTGCACCGTGTACCCCTTCGACAGCAGCAGCTCCGCCAGATAGGAGCCGTCCTGCCCGGTGACTCCGGTGATCAGAGCGGTCTTGCTCATGCTGGTTCTCCCCCCAGGGGTGTTGCTGCGGCCGAGGCCGCGGTCGAGTACGCAGGTGAACGGAGATCGGACGGCATACGGGACAGGTGCGCCGTTAACGGGGATCGGGACCTTTGGCGTGGCCGGCGCCTGGCATGATCCGGGGCATGACCGAATCGCTGCTGCCCGAGCGGGCCCGGATATTCGTCGCCGGCCACCGGGGCCTGGTGGGCTCGGCGGTGGCCCGCCGGCTGACCGCCGACGGACACACCGTCCTCACCCGCACCCGCGCCGAACTCGATCTGAGGGACGCCGCGGACACCGCCGCGTATCTGCGCGACACCCGGCCCGACGCGGTCGTCCTGGCCGCCGCGAAGGTCGGCGGCATCCTCGCCAACAGCACCTACCCGGTGCAGTTCCTGGAGGAGAACCTCCAGATCCAGTTGAGCGTGGTGGCCGGGGCGCACGCCGCCGGAGTGCCGCGGCTGCTCTTCCTCGGCTCCTCCTGCATCTACCCCAAGCTGGCACCCCAGCCCATCCCCGAAGAGGCCCTGCTCACCGGCCCGTTGGAGCCCACCAACCAGGCCTACGCCCTCGCCAAGATCGCCGGCATCGTCCAGATCCAGTCCTACCGGCAGCAGTACGGCGCCTCCTACGTCTCCGCCATGCCGACCAACCTCTACGGGCCCGGCGACAACTTCGACCTGGCCACCTCGCACGTCCTGCCGGCCCTGATCCGCCGCTTCCACGAGGCGCGCACCGAGGGCCGCGAGGAGGCCGTGCTCTGGGGCTCGGGCACCCCCCGCCGCGAGTTCCTGCACGTGGACGACCTGGCCTCGGCCTGCGCGCTGCTGCTGGAACGCTACGACGGGGACGAGCCGGTCAACATCGGCTGCGGCGCGGACCTCACCATCCGCGAACTCGCCGAGACCGTCGCCGAGGTCACCGGCTTTACCGGCCGCATCGCCTGGGACCGCGACAAGCCCGACGGCACCCCGCGCAAACTCCTCGACGTGTCCCGGCTGACCGCCCTCGGCTTCAAGCCCGCGGTCCCGCTGCGCGACGGCATCGCCGCCACCTACGACCACTGGCGCGCCCAGGAGACCGGCTGAGGTACGGGGACCCGGCCGGTGTGAACGCGCCCCGGCCGGGCGCCACTTGGTGTGCACGGAAGCCCGACCGCCGTCCTCAGTAGGCGCCGCGGCCATCGACCACGGCGCGCAGTGTTCGGGCCATCACATCGACGTCACTGGTGAACGACCAGTTGTCGACATAGCTCAGGTCGAGCTGGACCGTCTCGTCCCAGGACAGATCGGAACGGCCGCTTATCTGCCACAGCCCCGTCATCCCGGGCCGCACCGCGAGCCGCCGCAACTCCACCGCGTCATAGTGCGCGACCTCCTCCGCGAGCGGCGGACGCGGCCCCACCAGGGACATCTCGCCGCGCACCACATTGACCAGTTGCGGCAGTTCGTCCAGCGAGGTGCGGCGCAGCAGCCGGCCGACCCGGGTCACCCGCGGGTCGCGGCGCATCTTGAACATATGGCCGTCGTTCTCGTTCTCCGCGGCCAACTCCGCCTTGCGGTCGGCCGATCCGACGAACATGGTGCGGAACTTCCACATGGTGAACGGCCTGCCGCGCCGCCCGATCCGCTCATGCCGGTACAGCACCGGTCCCCGCGAGTCGATCCGGATGGCGAGCCCCACCAGCAGCAGCGGCAGGAGCAGCACCAGCAGCCCGAGCGCGGCGCCGATACGGTCCAGCGCGCCCTTCAGCAGCGGCTGCACCCCGTGCCGTACCGGGGGAGCCACCCGCAGCAGTGCCATCCCGGCGGCCGAGGCGGTCTCCAGGCGCTTCACCGAGACCTCCACCAGGCCCGGCGCCAGGGCGAGTTCGACGCCCGCGTCATGCAGGCCCCAGGACAGTCCGCGCAGCCGCTGCCCCGCCAGACCGCCCGGCGCGACCAGCACCACCGAGGCGTCCCGCTTCCGCGCCGCGGCCAGCACCACCGAGGTGTCGGCCTCCGGCGCGGACGGCGCGCGGCGCGCCAGCCGGGCCGCCAGCGGAACCCCGCCCGCCGGTTCCCCCTCGCCGACTGCCACCACACCCACCACCACATACGGATGGTCGGTACGCGCCGCCAGATGTCCCGTCATCTCGTCCGCCGCGGCCGCCCCGCCGACCACCAGCACCCGTATCACGGCCTGTGCCTCGCGGCGGTCGGCCGCCAGCCGCCGGTAGACGGCCTTGTGGCAGACGAGGGTCACCAGCAGCGGCGGCAGCAGGGCCAGCAGGCACAGCAGTGGCGGATGTCTCAGATCGGCGGCCGCCCGGCACACCGCGAGCGCCCCGAGCAGCACCAGCCAGTCGTGCAGCACGGGCAGCACCCCGCGGGACTCGCCCAGGACCCGCCGCGCGTACCGGCCGCGGCAGAGCCGCACCAGCGGCCAGACGACGGCGGCCAGCAGCGCCGGCAGCACCCAGGACTGCCCGGCCAGGCCCAGTACGGCGGCCACCGATGCGCCGGCGCCGCCGATGTCCGCGCCGAGGACCGCCGGCAGAAACCAGGACGGCTTCGCCGGGATACCGACCGGCGCACGGACCTGTGCCGAACTCCCGCCCCGCGTCTGGGCGATACCGCTCTCAGACGCCTGGACATGCCACATGAACCCCCCAAGGCACTGACGACCCTCCTTGCGCTGCTCTTCGACTCCCCAATCGACGAACATGCGTCGCAACGGTGAAGAGTACGGGAAGATTCATACGTGTGGGGCCGTTCGCTCGAACGTCCCCAGCTCGTGATGAATCGTTCCGGTCGTTCCGAACGGCCCGAACGCACCCCGGCGTACGCGGGCCCTTCGGTCAACGGGCCGCCCTGCGCCGCGCACACGCTCTCCATGCGCCGTCCACGACGAGGTTACCGCGTGTTCGGCCCCTGTGACCCCGAAACGAAACTGGTGAGTAGCTCCGCGAGCGCCCCCGGCCGCTCCAGATGCAGGTCATGCCCCGCCCCCGGCACACTCACCGCCCAACTCCCCGGCCGCGCCCGCGACATGGCGTCCATCACATCCCCCGGAACCACCCCGCCCTGCCCGAACACCACCAGAACGGGACACTCCACCCGCCGCCACACCGGCATCCAGTCCCGCTCCGCATACCCGCGGACCATCGCCACCAGCACCTCCGGATCGAACCGTGGCCGCAAGCCGTCCGGCCCCTCCGCCAGCCCCGCCGCCCATACCTCGCCCACGGGCCCACCGCCGAAGAACTCCACCGCCGCCGCCCGGTCCCGGAACGGCACCGGCCACCCCTCCAGCCACCGAGCGACCCGCCCGGCACGTGACGGATCCGGCCCACCCGGCGCCGACTCGACCAGCACCAGCCCACCCACCGACTCCCGCGCACCCACCGCCGCCAGCAGCGCCGTCACACCTCCCAGTGACTGGCCCACCAGCACCGGCCGCCGTAGCCCCAACTCCCCGCACACCGCCGCCACATCACCGGCCACCGCCTCCGGCGACACCTCCGCCGGCCACCGCTCCGAACCCCCGTGCCCCCGCAGATCCAGGCACACCACCCGCAGCCCCCGCCGCCCCAACTCCCGTGCCACCGGCTCCCATTCACCGCCGCACCCCGCCAGACCGTGCAGCAGCACAACCGGCCGCCCCGCCCCACCCGAGTCCCGCCACTCCAGCCGCGCCCCGCCCACCTTTCCCCTTTTTCTCCTTCCGGACCAGAACGCACCTCCACGCCAGGGGGCCCCGGTGTCTCGCCACCCCTACCGCGTCGGACGTAGGAGGGGGCGGGTCCGGCTTGTCCGGTTGCAGTGGATCGGGTTCTACTACTGGCCTGCCGCCGCGCACTTCCGAGCGGCGCCCGCTCCCGGAGGCACCCGACCATGACGGACGCGCCCGCCAGGCCCGTGACGCCACACCACCGCAGACGACCGGCCGGCGCCCGCCGGCTGCTGCTCGCCGCAGTCCTCGGCGCCCTGCTGATCGCACTGGTCGCCGGAGTGTCACCGGCCTGGGACCACACCGACGCCGCCCCCGCCGCGCCCCGGACGAGCCGCGCCCTGCCCTTCGACCTGCCCGCCGCCGACACCCTGCGCCGCAGCCAACACCTCGTCTTCGCCCACTACTTCACGCCCTACCCGCTCTCCCTCGACAACCAGCCCCCGGACCGCGACTACTACAGCCGCAACTACCTCCGCCCCGACGGCGAAGGCGGCAAGCACGCGGCCTACGGGGGCCTGCTGCGGGACCGCCCCGCACCGCGCGCCCCACGCCGCGGCAACTGGCGCCTGGCCGACCTGGAGCAGGAGGTGCGTACCGCCCGCGACGCCGGGCTGGACGGCTTCACCGTCGACCTGCTCTCCCTCTCCGGCCCCAACTGGCAGCGGGTGAAACTGCTGTTGACCGCCGCCCACCGCGTCGACCCCGCGTTCCGCATCCAGTTGATGCCCGATATGACGGCCCTGGGCGCCGACCCCGCGACCCTCGCCCGCGCCCTCGCCACCCTCGCCGCCGAACCCGCGGCACACCGCCTGGGCGACGGCCGCCTCGTCGTCACCCCCTTCAAGGCCGAGGCCCACGACCCCACTTGGTGGCGCCGCGTCATCAACTCCCTTGCCGGACAGGGCATTCGCACCGCACTGGTACCCCTCTTCCTCGATCTCCGGGGCCACGCCCGCGAGTTCGCCCCCCTCAGCTACGGCTTCTCCAAGTGGGGCAACCGCAGTTGGACCGGCCAGTCCGGCATCCCCGGCGACATCCGGCTCGCCCACGGCCTCGGCAAGAAGTGGATGCAGCCCGTCTCCGTCCAGGACGCCCGACCCAACCAGGGCGTCTACGACGAAGCCGGCAACACCGCGACCCTGCGGGCCAGTTGGGGCCACGCCATCGACGACGGCGCCGACTGGGTACAGCTCACCACCTGGAACGACTACTCCGAGGGCAGCCACTTCGCACCGTCCCTGCACAACGGCGCCAGCTACCTCGACCTCTCCTCCTACTACCTCACCCGCTTCAAGACCGGCCACTGGCCCCGCATCGTCCGCGACACCGTGTACATCACCGCCCGGGTGCAGTTCGCCGCCGCCGGTACGCCCCAGCAGCGCACCATGCGACCCCGGCACGGCACCCCGAAACCCCGCGACACCGTCGAGGCCCTGACCTTCCTCACCGCGCCCGCCGACCTCGCCACCGCCGTCGACCGCGACCGCCGCACCACCCGCGTCCCCGCCGGAGTACACGCCACCCTCTTCCCCCTGCGCCCCGGCCACACCACCGCCGCCATCCGCCGCCACGCCCGCACCACCACCCGGGTCACCACCCTCTACCCCGTCCGCCCCGACCCCCAGACCCAGGACCTCCAGTACTACGCCGTCTCCAGCCGCCGCGACGGGTGACGGCGGGGGTGTGACCGGGCGGGCGGCCGAAGGAGAGCAAGCCACCGATGCAGCCGACGTTCGTCCTCGTCCACGGAGCCTTCTCCAACTCCTTCGCCTTCGCACCCCTCCAGGCCGAACTCGCCCTGCACGGCCACCGATCGGCCGCCGTCGACCTGCCCGGGCACGGCTTCGCCGCCACCCACCCGCCCGCCTACCAGTGCCCGCAGGACCCCGCCGGACTCGCCGCCGAGCCCGGCACCATCCGGGGCGTCACCCTCGCCGACAACGCAGCCCATCTCATCCGCGTGCTGGAGCGCGCCAAGGCGAACGGACCGGTGATCCTCGTCTCCCACAGCCGCGGCGGCCTGACCGCCACCGCCGCCGCCAACGCCCGCCCCGATCTCATCGACCACCTCGTCTACGTCTCCGCCTGGTGCCCCGTCGACCTCGCGGTGGGCGACTACTACGCCGAGCCCGAGATGGCCGCGGTCGACTCCGCCGCACTCACCCGGGGCATGGCAGGCGACCCGGCCCAACTCGGCCTGCTCCGCGTCAACTTCCGCACCGCCGACCCCGCCGTCCTCGCCGCCCTCAAGGCCGCCTTCCTGGCCGACGGCACCGACGAGGAGTTGCTGGCCATCCTCAACACCTTCCAACCGGACGAGAACCTGGACGCCGGCACCCGTGCCGACCGGGCCCAGGCCGCCACCTGGGGCCGCATCCCCAGGACGTATGTGCGCCTCGCAAGGGACGCCGCCATCCCGCCCGCCGCCCAGGACCGCCTGATCCGCGAGGGCGATGCGCTCACCCCGGACAACCAGTACGACGTCCGCACCCTCGACTCCAGCCACCTGAAATGGCTCCTCCAACCGGCCCCCGCCGCCCACCAGTTGGCCCAGATCGCCACCCTCACCAGCAGACCCACCCCCTGACCGCGCCAGCCCGGCCGCGGGACGCCGCACCCGGTCCGTCATGTATGCTTTCACCTGCGCGATCACAGGGGCAGCCGCCCCGGGACACGCGCACCGGGACGTGGCGCAGCTTGGTAGCGCACTTGACTGGGGGTCAAGGGGTCGCAGGTTCAAATCCTGTCGTCCCGACTGGAGACAGTCGTAGATGAGGGCCGGTTTCGGAGCCATCCGAAACCGGCCCTTGGTCGTTCTTGGGGTCGGGGTGGGGCAGGTGTCCCTGATGGCGAGGTCAGGTCCGTTCACTGGCGAGCTGTGATAGGCAGAGCCGGTGATCAGCCGACTTCCTCTCGACCAGCAACTCGATTCCCTGCGTGCGGTGTTGTCCCGGAATGACGTGTTGGTCGAGGTGTTGACCCGGACCGCGAAGTTGGATCTGCCCGGTTGGTATGTGACGGCAGGGTGTCTGTTCCAGACGGTGTGGAACGTGGTCACGGACAAGCCGCCGACCAGAGGCATCAAGGACTACGACGTCTTCTATTTCGACGCCGGCGATCTGTCCTGGGAGGCGGAGGACACGGTGATCCAGGCCGGTCGGGAGGCCTTTGCGGGCCTGCCGGCCGAAGTGGAGATCCACAACGAGGCACGGGTTCACCTCTGGTACGAGGACAAGTTCGGAGTCGAGTGTCCCCCGTACGAATCTGCCGAGGCGGCGATCGACAGCTTCGCTGCGACGACCTGCTGCCTGGGCGTGCGTCTGGAGACAGAAGACAGGTGGCGTGTCTATGCGCCCCATGGACTGTCGGACGTGTTCAACCTCGTCGTTCGCCCCAATCCTGTACTCGCTCCACGGTCTGTCTACGAGGCGAAGGCGACGCGATGGCGGCAGGTATGGCCCGAACTGACTGTCCTGGATTGGCCTTCCACGAGCGCCACGAGCTGTTCCGGCGGCTGACTGCGGCTGTGGCGGGCCAGTCTCCGGCGGCGGAGCGCGACTTGTTGGGGAGCGAGCGAGCTCAGCGACGGGTGCTGGGGTGACACCTGAGCCCGCTGAAGGCAGTAATCGTGGGACCACACCACCAGGAGGAACCAGTGTCATACCCGCAACTACCCACCCCCGAGGAGAAGTTCGCCGAGGCGAAGAAGCTGTTGAGTCTCCCGCATATCGTCGTGATCTGCGGCTCCACCCGCTTCATGACCGAGATGAACGAGGCCGATCTGCGGGAGACCAAAGCCGGAAAGATTGTCGTCAAACCGGGCTGTGACATGAAGTCGCCGCACGAACTCTGCTCCGACCCTGTCGAGGCCGAGGTGCTGAAGGTTCGACTCGACGATCTGCACCGAGCGAAGATCCGGCTTGCTGATGAGGTGCTCGTAGTCGGCGACTACATCGGAGACAGCACCCGAGCCGAAATCGCCTACGCCCGGTCGCTGGGCAAGCCCATGCGGTTCACGCACCCCGAAGTAGACCCCGACGCCTGACCGACCGCCCCCACACCCTCCGCAGGCACGCCTTGGAATCGATCATCTAGGGGCTGCGCGTCCTGGCCGGTTCTACGAGTGGGATTTGGGTTATCGCTCCGTTTCGACTGCCCAAGGCAAGTCCGTGCACCTGTAGGAGGGCAGCCCGTCGTCTTGGTTTGGTGACGTGCGTCACGCCCGGCTTCTGTCAGCAATCGGGGCGCTGTCTCGTTCAAGGGGTACGCGAACGAGACAGGAGCATCGCCATGACGCATCGCATCGTCGTACTCGGCGCCGGATACGCGGGGGCCTTCGCCGCCGGGAACCTGGCCCGCCGGCTTTCCCCCGTCGACACCGAGATCACCGTCGTCAACGCCGAGCCCGACTTCGTCGAGCGGATGCGGCTCCATCAGTTCGCGATCGGCCAGGACGTCACGGTCCGCAAGCTCGCCGACGTGTTCGCGGGCACCGGGGTGCGGCTGCGCCTGGCGCGTGTCACCGGCGTCGACCCCGACCGGAGGACCGTCGCCGTGACCGGCGGGGACGGCGACGGCCGGCTCGCGTACGACACTCTTCTCTACGCGCTCGGCAGCTCTGTGGCCCACCATGGTGTCCCGGGCGTGGCCGAGTACGCCTTCGATGTGACCGGGCGGTCCTCGGCGCTGCGTCTGCGTGAGCGCATGGACGGCCTGGGGCAGGGTGGCACCGTGCTGGTCGTCGGTGAGGGGCTGACCGGTATCGAGACCGCCACCGAGTTCGCCGAGTCCCGGCCCGACCTCTCGGTGGCGCTCGCCGCCCGTGGCGAGCTGGGCGCCTGGCTCTGCCCGAAGGCCCGCCGTCACCTGCGCCAGGCCTTCGACCGGCTCGGCGTCACCGTCCACGAACACACCTGCATCGAAGCCGTCGAGCCGGCACGGGCCATCGCCGCCGACGGTACGTCCATCCCGGCCGACGTGACCGTGTGGTCGGCAGGGTTCGCCGTGCACCCCCTCGCGGTCGCCAGCGGCCTGGAGGTCGCCGAGACCGGCCAGATCGTCGTCGACCGCACCATGCGCTCGGTCTCGCACCCGGACGTCTACGCCGCCGGTGACAGTGCCTACGCGATCGGCGAGAACGGCCGACCGCTGCCGATGTCCTGCGCCTCGGCCGGCTACACCAACATGCAGGCCACTGCCGCGATCATCGCGCGCCTGACGGGCCGAGAGGCCCCGACCACCGGGCTGAAGTACCACGGCAATCACATCAGTCTCGGACGGCGGGACGCGATCTTCCAGATGGTGGACGGGGATGCCCAGGCGAAGTCCTGGTACCTGGGCGGCCGGACTGCCGCGCGGCTCAAGTCGGGCGTACTCAAGGGGGCCGGGTGGGGCATCGTCCACCCGACCTTCGGTATGCCCAAGCGCAGGCGCCGCCTGGCCACCGCGCCCGACCGGGCCGGTGTGAAGGTCGCCGCCTAGACTCCTGACCGTGGACAGCGCTTCCATCGAACGGTTCGAGGCCAGCCGGGACCGGCTGGCCTCGCTCGCGTACCGTCTGCTGGGCTCGGCCGCCGACGCCGAGGACGCCGTGCAGGACTCGTTCCTGCGCTGGCAGGCCGCAGACCGGGAACGTATCGAGGTGCCGGAGGCGTGGCTGACCAAGGTGGTCACCCATCTCTGCCTCGACCAGCTCCGCTCCGCGCACGCGCGCCATGAGCGGGCCGCAGGTGCCTGGATGCCCGAGCCACTCCTGGAGGGCGACCCGATGCTCGGCCCGGCCGAAACCTTCGAGCAGCGCGAATCCGTGTCCTTGGCCGTACTGACCCTCATGGAGCGCCTCTCGCCCACCGAACGGGCTGCTTACGTCCTGCGTGAGGCCTTCTCGTACCCCCACGCCGAGATCGCCGGGATCCTCGACATCAGCGAGTCCGCGAGCCAGCAGCATGTCCACCGGGCCCGGATCCGGGTCGCCGCCGTGCGTCGCGGCGGCGACGAGGGGGACCCCGCGGCCACGCGCCGGATCGTCGAGGAGTTCCTCGCGGCCGCCATGTCGGGGCGCACCGAACGGCTGGTGGCGCTGCTCACCGACGACGCCACCGCGGTCTCGGACGGCTACGGACTGGCCAGGCGCCTGCTGCGGTACACCACGCGCGAGCGCGTCGCCTCCTATGTGCGGGCCGGCTTCAAGCCCACGGAAGCGAAGCGGAGGCTGGCCGGTGGCTCCCCCGCGTTCCACATCGCGCTGGTCAACGGCTCCCTGTCCGTCCTCGCCGTGACCGGCGACCGGGTCGTGGGAGCCGTGGCGTTCGAGGTCAGCAACGGCAAGGTCGCGTCCCTGTACGGCATCGCCGCCGCGGACCGGCTGGCGCGCCTCAACGAGGCCTGGCGGCAGCACGAGCCCGACGCGCCGGTCATCCCTGCGTGGTGATCAGAGCCAGTGGCATCCGGACTCGGCCATGCGTGCAGCCGCCAGCTTCAACTCTCCCCGCGCTACGCCAGGTTGGGCAGGGCTCACGGTCTCCACTCCCGGCGGTCTACGTTCCCCCCTGGACCAGCGGGAGGATGCGGTCCGGGTTGTAGATGACCCAGCGGGCGGAGGTTCTGATTTTCAGGTGGCAGAGGATCGACTGGTCGCCGGTGGTGCTCCAGCCGGTGATGGTGCCGGGCCATGAGGTGCCTGAGCGGTCGTAGACCGCGACGGGTTGGTAGGCGGGGGTGACGTCCTGTTGGGGAGCCGGATTCCGGCCCTGGGACAGGTCGTTGAGCAGATCTTCTGCCGCGGGGGTGCCACTCACGTCATCGGCCTCCGTCCTTCGGGCGCGTTCACCACACCGATGTTTTCATTATTGCGCAAGCGTTGGAATAGTGGGGCGGGTGAGGCGAGGGCCGGTGCCTAGAATGGGGCGGCAGCGGGAATCCAGCCGCCGGTCGGCGGCTGCTACGGGACAGGAGTCGGACTGTGGCGGCACGCGCCGGAGGGACGGATCAGCACCAGGAGCCGTCCGGTGAAGTGCTCGGCCGCGCGGCGGAGGCGTTCGGGCTGCTCGCGGCTCCCGCGCGGCTGCACATCGTGTGGATTCTCGCCGAGGGGGACTGCGATGTCAGCGGTCTGGCCGAGCGGGTCGGCGGTGCGCTGCCGGCCGTCAGCCAGCATCTGTCCAAGCTGAAGCTCGCGGGCCTGGTGCGGTCCCGCCGGGAGGGGCGCCGGCAGGTGTACTACGTCGACGCCCCGGATGTGGTGGCCGTGGTGCGGCTGATGATCGGGCAGCTCGCGGAGCAGCAGGCCGGGCCGGTGCGCCGGCTGCACGGGACCGGTGCCTGACCGTCTGGCGGCTCGACCGGCGAGTCCAACACCCTTGCCCGGTACGGCGGTTCACGGGTTGACGCCGCTCCAGGTGCTGCGGGCCCTGGGCACCTCGCCGCGCGGGCTGACCGAGGACGAGGCGGCGGTCCGGCTCGGTGTGCACGGGCCGAACACGCTGCCCGCGCGCCGCGCCCCGTCCTGGCCGCTCCGGCTGGTGCGCAGCGCTCGGGACCCCTTCACCGCGGTGCTGCTCGCGCTCGGTGTGGTCTCCGCCGTCGTCGCCTCCTGGGGCACGGCCGCCGTGATCGTCACGCTGGTCACGGTGAGTTGCGTACTGCGGGCGCACGGGGAGCATCGGGCCGAGCAGGCCATGGTGCACCTTCAGGACCTGGTGGCCACCACGGTGAGTGTGCAGCGCAGAGCGCGGCCGGAGGACGGGCCGCGGGTGCGGGAGGTGCCGGCCGATGAGGTCGTACCGGGGGACGTGGTGCGGCTGGGGCCCGGGGATCTGGTCCCGGCGGATGTGCGGCTGCTGCGGGCGCACCGGTTGAGCGTCGACCAGTCGGAGCTGACCGGGGAGTCGGCCCCGGTGGCCAAGGAGGCCTGTGAGACACCGGACGGCGACACCTCCTTCGCCCGCCGGGACCTCTGCTTCCAGGGCAGTACGGTCACCGCCGGGAGCGCCGCCGGAGTCGTCGTCGCGACCGGCGCGGGCACCCGTTTCGCCACCGCGTACGCCCCGGCGGGGCGGCGGCCGCCGAGTGCCTTCGACCGGTCGGTGAACGGCATCTCCTGGGTGCTGATCCGCTTTATGCTGCTCACCGCGCCGCTGGTGCTGATGGCGAACGCGGCGGTGCGGGGGCGCGGTCTGGAGACGCTGCCGTTCGCGGTGGCGGTGGCGGTGGGGCTGACGCCGGAGATGCTCCCGGTGGTCGTCACCACCTGTCTGACCCGGGGCGCCGCCCTGCTGGCCCGCGCCCACGGTGTGATCGTCCGCCGGCCGCCCGCGCTGCACGACCTCGGTGCGATGGATGTGCTGTGCCTGGACAAGACCGGCACCCTCACCCAGGATCTGCCCGAGGTGCTGGACGCCGTCGACGCGGAGGGTTGCCCGGCGCCCGAGGTACTGGCCCTGGCGGCGGTCAACGCCTGGTGGACGCTGCAACTCGCCGATCTCCCCATGCCCGACGCCCTCGACGCGGCCCTCCTGGAATCCGGCGATCCGGAGGACGCCATGGCGTACGAGGCGGTCGCCGCGGTGGCCTTCGACCCCGGGCGCAGGCTGTCCACGGCGGTGGTCCGGGCCCCGGACGTACTCGGCCGCCACCTCCTGGTCGTCAAGGGCGCGGTGGAGTCCGTCCTCGAACGGTGTGTGCTCGACGGGGCGGAGCGGGAGCGGCTGCTCGGGGAGGCCGAGCGGCTGGCGGGGACGGGGGTGCGGATCCTGGCCGTCGCCACCGGTGAGCGGGCGGCGCGCGACCGGCCCTATGGCCCGGCGGACGAACGGGGCCTGGAATTCCGGGGGTTCGTCACCTTCCACGACGCGCTCGCGCCCAGTGCCGCCGAGGCGCTCGCCCGTTTCGCCGGACGGGGGGTCGACGTCAGGATCCTCACCGGTGACCATCCCGCCACCGCCGCCCGCGCCTGCCGCGATCTGGGCCTGGAGCCGGGCGAGGTGGTCGACGCGCGGAGCATCGACGGGCTCGGCGACGGACAGCTCGCCCAACTCGCCGCCCGTACCGTGGTGTTCGCCCGCTGCGGTCCCGAGCACAAGGCGCGGGTGGTGGCCGCGCTGCGCGAGCACGGCCGTACCGTCGGCTTCCTCGGTGACGGGGTGAACGACCTGCCCGCGCTGCACACCGCCGATGTCGGGATCTGCCCGCTGACCGGGGTGGGCGTGGTGCGGGAGAGCGCGGATGTCGTCCTGGCGGGCAAGCACCTCACGGCCATCGACGAGGCGATCGCCGCGGGCCGGCACGCGGGCGGCAACATCGCCTCGTATCTGCGCATCACGCTCTCCTCGAATCTGGGCAATGTGATAGCGATGCTCGCCGCGGGGCTGCTGCTGCCGTTCCTGCCGATGCTGCCGACGCAGGTCCTGGTGCAGAACCTCTGCTTCGACGCGGCGCAACTCGCCCTCGCCCACGACCGTCCGGCGCGCCGCCACCTCGCCCGGCCGACCGCGCTGCGGCCCGTGCCGTTCCTCCGCTTCATCACCGGCTTCGGGCTGCTCGGTTCGCTGGCCGACCTGGCGACCTTCGCGGCGCTGGCCGTGACCGCGTCCGCCACCCGGGACGAAGGCGCCTTCCACTCCGGCTGGTTCACCGAGAACCTGCTCACCCAGGCCCTGGTGATGCTGCTGCTGCGCACCGGGACCCGCCCCGCGCCCGGGCCGCTGCGGATCACCGCCGCCGCACTGGCCGCGGTGGGCATCCTGCTGCCGCTCACCCCGCTCGGGACGACGCTGGGCCTTCAGGCGCTGCCACCGGCCTACTATCTGCTGCTCGCCGCCGTCCTGACCGGATACGCCGTGGCGCTGAGGTGGCTGACGCGGCGCAGGCGTCAGCCGTAGGAGAGGTCGGAGCAGGGGTTGTCGTCGGCCGAACGGGCGTCGTCCGCAAGGCCCTTGGGCACCTCACCGGTGTAGTCGGCGCCCAGGACGAGACCGAGGCCGTCCTCGGCGACGGGTGTGACCGCTGCGTCCGGGAAGAGCCGGGCGAGGGTCTCGGCCTGGGTCTTCCTGCCGGGGCCGTACTGGATCGCGGTGGTGGTGTGCTCCTGGTTGTCGGCGTTGCCGGTGGCGGTGACCGAAAAGCCGTTCTCCTGAAGGGTTTTGGCGGCACGGGAGGCCAGTCCGGCGGTGGCGGTGCCGTTGTACACGGCGACCCCGATGCCCTGGCCGGACACCTCGGCCCCACCGGTGCTCGCGGAGGGCGTCGGGGCGGGCTTCTTGGTGGGGTGCTTCTTGCCGCCCGCGTCGGAGCCGTCCAGGGTGCGGTCCTTCTTGAGTGCGGCCCAGAGGGCACCGGCGTCCGGTTCGACGACGGCGACCCGGCTGCCCTCGTAGCGCCAAGGGACCGTGATGAACTGGGTGTTGTGCAGGTCGATGCCCTTGAGGGACATGGCGAAGCGCAGCAGTTTGTCGGCCGAACCGAGCCCGGGGTCGACCGTCATGGACCTGGTCGCGGCCTCGGTCAGCGGCAGCAGCTTGGCCGGGGTGAAACCGTCGTCCTTGATCTTCTTCAACAGGCTGGACATAAAGGCCTGTTGGCGTTTGATACGGCCGATGTCCGAGCCGTCCCCGATGCCGTGGCGGATGCGCACATAGTCCAGCGCCCGCTGCCCGGCGACGGTCTGCTCGCCCTTGGTGAACAGCTTTCTGCCGAGGGTGGCACGGTTCGGGTTGAGGTCGCGCTGGTAGATGTCCTGGGGGAGGCAGACCTTCACCCCTCCCACCACGTCCGTCAGCGAGGCGAAGCCCTTGAAGTCGACCACCACGGTGTGATCGACGCGCAGCCCGGTGAGCTTCTCCACGGTGTTCTGGGTGCAGGCCGGATTGCCCTTCGCGGTCTGCCCCACGGAGTAGGCCGCGTTGAACATCGTCCGCGGCTGCTCCCTGGTCCAGGTCCCGTCGGGCAGCCGGCACGGCGGGATGGTCACCAGGGTGTCGCGGGGGACGGACACCGCGACGGCGTGCCGGTGGTCGGCGTAGACATGCAGCAGGAACGCGGTGTCCGAGCGGCCGATGTCGCTCTTGTCGCCGCCGCCGAGCCCGGCGTTGCCGCCGGTGCGCGCGTCCGAGCCGATCACCAGGACGTTCTCGCCCTTCGAAGTGGCCGCGTCGGGACGGTTCTTGGCGAAGCCGTCCGCGCCGAAGGTGTCGATGCCGCCCGTCAGCCGTAGATAGAGCCAGCCCGCCCCCGCCGTCACCAGCACGACCACCGCCAGCGCCACCGCGAGTATCCGGCGTAGCCGGCTGCGCCTGCGGCGGTGGCCGGTGCGCCCGGTCCGGTCGGTACGCCGGTCACCGCGAACGGGTGCGCGCCTGCCGCGTCGCGGGGGAGCCGCCTGCTGGTCCGTGGTCATCTGCGCGCCTCATACGAATCGGCCGTGCGGAGGGGGCACCCGCCGCCAGAGCTTTTACGGTTGCGCAATGTAGCAAGTGAATCTGGTGTGCGGGTACTGCCCCGTGCCGGTGACGCGCACCGCCCTGCACCAGCGACGTGTACTGCCCCGTACAAGCGGCGCCCCCGCCTTTGTATCCGCCTTGTATGCGCGGCCGGTTGACTGCCGCCCGGTCCCCATCGGAGGGCGCCGGTACGAGCCGAGACGAGAGCAAGGGGAGATCATGCCGAGACGAACCAGGCGGATGCTGGCCGCGGTGACCGGCGCGGGGGCGGCCCTCGCGGTCGCCGCCCCGGTCGCGGTCGCGGCGCCGCAGGACGCCGCCGCCGCGGGCCGGCCCGCCTTCAAGATGCCCTTCCGCTGCGGGCAGACCTGGGTGGGCAGCAACTGGGACGGGCACAGCCCCCTGCACTCGGTCGACTGGAACCACTACGACGCCAACGGCACCCCGGACGACTTCGGCCGCAAGGTGCTGGCCAGCGCCTACGGCACCGTCGTCGCCTCGTACTACTCGACCACCACCGGGTACGGGAACACCATCGTCATCCAGCACAAGAACGGCTGGCAGACGCGGTACGCGCATCTGTCGGCGCGGTTGGTGGGGACGGGCGCGCAGGTGAGCCGGGGGCAGCTCATCGGCAAGGTGGGCAAGTCCTCCGCCAAGTACACCATCACCCCGCATCTGCACTACGAGCAGATACTCAACGGCTCGACGGTGGTCGCGGTGGTCCAGGGCTTCGCCTGGAAGGACTTCACCAAGCGCGGGCAGATCAGCAACAACGCCTGCTGATAAGGGAGTTGGTCGCGGCGCTCCCTGTGTGGAGGGTCAGCGCAGGGAGCGCAGTCGGGCCGTCACCGACTCCGCCTGGTCGGGGCGGCCGAGGCCGCGGTAGGCGGACAGGGAGCGGTGGAAGTAGCTGCGGGCGGTGCGGTGGCGGCCGTGTGCGTGGTGCAACTCGCCCAGCAGGCAGGCCACTCGGGCCTCGGCGGAGAGGTCGCCGTGCTGCTGCTGGACCGCCAGCGCGTCGGTGAGCAGCGCCGAGGCCTTGCCGGTCTCGCCGCGGCGCAGATACAACTCGCCGATGCTCTGCTGCACATAGGCCGCGCAGTGGGTGTCGTCCAGCTCGTCCAGTATCCCGAGAGCGATCTCCAACTCCTGTTCGGCCAGGCTCTGTTGGCCGAGGAGTTCGCGGCGGGCCGCGATCCGGCGGCGGACCTGGGCCTCGCGGTGGCGGTCGCCGAGTTCGCGCGCGAGGACGAGGGCCGAGTCCAGCCAGGGGCCCGCGGCCTCGGGGTCCTGACGCTTCAGCCACACCGAGGCGATGGCATTGCAGGCGACGGCCTCCCCGTGCCGGTCACCGGACCGCCCGAAGAGGTCCAGGGCCTCGGTGAACGCACTGAGTGCCGCGTCCAGGCGGTTCCCGATCCGGTGCACCGCCCCGGCGCCCACCGAGGCGACCCCCTGCCCCGCGAGGTGGCCGAGCCCGGTGAAGAGGGTGCGGGCCCGCTCGAAGCAGTCCAGCGCCTGCTCGTATCGGTCCTGGTAGTAGTGGAGTTGGCCCAGATTGCGCAGCAGGGTGGCGGCCCGGGGGCCGGTCTGCTCGGGCATCGCGTCCAGGACCAGGCGGTGGGTGCGCAGCCAGTCGTCGTAGTAGAAGCGCATGTCGAAGAAGCCGGCCAGTTCGATCGTCAGGTCGGCGGCCCGGTCCGCGCTGTCCAGGCGCAGCGCCGTCTCGGCGGCGCCGACCAGGATGCGGCGCTCGCTCTCGAACCAGTCCAGCGGCCGGGCCCGCACCAGCGGCAGTACGCCCGCCGCCGCACCGCGCGGTTCGGTGGGCTCGCCCAGCACGCCGAGGAAGCGGTTGGGCATGGCGGTGTTGGCCGCGTGGGCGAGGGCGATCAGGGCGTCGGTGACGCGGAGTTGGCGTTCGCGGTGCAGTCCGGGCGGCTCCCGGTCGGCCAGTTCGCGGGCGTAGCAGCGCAGCAGGCCGTGCATCCGGTAGCGGGGCCGGCCCAGCCGGTCCGCTCCCGCCGTCTCCAACAGGTGCTCATCCAGGAGGAGTTCGACCTCCGCGGGCGCCGGACCCGCCCGGCCGGTGGCCACCGCGAGCAGCCAGCCGGGTACCGCCTCCTCGGCCAGGGTGCCGAAGGCGCGGAAGGCGGCGGCGGCCTCCGCGGGCAGGTGCCGGTAGCTGAGTTCGGCGCTCGCCCGCACCTCCATCTCGCCGGTCTGGAGCTGGTCCAGGCGGCCGCGTTCGTCGTCCAGGAAGTCGGCCAGGGTGGCCACGGTCCAGCCGGGCCGGTTGGCCAGCCGGGACCCGGCGATCCGCACCGCCAGCGGCAGCGACCCGCAACTGTCCAGCACCCGGTCCGCCTCGGCCGCCTCCGCCGCCAGCCGCTCGGCGCCCACGATCGCCCCCAGCAGGTCACGGGCCTCGGCACGCTGCATCAGACCGAGCGGGCAGTGGTGCGCCGGCAGCCCGGTCAGTCTGCGGCGTGAGCTGACCAGGACGGCCGAGCCGCCGGTGCCGGGGAGCAGTGGGCGCACCTGCTCGCTGCCCGCGGCGTCGTCCAGGACGAGCAGCAGCCGGCGCTGGGCCAGACGGGAGCGGAACAGCGCGGCCCGCTCGCCGAGCCCGGCCGGGATGACGCTGTCCACCACGCCCAGGCCGCGCAGCAACTCCGCGAGTACATCGGCCGGTTGGCGCGGCTGGCCGCTCATCGCCCCCAGGTCGGCGAAGAGTTGGCCGTCCGGGAACGCCTCCCGTACCCGGTGCGCCACATGCACCGCCAGGGTCGACTTCCCGGAGCCCGGCGGCCCGCTGAGCACCACGACCACCGGCTGCCGCGCCGCCCCCGAGAGCCGACGCTCCAACGCGGCCGCCTCCGCACTCCGGCCGGTGAAGTCCGGTACGTCCAGCGGGAGTTGGCATACGGGGGCGGCGGGTTGGGCGGGGCGTCTGCGGGCCCGGGGGGAGCCGCCCACCTCCTCGCCGAGGGCGCGCAGCGGGGCACTGGGCTGCACACCGAGCTCCGCCGCGAGCAGTTGCTCGGCCTCGGCATAGGCGGTGCGTGCCTCCGCGGTACGGCCCGAGTCGTGCAGGGCGCGTACCAGCATCTGCCACAGGTCCTCCCGCAGTGGGTCCGCGCCGAGCCGGGCCCGCAACTCGGCCACCAGGGTGCCGAACTCGCCCAGCAGCAACCGCAGTTCGAGGCATTCGTCGACCGCGGCCGAGCGCAGCTCCTCGATCCTGGCCACCGCCGGATCCCACACCACACTGGCCGGCACATCCTGGAGCACCCCGCCGCGCCACAGCCCGAGCGCCGCCTCATAGCCGCGCAGCGCGGCACTGTGCCGCCCGCCCTCGCGCGCCCGGCGCGCCTCCTCCAGCCGCCGCTCGAACAGGCTCAGGTCCAGTTGCCCGGGGGAGAGGTCCAGCGCATAGCCGAGCGACTCGGTACGCAGCGCCGCCTCGTCCACCCCGGCCTGCGCCAGCGCGGCACGCAGACTGTGCACATAGGTACGGACGTTGGCCACCGCGGAGCGCGGCGCGCCCCCGGGCCACAGCACCTCCGTCAACTGGTCCACCGAGACGAAGCCGCCCGGTCGCAGCAGCAGTGTCGCCAGGACGGCACGCGGTTTCGGCCCGCCGAGATGTACCGGTCCGCTCCCGGACATCACCCGGAGCGGCCCGAGCACTCCGAACGCCGGCTCCCCCATCGCAGGCCTCCACGCCAGTACATGACTGCGCTCAGCGTACTGAGGTGAAGCCCGCCCCGAACGGCCTTTCGCACACCGCCGCCACCCGCAATCCCAGGTCCCCGAGGGGGAGTTGACCCCGCTCGCCCGCATCTGCCCGGAGGCGTCCGGGAGTTGCCGGGCGGTGGGTCACCCGATCCGCTAATCGGCCGCCTTGCGGAGGAGTTTGGCGAGGGTGGTCTGTTCGGCGGCGGTGAGGGACTCGACGGGGGAGTCCTGGGCGAGTGCGGTGAGCACATTGCCGCGGCAGCTCTCGCCGCCGGCGGTGAGGACGAGTCGTTTGGCGCGCCGGTCGGTCGGGTGGGGCCGGCGCTGGACGAGGCCCTGGCGTTCCATCCGGTCGATGACATAGCTGGCGTTGGAGGCCTCGCAGGACATGCGCTCGGCCAGCTCGGAGAGGGTCATCGGCTCTGAGAGCTCGCGCAAGGCGATGGCCTGCGAGGAGGTGATCCCCAGCCCGTCCGCGACGCGGCGGATATGCGCGTCCAGCCGCTGGTTCAGGTGGGCCACCAGCCCGCACAACTCCACTCGACGTGTCGCAGCACTCATGGCGCCAGTCTACCGCAGGTGCTTCGAACTGATATGGTCCGAACTCGAAACATCCGAACTCGAAATATTCGACGGCGGTGCGCGCCCTGTGGCGCCGCCGAGTGACGGCAGGTGCGTATGAGAACCGAACCCTCCACCCCGAAAACCCCCGCGGTCCCTGCGGCCCCGGTCGCGCGGGCCGGGCTGCTGCTGGCGGTGCTCGCCGCGGCGCAGCTTCTGACCGGCCTGGACTACAACATCGTGTTCGTCGCGCTGCCCGAGATCGCCGGGCTCGGCTTCTCCGCCGAGACCTTGCAGTGGGTGGTCAGCGCCTACGCCATCGCGTTCGGCGGCTTTCTGCTGCTGTGCGGGCGGCTCACCGACGCGCTCGGCAGACGGCGGATGTTCTTCGCGGGGCTCGGCCTCTTCGCGCTCGGCTCGCTGCTGGGCACCGTCGCGGCCGACGAGTGGATGCTGATCGTCGGGCGCGGTGTGCAGGGCCTCGGCGGTGCCACGCTCGCGCCCTCGCTGCTCGCGCTGATCAGCGTCAACTACGCCGAGGGCGCCGCACGCAACCGGGCGCTGGGGGTGTGGGGCGCGGCCGGGTCGTCCGGGATGGTGCTGGGGTCGGTCCTCGGCGGGGTGCTCACCGATGTCCTGGGGTGGCGTGCGGTCTTCGCCGTCAACATCCCGATCGTGCTCGCCATCCTCGCGGTGGCGGTCCGGGTGGTGCCCGCCGACCGGCACCGGCCGGCCCCCGGCCGCCTCGACATTCCCGGCGCGATCCTCACCACGGGCGCGGCCATCCTGATCGTGATGGGCTTCACCTTCGCCGCCGAGAGCGGCTGGGGCTCGCCGTCGACCCTGCTGACGCTGGCCGCGGGGCTCGCCGCCGCCGTAGTCCTGCTGGCCGTCGAGCGCCGCACTCCCGAACCGCTGCTGGACGTACGCCGCTTCGCCAACCGGCATCTGGCGACGGGCACCGCCTCGACGTTTCTCTTCATGGCGGGATTCGGGGCCACCGCGTTCTTCCTGACGCTGTACTTCCAGCAGACCCGCGGCCTCAGTCCGCTGGTCACGGGGCTGGCGTTCACCGTCCCATGCGCCGGTGTGCTGGTCGGCACCACCATCGGCGGGCGGCTCGCCACCCGTACCGGACTGCGGGCGGCGATGGTCACCGGGCAGGTGGTCGGACTGGTGGGGGTCGGCGCGTTCGCGGCGCTGGTGGGGGAGGCGACGGGCTGGGGGCTGGTGCTGGGGCTGGCGGCCGTGTTCAGCCTGGGCCAGGGCATAGTGTTCACCACCATGTTCGCCACCGCGACCACCGGCACCCCCGAGGCCGAGCAGGGCACCGCCAGCGGGATCGCGACCGCCGGGCAGCAGCTCGGCAGCGCCATCGGCCTCGCGGTCCTGGTGAATCTGACCGCGCTCTTCGGCCGGGCGTCCTCGCTCACCACCGCGATGACCGGCATCGGCGCCATCATCTTCCTCGGCGCGCTCGTCGCCCTCACCGTGCCGGGGCAGGCCACCCGGTCCGCCGGCCGTAAGCAGGAGTGCACGGCGTCCTGACCGCCCGGCGGCCCCGCACCGAACACCTACCGGAAGGACCTCGAATGGCCAGCAAATTCAGCGAGTTGGAGATCGACTGCCTGGACCCGGGTCCGCTCGCCCGCTTCTGGTGCGCGGTGCTGGAGTACGAGGTGCTGCGGGAGGACGAGGGCGGCGATGTCGTCATCATCGGCTCGCCCGAGGTGCCGGAGGGCAGGCGGCGTACCGGGCCGGTGCCGCCGGTGCTGACCTTCGCGCGGGTGCCGGAGCCGATGACCGTCAAGAACCGGCTGCATATCGACGTCAACCCCACCGACCGGGAGCAGCACGAGGAGGTGAGCCGGCTGCTCGCGCTGGGCGCCCGGCACGCCGATGTGGGGCAGAGCGGAGAGGAGAGCTGGGTGGTGCTCGCCGACCCGGAGGGCAACGTCTTCTGCGTCCTCGCCGCGCGCCACCCTTGACCGTGCCGTTGCCCCCGTCAGCCGGTGGCCGCCGGGTCCTGGTCCGCGGGCTGCCAGGCGGCGGCCGGGACGATCAGCGGGCCGCCGGTCACCGGGTCGGGCACCACCACGGCGGTGAGCCCGAAGACGTCCCGGACCAGCTCCGCGGTGACCACCTCCGCGGGCGGGCCCTGGGCGACGATCCGGCCGGCCTTCATGGCGACCAGGTGATCGGCGTACCGGGCGGCCTGGTTGAGGTCGTGCAGTACGGCGACGACGGTGCGGCCGCGTTCGTGGTTGAGGCGGCGCACCAGGTCCAGGACCTCCACCTGGTGGGCGATGTCAAGGTAGGTGGTGGGCTCGTCGAGCAGCAGCACCTCGGTGTCCTGGGCCAGGGCCATCGCGATCCACACCCGCTGCCGCTGCCCGCCGGAGAGTTCGTCCACCGGGCGGTCGGCGAGGTCGGTGGTGTCGGTGTGCTCCAGTGCCGTGGCGACGGCCCGCTCGTCGGCCTCGGACCACTGCTGCCACCACCGCTGGTGCGGCTGCCGCCCGCGGGCCACCAGATCGGCGACGGTGATGCCGTCCGGCGCGGCCGGTGACTGCGGCAACACGCCGATGGCGCACGCCACTTGGCGGCCGGGGAGCCGGGCCAGTTCCTCGCCGTCCAGCAGCACCGTGCCCTGCCGGGGTTTGAGGAGGCGGCCCAACGCCCGCAGGAGGGTGGACTTGCCGCAGGCGTTGGGCCCGACGACGACCGTCACCTTCCCGTCGGGGACCTCCAGATCCAGGCCCTCCACAATGGTGCGGTCCTCGTACGCCAGCGTCAGCCCACGGGCCGCGAGCCGGCCGCCGGCGGGCCAACTGCCTTTCGCGGGGCTGCTGTTGGAGGTGCTGCTGCGGCTCATACGGTGCCTCCGGTACGGCTGCGGGTGCGGGCGATCAGCCACATCAGACAGGGGGCGCCCACCGCTGCGGTGAGCACGCCGACGGGCAGCTCGATCGGGGCGAACAGACGGCGGGCCAGTAGATCCGCGGCGACCACCAGCAGCGCACCGGTCAACGCCGAGGACAGCAGCGGGACATGGGCGGTGCGGGTGAGGCGGCGGGCGATCTGCGGGGCGAGCAGCGCCACGAAGTCGATCGGTCCCGCGGCGCCCGTCGCCACCGACGCCAGGACCACACCGAGGACGGTCAGGCCGAGCCGTACCCGGCCCGGGCGGATGCCGAGGGCGGTCGCGGTGTCGTCGTCGAAGGAGGCGCCGCGCTGGGCCCGCGCCGCCCACAGGGCCGCCGGGACGGCGAGCAGCAGCACCACGGCGAGCGGCGCGGCCTCTTCGTAGCCGCGGCTGTTGAGGGAGCCGGTGA
The DNA here is from genome assembly GCF_042885635.1 of Streptomyces sp. NPDC058045. Lineage (NCBI taxonomy): Bacteria > Bacillati > Actinomycetota > Actinomycetes > Kitasatosporales > Streptomycetaceae > Streptomyces > Streptomyces sp. NPDC058045. The sequence continues at coordinate 143,197 of NZ_JBHVRR010000001.1, read as the reverse complement.
GCCATACCTTGGCCTGCTGGGCCACCAGGTAGTCGCCCTTGGTGAGGAAGAGCCGGGTGAGGGAGCCGAGCGCCACGGACACCCCGATGCCGATCAGTACGAAACGGGAGGACTGCATCCCGCGGCGCCAGGCGAAGACGTACACCAGCAGGGCCGCGGCGAGGCCGCCGCCGACGGAGGCGAACGGCAGTCCCTCCTGCGACACGGCGCCGAAGGCGAGCGCGGCGACGGTGGCGGCCCCCGCGCCATGGGTGACACCGATGACATCGGGGCTGGCCAGCGGATTGCGCGCGACGGTCTGCACCAGGGCGCCCGCGATCCCGAAGGCGGTACCGGCGAGCAGCCCGAGCACCAGCCGCGGCAGCCGCAGCACACCCACCACCAGCTCGTCGGGGCTGGGGAGTTGAAGCACCACCCGCACCACCGAGGAGGGCGGCACGAAGGACTCCCCGACGCTCAGCGAGAGCACCGAGACCACCGCGAGCAGTACCGAGAGGACCGCGGCGACGAGCACGGAACGCCGGTGCACCAGGAAGGTGGCGCGCCGGTGGCGCAGCACACTGTGCCCGGCCGGGACCACTGGGCGGGGTGCGGGAAGGGCACGGCTCATGCGGCGACCACCGCCCGCCGCCGTACCAGGGCGATCAGGAACGGGACCCCGATCAGCGCGGTCATCACGGCCACCGGCACCTCCGAGGGCGGGAAGACGACCCGGCCGACCACATCAGAACCGAGGATCATCACCGGCCCCAGCAGTGCGGCCAGCGGCAGCACCCAGCGGTGGGCGGTACCCACCAGTGCGCGGGCGATATGAGGAACGGCCAGACCGGTGAAGGCGATCGGCCCGGCCGCGGCCACCGCCGCCCCGGTGAGCACGGTCGCCCCCAGCGCCCCGAGGACCCGCAGCAGGCCCACCGGGTGGCCGAGCGCCCGCGCCGTGTCGTCGCCCAGGGCGAGCGCGTCCAGACCGCGGGCCATGGCCGCCACCAGCAGCAGGCCCGCCAGCGCGAACGGCCAGATCCGGCCGAGGAGTTCGGCGTCGCGGCCGTTGATCGAACCAACCTGCCAGAAGCGGAACTCGTCCAGGGCGCGGGCGTCGGTGGTGGCGATCCCGGACACCACCGAGGCGAGGAACGCGTTCATCGCGGCCCCGGCGAGGGCGAGCCGGACGGGGGAGGCCCCGCCGCGTCCACCGCTCGCCACCGCGTACACCCCCACCGCGGCCAGGGCCGCCCCGGCGAACGCGAACCACACATAGCCGGTGAGGGTGTGCACCCCGCAGAACGCGATGGCGCACACCACACCCACCGAGGCGCCCTGGCTGACGCCGAGGATGCCCGGTTCGGCGATGGGGTTGCGGGTGACGCCCTGCATGACGGTGCCGGCGAGGGCGAGCGCGGCACCCACCAGGACACCGACGGCGGTCCGCGGCACCCGCAGGGTGCGCACCACCTTCGCGTTGTCGCTGCCGCCGCCGTGCAGCAGTGCCTGGAACACCTCGCCGGGCGCGATCTGGCGGCTGCCGACGCACAGGCTCAGCAGCAGCGCGACCAGCAGCAGCACGGCCCCGGCCAGCAGCCAGCCCGCGCGGCGGCGAGTGGAGGTGGAGGGTGTCACGTCAGGACGTCAGATGCCGCTGAAGGTCGTCCAGGACCTCGTCCGCGGCGGTGACCCCGAGTCCCAAGTACCAGGTCTCGTCCGGCACATCGTAGGCGTGGCCGTCCTTGACCGCCTTGAGGTTCTTCCACAGCGGATTGCCCTGGGCCTTGGTCTTGTCGGTGGCCTTGGGGTCGCCGTAGACACCGGTGAAGATCCAGTCGGCGTCGGCCTGGTCGATGTTCTCGGCGCTGATCTCGGCGGCGAGGTCGTCGATGTCCTGGTTCTTCGGCCGGGGGATGCCGACGTCCTTGAGGATGGTGCCGATGAAGGAGGCGTTGGCGTAGAGGCGGATCACGCCGTCGGGCAGATAGCGGACCATGGAGACGGTCGGCTTGTGGTCGCCGAGCTTGCGGCCCAGGGCCTCGGCGCGCTTCTCGTAGGCGGCGAGCTTCGCCTTCGCCTCGGCTGTCTTGTCCAGCGCGGCCGCGTTGAGGAGGTAGTTCTCCTTCCAGGTGAAGCCCGGGCGGAGGGAGAAGACGGTGGGCGCGATCTTCGACAGCTCGTCATAGGACTTGGCGGCGCGCAGTTGGCTGCCCAGGATCAGATCGGGCTTGAGCGCCGCGATCGCCTCCAGGTTGAGGCTGTTGATGGTGCCGACGTTCTCCGGCTCGCCCGCGTCCTTCTTGAGGTACGAGGGCAGTTCGGGCGAGCCCTCGGTGGGGGCCAGGCCGACCGGCTTCACACCCAGCGAGACCACGTTGTCCAACTCGCCGACGTCCAGTACGACCACGCGCTCGGGCCGGGAGGTCAACTCGGTGCTGCCCATGGCGTGTTCGACGGTGCGCGGCCACTGGCCGGGCTCGGCGTCGGTGCCCATCGCGGCGGTCTTCTTGGCCGCGTCCCCGAAGCCCTCGCCGCCCTTGGCGACGGAGGAGGAGTCCCTGCCGCCGGTGCTCCCCTCCTTCCCGCTGCCGGAGGAGTCGCCTCCGCCGCAGGCCGTCAGCGAGAGGGCGGCGGCGACGGCGAGGGCGACCGTGGTGGTACCGCGGAGCCGGACAGGCAGCCGAAGGGACAGCCGAAGAGACATGGAGGCTCCTGAGCTTGTGATGTGAGCTTGTGATGCCACGGGGAAAGCGTTAGGTGAGCCTTACCTTAAACGGCCCCCGCTTGCAGGACGCAAGCGGGGGCCGCACAGCGGACGAAACCGGCTCAGACGATGCCCTCGGCGATCTCCGCCTGCTCCGCGTCGTTGCCGTACGCCTCGGACGACGGGGTGCCGTACGAGTTGCGGGCCACGTACCACCAGACGCTCGACAGGATGAGGACGGCGGCGAGGGCGATCACCGCGTAGTTCATCGAGTCGATGGTGATCGGTGAGGACTGCGGCAGGCAGAACAGCACCGTTACGAACGCCACCCACACCACCGCGATCCAGCCCACCGGACGGGACCAACGGCCAAGGTGCCAGGGCCCCTTCTGGAAGCGGTCCCCGGCCCGCAGCCGCAGGAACACCGGGATCGCGTACGCCGGGGTGATGCCGATGACGTTGATCGCGGTGACCGCGCCGTACGCGGTCGCCGAGTACAGCGAGGGCAGCGCCAGTACGCAGGCCACCCCCACCGACAGCCACACCGCGGGCACCGGGGTCTGGGTGCGGCTGCTGACCCGGCGCCACAGCGAGGACCCCGGCAGCGCGTTGTCCCGGCTGAACGCGAACACCATCCGGCTGGCCGCGGCCACCTCCGCGTTGCCGCAGAAGAGTTGGGCCACGATCACCACCAGCAGCAGCGCGGTGGCGCCGCCGCTGCCCAGCGCGTCCAGCAGGATCTGCGCCGGGGGCACCCCGGTGGCGCTGTTCACGGTGCCCGCGTAGTCCTGGATGGCGAAGGTCAGACCGGCCAGCAGGACGAAACCGGCGAGCCAGGACACCCAGATGGCGCGGACGATGCCCTTGGCGGCGCTGACCGAGGCGTTGGAGGTCTCCTCGGAGAGGTGCGCGGAGGCGTCGTAGCCGCAGAAGGTGTACTGCGCCAGCAGCAGGCCGATCGCCGCCACATAGAACGGGTTGTGCCAGCCGGTGTCGTTGACGAACTCGGTGAAGACGAACTTCGGGGGCTGGTGGTGGTCCGGCACGATGGCCAGCACCGCGACGATCAGCGCCACACCCGCCAAGTGCCACCACACACTCACCGAGTTGAGCACGCTGACCAGCCGCACCCCGAAGAGGTTGAGCACCGCGTGCACCAGCAGGATGGCTATGAAGATCAGCATGGTGGACCCGGGAGTCGGGTCGAATCCCCACTGGAGGTTGAGGAAGGCCCCGGTGAACAGCGCGCAGCCGTAGTCGATACCGGCGATCGCGCCCAGCAGGCCCAGCAGGTTCAGCCAGCCCGTGTACCAGCCCCAGCGCCGGCCGCCCAGCCGGTCCGCCATGTAGTAGAGCGCACCCGAGGTCGGATAGGCGCTGGTCACCTCGGCCAGCGCCATCCCCACGAACAGCACGAACAGCCCGACCCCGGCCCAGCCCCACATCATCACCGCGGGTCCGCCGGTGCCCAGCCCGAAGCCGTACAGGGTCATACAGCCGGAGAGGATGGAGATGACGGAGAAGCTGATGGCGAAGTTGCCGAAGCCGTTCATACGTCGGGCGAGGACCGGCTTGTAGCCCAGCTCGCGCAGCCGCTGCTCCTCGTCGTGCTGCGGCGCACTGCTGTCTGTGCCGGTCCATTTACTCGGGGACACGCTGAGACCTCCGGTCTGGGTGGAACTAAACGGTGGTGAAGGGGGGTGGCGGTGCGGGGCGGTGCTCAGCCGCCGCGCGCGGAACGCTCGGCGGCATCACAGCGCGCCCGCGCCTGTACGAAGAGGTCGAGCGCCGCCGTACCGGGGGACTCGTCCGCCAGGGCCGGCGCCACCCGGTGGGTCCACGGCACGGCAACGTAGTACGGGTCGAGGGCGCTGAACACCCTTGCGCCCGCGGTGAATTGGTGCGACCCCCATAGGGCGTGCGCCAGATGGCTCAGGTCCAGCAGCGAGGCCTCGGCGGGCGGCGTGTACCCGAACCACCGCTCCAGGGCGACGGTCGCCTCCCGGGTGGCGTCCTCCGCCACCCAGTGCAGATCGAGGGCCGCGTCCCGGCCGTCCTGCCGGCGGTAGCGCTCCACCCGCACATACAGCGGCAGCAGATGCAGCGACGACCCCAGGGTGGCCGAAGACGCCGCCCACTGGGTGAAGTTGATGGCCTCGGAGAGCCGCCCGCCGTTCCGCCGGCCGAACATGAACTGCAGCATCCGGTGGTAGGCCTCGCGGTTCTGCGGATCGCGCTTGTCGGCCTCCGCGAGCAGACCCCAGGGGCCGGGCGGCAGCATCGGCTCCGGCGGCGCCACCCGGTGCTCGTCCCACTCCTGTGCCTCGTCCAGCCGGGCCAGCGCCAGCAGGCACACCCACGGCACCGGGTCGTCCGGCGCGGCGAACGCGGCCTGCCGGCACGCCTCCCAGGCCCTCAACCACGGTTCGCGCAGGCGCTGATGGCCCTCGCGGTGCGCGCGTAAGGCGCGTTCCACCTCGACCCGGGCGTGCATCACGGCCGCCACCGGGTTGTTCGGTTCATCGGTGCGCCAGGCCTGCACCAGGTCGCTGCCGGCCGCGGCGGCCGCCAGTACCTGGGTGCGCTGGGTCCACTGCCGGCCGCCCGCTGAGGCGTTGAGCAGATCGCGCATGGCCAGCCAGCGGCCGGCCCGCAGATCCTGCAACGCCCCGCGCAGGGCGGCGTCATGGCCCGCGGGATGGTAGGTGGGGCGGGTGCGCTTGGGAGCGCGGGCCATCAGTCGCCGGCCTCGGCGGAGCAGGGCGGAACATAGGAGACAGGCAAAATGTTGCTCCGCGGGGAGATTAGGACAATGAGCATTGGTCGGCGGCCAGTGTAGGGCTCCTGCCAGATCAGGGAAGGACTTTGCCGATCTTACGCAACGCATAACCACGCAAGGTGAGTTGATGACCTGGCGGAATGCCGGACTTGGTACCGGGGGAGGGTTTTCAGAACGCCCGGGGATGTGGTGGTGTGACCGATCCGGGCGACGGCGTCCGGGTGCGCGCCCCGCATATGCCGATATCCCTCCGGGTGGCGGTATCCGGCCGCGCTGGCCGAAACCGCTCCGAACGCCGCGCCCGCTCCCGTGCCCGCCTCCGTCCGTGGGTCGCCACCCCCGCCCGCGGTGCCGGCTCGGCATAGCACGTGCAGGCCCCGGGCCGGGGGACTTCCCACCTCGGGGCCGCCCGCCGCTCGGCAAAGTGCTAGAAAAGAGGACATGGAGGGCTCGGCTCGGCGATCGGGAGGGCTGCGGTCCTGGCTGAGCACCAGCAGCGTGGCCGGCCAGGTGCTGCTCGTGCAGATCGTCGTGGCGGTGCTGCTGGTCGCCGCCGGGGTGATCGCGCTCCAGCTCCAGGTGCAGGGCGGGGAGCAGAGTTCCGCCCGCAGCCGCTCCCTGGCCGCGGCCGCCGCCTTCGCCACCGCACCCAGTACCGCCCAGGCCCTCACCTCGGCCCACCCCGGGGCCCGGCTCCAGCCGCAGACCGGTCCCGCCACCCGCCGCGCCCATGTCGACTTCATCGCCGTCGCCGCCCCGAACGGGATCCGCCTCGCGGACACCGACCCCACGCTGATCGGCGACTACATGCCGGGCACCGAGCGGGCCGTCGCCCACGGCGACTACACCGACACCTTCCGCGGACCCCCGAGCACCGCGGCCCGCGCCGTCGTCCCCGTCACCGACGGGCACGGCAAGGTGGTCGGCGTGGTCGCGGCCGGGGTGCGGATCGAGCATGTCAGCGCCTGGAGCCAGCGGCGGCTGCCCGTCGTCCTCGGGGCCGGGGGGATCGCCCTGCTGCTGGCCGGCACCAGCGCCGTCCTGGTCAGCAGACGCCTGCGCCGCCAGACCCACGGCATCGGCCCCGCCGAGATGACCCGCATGTACGAGCACCACGACGCGGTGCTGCACTCGGTGCGTGAAGGCGTGCTGATCATCGCGGGCGACGGGCGGCTCCAGCTCGCCAACGACGAGGCGCGCCGCCTGCTCGCCCTCCCTGCCGACGCCGAGGGACGCCACCTCGGCGAACTGGGCCTGGACACCGGTATCGCGGACCTGCTGACCTCCGACCGCACCGTCACCGACGAGGTGCACCCGGCGGGGGACCGGCTGCTCGCCGTGAGCACCCGGCGCACCCCGCCCGGCCGCGGCGCCGCCCCCGGCACCGCCGCCACCCTCCGCGACACCACCGAACTGCGGAAGCTGTCCGGCATCGCCGAACTGGCCCGGGACCGGCTGGCGGTGCTGTACGACGCGGGCGTCCGGCTCGGCAGCACCCTGGACGTGGTGCAGGCCGCGGAGGAACTGGCCGAGGCCACCGCGGGCCGCTTCGCCGACGTCACCACCGTCGAACTGCTGGAACCGGTCCTGGAGGGCGAGGAACCGGGCGGTACCCCGGCGGTGATGCGGCGGGTGGCGCTGGCCGCGGCGGGCGACGGCGGCGCGGGCGCGCGGGAGGCGGCGGCCCGGCCGGTCGGCACACCGGTCGCGCTCGCCGAGGCCGGTGATCCGGCGGCCGCCGCGCTCCACTCCGGCCACGCCGTCCTCGTCACCGCCGGCCCCGGCCCCGCCGGAGCCGGCTCGATGATCGCGGTACCGCTCCAGGCGCGCGGTGCGGTGCTGGGCCTGGTCACCTTCCGGCGCGGGCCCGGCAGCACCCCGTACGAGGAGGACGACCGGTCGTTCGCGGACGAGCTGGCCGCGCGGGCCGCCGTCGCCGTGGACAACGCCCGCCGCTACACCCGTGAGCACAACCTCTCCGAGACCCTGCAACGCAGCCTGCTGCCGCACGGCTTCCCGGAGCTGGACGCGGTCAAGGCGGCCTACCGCTATCTGCCCGCCCAGGCCGGGGTGGGCGGCGACTGGTTCGACCTGATCCCGCTGCCCGGGGCGCGGGTGGCGCTGGTGATCGGCGATGTCGTCGGGCACGGGCTGCACGCCGCCGCCACCATGGGCCGCCTGCGCACCGCCGTCCACAACTTCGCCCGCCTCGACATCCCGCCCGACGAGGTCCTCTGGCACCTCGACGAACTGGTGAAGGCACTGGACGAGCAGGACGCGGTACGCCGGGAGCCGGGCGCGGAAGGCGCCGACGGGGTGCCCGCGGAGGGCGGGATCACCGGCGCCACCTGCCTGTACGCGATCTACGACCCGGCGAACGGGCAGTGCACCATGGCGCGCGCCGGGCACTTCGCGCCCGCCCTGCTGTCACCCGACGGCACCGTCCACTTCCCCGAGGTCCCCACCTCCCCGCCGCTGGGCCTCGCCACCCTGCCCTGCGAGACCGCCACCGTCACCGTGCCGGAGGGCAGCCGGCTGGTGCTCTTCACCGACGGACTCGTCGAGCGCCGCGACCGGGACATCGACACCGGCCTCGACCTCCTCGCCGAAGTCCTCGCCGCCCACACCGACCGCACCCCGGACGGCCTCTGCCGGGCCGTGGTCGAGCGGCTGCTGCCCGAGCACCGGCACGACGACATCGCCCTGCTCATCGCCCGCACCCGACTGCTCCCGCCGTCCCGCGTCGCCGAGTGGGACGTGCCCTCGGAACCGGCCGCGGTCGCCCCGGTACGCGCCGCCTGCGTACGGCAGGTCACCGCCTGGGGCCTGGACGAGGCCGCGTTCACCACCGAGCTGATGCTGAGCGAGCTGATCACCAACGCCATCCGCTACGGCACCCAGCCCGTGCACGTCCGGCTGCTCCTCGGCCGCACCACTCTGACCTGCGAGGTGTCCGACGGCAGCAACACCTCACCGCATCTGCGGCGCGCCGCCCTGGGCGACGAGGGCGGCCGGGGCCTCTTCCTGGTGGCGCAGCTCGCGGAACGCTGGGGCACCCGCTACACCACGCACGGCAAGGTGATCTGGACCGAGCAGCCCCGCACCGGACCGCCCGGCACCACCTGGCCCGGCTTCGACCTGTCCGACCTCCCCGAAGTCTGAACCGCCGCCCCGGTGTGGGGAGGTGGACGTACGGCAGAACCCGGCGCCCGGGAGTGCTTCGGCGGCGTACGCTGGCCGCCGACCGCGGGCGCCGCGCCGAACCGCCCTGCCGGGCAACGGCTTTCATCTGTCGTCGCCGCGGTCACGGCTTGGCCGGGCTCGTACGGAGTGCAGGTGGACAGTGAGCGGGGGAAACGCGCGGTGGTAGACGGGCCGGGGTCCGGGGCGGAGGAGGCGGCCGGTGCGGGTCGGAAGATCGGCGGACGGTACCGGCTGATCCGCCGCCTCGGCGCGGGCGGCATGGGCCGCGTCTGGTACGCCCACGACGAGGAGCTGTCCTGCGAGGTCTCCATGAAGGAGATCGCGGTGCCCGGACAGGGCGAGGCCCGCCCCTCGCCGGAACTGGTGGCGCGGGCCCGCAGCGAGGCACGCAACGCGGCCCGGCTGCGGGCGCATCCGAACGTGGTCACCGTGCACGATGTCATCGAGGACGACGGACTGCCGTGGATCGTCATGGAGTTCGTGCCGGACGTGGTCGACCTCCAGGAACTCATCGACCGCTCCGGCCCGTTGACCGTCGAGCGCACCGCCCGCGTCGGACTCGCCGTCCTGGACGCGCTCAGCACCGGGCACCGCATCGGCATCCTGCACCGCGATGTGAAACCGGCCAACATCCTGCTGGCACCGGACATTTCAGGCGACCCGTACGGCCGGGTCCTGCTCACCGACTACGGCATCGCCCTGCGCCCCGGCTCCCGCGATCCGCGGCTGACGCCGGTGGCCGGGGTCATCGGCACCCCCGGGTTCCTGGCGCCGGAACGCATCCACGGGGACCCGCCGACACCGGCCGCCGACCTGTTCTCCATGGGCGCCACCCTGTACACGGCGGTGGAGGGCCGCGGCCCGTTCGAGCCGGGCGAGGACGGTGCGGCGCGGGTGTCGATGGTGCTGGACGCTCCCGTACCGCCGCGGCGAGCAGGGGAGTTGGGCCCGGTCCTGCTGGGGCTGCTGGAGAAGGACCCGATGCGCCGCGCCGCCCCGGAGACGGTCCGCGACAGCCTGCGGGAACTGCTGGCCCAGGACGGCCCGGCGCCCAACCCCGCCCCGACCGGCGGCTCCGCGGCCACCCCCGACACCCAGGGGGAAGCCCCGCCCCCGCCCGCCGAGCCACCCACGACACCCCCTTCGGCCACCCCCGACAGCGCGCCGGAGGGCGACCCCCGGCGCCGGTGGCGGCTGGTGGCGGCCGCGGTGGCGGCGGTGGCCGTACTGGCCGGTGCCGTGGTGTGGGCGGTGACCGCCTTCGGCGGCGGCGGGCACCACCACGACGACGCCAAGAAGCCCACCCCCGCCCACTCCTCGCCCGTCGGTTCCGCACCGGCCCGCACCTCCCAGCCGTACGGCGAGCAGGTCGGGCTCGATGCCGAACTCCGGCCCGGGGATTGCCTGTCGGCGGTCTGGTCCGGCAAGAAACTGCACAGCACACCGCGGCTCTCCCTGCTGAACTGCGACAAGGAGTGGCCCGACGCCCAGGTCGTCACCGTGCTGGAAGCCCGCTCCCTGGACGCCGCCCGCAAGGACTCCAAGTCCCGCTGCGCCACCGAACTCGACGGCCTGGTACGCGGACTCGCCGACCTCACCCCCTACGCCCTGGTCCCCACCGAGGCGGGCTGGACCTCCAAGACCCAGCGGTACGCCTGTGTCGCGTTCGCCAAGAGCGACAACGGGGTCTCCGGCCCCCTCGGCCGCTTCCGCGACACCGGCGACACCGTCTACCCCGGGAACACCTCGATCGACGACTGCTTCGACGTCTCCGAGGACAAGGACAAGAAGGGCACCTACTCCTGGATCCTGGCCGACTGCGACAAGTCCCACGCCCACCAGGTCATCGGCTTCGTCTCGGTCCCCGAGGACATGTCCTTCCGGAAGGCCTCCGACAACGAGTACAAGCTCTGCGCGCAGAAGTACGCGGCGGCCTGGGAGCACGGCGGGCACGAGCTGTACGGCTGGACCAACAAGAGCGCCTTCGGCGACGGCTACCACTTCGTGACCTGCACCGTGAGCGACGCGGACACCAAGCTGCCGCCGGGCAGAATCAGCGCGGGACACTAGGCCGTGTCGTTGGGATCTCCGTGGCGTCGCGTCCCCTGGCACGCTCCCCCAGCTACCCCCGCAGGGTGACCCGATGACCGTGCAGGTGACCGTGTGGGACGACCGCGAGCGGGCCGGCCGAGGCCCGGCCCCCGCCCTCTTCGTCCACAACATCTTCACCTGGGGCAGCGACCCCGCGTACGGCTTCGCCGGGCAGCGGCCCCTCGCGGACAGCCGGCGGCTCCTGCTGATGGACCGCCGGGGTTACGGCGACAGCCCCGACACCGCGCGCAGCGACTTCGACGTCGACGCGGACGACGTGGTGGGCGTGCTCGGCGACGGGGCGTGTGCCGAGACGCCCGGCGGCGCGCACCTCGTGGGGCACGGGAACGGTGCCGTCGCCGCGCTCATCGCTGCCGCCCGCCGACCCGACCTGGTCCGCTCCCTCGCCCTCATCCAGCCCTCCGCCTTCACCGCCGCCGCACACCATCCCGTCGTCGCCGCCCTCCTCGACCGGGTCCGCGACGGTGCGCCCGGCATCCCGGACGGTGTGACGCCGGAGCGGTATCTGCGGGCGTCCACCGAGGGGTTGGGGATGGCCATGCCCGAGCCGACGCCGCGCCGGCTCCGTGCCGTCGCCACCTCCATGGGCGAGCGGCCCGTCTGGGAGGCGGACATTCCGCTGGACCCGATCCGGGCCGCCGCCCTGCCGGTCCTGGTGATCTGCGGAACCTGGGAGCGCGCACCGGCCGCCTACCGCGAGCATGTGGGGCTTCCCCTCATGGCCGTGGCCGAGTCCCTCACGGACTCCCTCGGCGGCCGCCTCCTACGGGTGCCCGGCTACTACCCGCACACCCAGGAACCCGCCACCGTCAACGCGGCCCTGCGGGAGTTCTGGGGCTGACCGGTCGCGGCCCGGGCCGCTAAGCCGTCTCGAACACGGTGTCCGCGATGTGTTCCGCGATCGCCAGGGAGGAAGTCGCCGCGGGGGAGGGCGCGTTGCGGACCGCGGTGACCGCGCCCGCCCGGTGGATGGCGAAGTCGTCCACCAGCGAACCGTCCCGGGCCAGCGCCTGCGCCCGCACCCCGGTCCGGCCGCGCACCACGTCCCCGGCACCGATCTCCGGCACATACGCCTGCGCGGCCTTCATATAGGCGCGCACCGAGAGCGTGCCGCGGATCTCCCGCAGGCCGGTGCGCCAGTGCCGCCGGGCCAGCCGCCACGCACCCGGGAAGGCGGCGATCCGGGCCACCTCCCGCAGATCCACGTCCGCCGGCCGGTACCCCTCCCGGGCCAGGGCGAGCACCGCGTTGGGCCCCACCTCCACACTGCCGTCGACCCGGCGGGTGAAGTGCACCCCCAGGAACGGGTAACGCGGGTCGGGCACCGGGTAGATCAGCCCGCGCACCAGGGGCGCCCGCTCCGGGGACACCGTCATGTACTCGCCGCGGAAGGGCACGATCCTGGGCTCGTCGCCGTCCTCCGCGAGCCGCGCCACCCGGTCGCTGTGCAGACCGGCGCAGAGCACCAGCCGGTCCACGGTCAACTCCCGCTCACCGGAGGCCACCCGCACCCGGCCGCCGCCGAGCCGGGTCACCGCCGTGACGGGGAAACCGAGCCGCACCTCGCCGCCCGCGTCCTCGATGTCCGCCGCGAACGACCGGGCGATCGCCGGGAAGTCGGTGATCGCGGTGTGCGGCGAGTGGAGCGCGGCCACCCCCGCGGCATATGGCTCGACCTCCCCGACGGCGCCCCCGTCCAGACGGCGCACCCCGGGCACCCCGTTCGCCCGCGCGTTCTCCAGGAGCCGTTCCAGCCTTGGCAGTTCACCCCTGTCGACCGCGACCACCAGCTTCCCGCACTCCTGGTACGGCAGCCCGCGGTCCTGGCAGTAGGTGCGGAGCATCGCCCTGCCGCGGGTGCAGAGCCGGGCCTTGAGGCTGTGCGGCGGGTAGTACACCCCGGCGTGCACCACACCGGAGTTGCGCGCCGACTGGTGGGCGGCGACGCGCTGTTCCTTCTCCAGCACCACCACCCGGGTCCCGGGCCGGCGCAGCGCGATCTCCCGCCCGGTGGCCAGCCCCACGATCCCGCCGCCCACGATGCCGATCGTCTCGTCGGCCATGGGTGTCCTCCTCGACGGGGTGCGCGGGTACGGCGCGCGGTGCGCGGCCCGGTGCGTCACGTTACCGTGCATACCGAGCGGGGCCGGGCCCGCGTGCCCAACGGGCCTTGCGGGGCGGGGAGTTGGGCCGGTACGGGTGGGGCGGGGCGCACCGGGAGGCAGGGGAACGGACTTGACCACGTCGCCGCCGTCGTGGACGCCCGCCCCCGCCGTGGAGGACCATACGGAGCGCCTGGAGAGAGCAGCGCTCTCCGACCGCCGCCCTGCCCGGACACCCACCGGACACTCACACAGAGGAGCTTGTGGATGACCCGCCGATCCATCGGCATCATCATGAACGGCGTCACCGGACGGATGGGCCGCAACCAGCACCTGGTCCGCTCGATCCTCGCCATCCGCGAACAGGGCGGAGTCACCCTGCCGGACGGGACCTCGGTCTGGCCCGAGCCGATCCTCGTGGGCCGCGACCGCACCAAGGTCCGCGCCCTGGCCGAGCGCCATGGACTGCGCCGTTGGACCACCGACCTGGACGAGGCGCTGGCCGACCCGGCGAGCGAGATCTACTTCGACGCGCAGCTCACCCGCGCCCGCGAGCAGGCCGTCAGAGCGGCGATCGCGGCGGGCAAGCACATCTACACCGAGAAGCCCACCGCCGAATCCGCCGACACCGCACGGGAGTTGGCCCGCCTCGCCCATGCGGCGGGCGTCCGGAACGGAGTGGTGCAGGACAAGCTGTTCCTACCGGGCCTGATCAAGCTCAAGCGCCTGGTCGACTGCGGCTTCTTCGGCCAAATCCTGTCGGTACGCGGCGAGTTCGGCTACTGGGTCTTCGAGGGCGACTGGCAGCCCGGCCAGCGCCCCTCGTGGAACTACCGCGCCGAGGACGGCGGCGGCATCGTCCTGGACATGTTCCCGCACTGGCACTATGTGCTGGAGCGGACCCTCGGCGTCCCGGTCCGCTCGGTCTACGCCCACACCGCCACCCATATCCCCGAGCGCCACGACGAGCAGGGCCGCCCCTACACCGCCACCGCCGACGACGCCGCCTACGGCATCTTCGAACTCGAAGGCGGCATCCCCGCCCAGATCAACTCCTCCTGGGCGGCCCGGGTGCACCGCGACGAACTCGTGGAGTTCCAGATCGACGGCACCGAGGGCAGCGCGGTCGCCGGTCTGCGCGACTGCCGTATCCAGCACCGTGCCGCCACGCCCAAACCCGTGTGGAATCCGGACCTCCCGGCAGGCGAGGCGTTCCGCTCCCAGTGGCAGAGCGTCCCCGACAACACGGAGTTCGACAACGGGTTCAAGGTGCAGTGGGAGCAGTTCCTGACCCATGTCGTCACCGGTGCCCCCTTCCCGTACGACCTGCTCGCGGGGGCCCGAGGGGTGCAGCTCGCCGAACTCGCCCTGGTCTCCGCACGTGAAGGCCGCCGGATGGAGATCCCCGAACTCACCCTCTGACCACCCCCGACCCGGTGAGGTATCCGCCCATGAGGGACATCCTGCTGCCGCTGCCCGACGGCCCCCGCCGCTACCGGCCGCCCGCCCCACCGGACCTGTGCCGCACCGCCCCGCCCGCGTCCAGCCGTACCGCTTTCGCCGCCGCCCATGTCGTCGCCGACCCCGCGGCCGCTCAACTGCCGGGCGCGTCCGCCGTGTTGGACTGGGACGCCACCCTCGCCTTCCGCCGGCATCTGTGGTCGCTGGGCCTGGGGGTCGCCGACGCCATGGACACCGCGCAGCGCGGGATGGGCCTGGACTGGGCCGGTGCACGGGAGTTGATCACCCGCTCCGGTGCCGAGGCCCGCGCCACCGGCGGACGGCTCGCCTGCGGCGCCGGAACCGACCAGCTCACCACCGCCGAACCGTCCCTCGCGGACGTACTGCTCGCCTACGAGGAGCAGATCGAGGTGGTGGAGGCGGCCGGGGCGCAGGTCGTCCTGATGGCCAGCCGGGCACTGGCGAAAGCCGCCGACGGGCCGGAGGACTACGCCCGGATCTACGGGAGGCTGCTCGCGCAGACCCGGCGGCCGGTGATCCTGCACTGGCTCGGCACCGCCTTCGATCCGGCACTTGAGGGCTACTGGGGGTCGACCGACCTGGACCGGGCCGCCGCCACCGTACTGCGGATCACCGAGGAGAACGCCGCCCAGGTCGACGGGATCAAGATCTCGCTGCTGGACGCCGACCGGGAGACCGCCCTGCGCCGGGCACTGCCGGAGGGGGTGCGGATGTACACCGGGGACGACTTCCACTACCCGGGACTGATCCTCGGTGACGAGCAGGGCTTCAGCGATGCGCTGCTCGGTGTGTTCGACCCGATCGCCGCCCATGCCGCCACCGCACTCCAAGCCCTCGACCGCGGCGACACCACCGCCTACCGGACGGTCCTGGAACCGACGCTGCCGCTGGCCCGCCACCTCTTCGCCGCACCCACCCGGCACTACAAGACCGGAGTGGTCTTCCTCGCCCATCTCGCAGGCCACCAAGGGGAGTTCACCATGGTCGGCGGTGAGCAGCACAGCCGCGGCGTCCGGCATCTGGCCGAGCTGTTCCGGCTGGCGGGCGACGCGGGCGCGTTCCCCGACCCGGACCTCGCGACGGCACGGATGGGCGCCTTCCTGACCACGAAGGGATACGACACATGACCGCCCCAGGGCTGGAACGCCTCTCTCTCAACACCGCCACCACCAAGCGGTGGACGCTGCCCGAAGCGGTGGCCGGCTGTGTCGAGGCGGGCATCGGCGGTATCGGCCTCTGGCGCGACCGGGTCGCGGAGACCGGCGTCCGCAGAGCGGCCCGGCTGGTACGCGACGCGGGTCTGACCGTCACCACACTCTGCCGCGGCGGATTCCTCACCGCCACCGGACCACGGGAGCGCGCCGCCGCCCTGGCCGACAACCGCCGCGCCATCGAGGAGGCCGCCGAACTCGGCACCGGCACCCTGGTCCTGGTGGTCGGCGGCCTCCCCGAGGGCAGCCGGGACCTGCCCGGCGCCCGTACCGCCGTCCAGGACGCGATCGCCGAACTCGCCCCGTACGCCGCCGAGTTGGGAGTGCGGCTGGCGGTCGAGCCGCTGCATCCGATGTTCTGCGCGGACCGGGCGGTCGTCTCCACCCTCGGGCAGGCGCTCGATCTGGCGGAGGGTTTCCCGGTGGAGCAGGTCGGTGTGGTGGTCGACAGCTACCACGTGTGGTGGGACCCGCAGTTGGCGGAGCAGATCGCCAGGGCGGGCGAGCGGATCGCCGCCTACCAGGTCTGCGACTGGGTCACCCCGCTGCCCGCCGACACCCTCCTCGGACGCGGGCATGTCGGTGACGGGCATATCGATGTCCGCGCCCTCACCGAGGCGGTGGACACCGCCGGATACACCGGCTGGATCGAGGTCGAGATCTTCAACCAGGCCATCTGGGACACCCCCGGCGCCCGCACCCTGCGCACCGTGGTGGAACGCCATCTCGCCCATGTCGCCCCGCGCTGAAGGGAGTTCACCGCCGCCGTCACCCCGCCGCCCCCGGTATCCGTTCCAGCACTCCGCCCGCGAACACGTCGTACAGCGGCAGGGTCTCCAGATGGACATAGCCGATATGGCAGTCGCACACGGCGTTGGGGCAGGCGCGCGGGCGGAGCTGGGTGCGGTAGCTGCCGTCGTAGAGGTTGCCGAGGGGAGCGGGTACGAAGTGGCAGCGGCGGACGGTGCCTTCGCCGTCGACCGAGAGGACCGACTCACCGGTACGGCAGGGCAGTCCCGCGCTGCGGTGCGGATGGCGGCTGTACGGGAACAGCGGGTCGAGGGCCGTCCACCGCTCTGCCTCCACGTCGGTGTACGTGCGGCCCTCCGCGGCGTTGACCCAGAGGTAGACCTCGGCGGGCAGCTCGGCGCGCAGCCGGCGGGCCTGGTCCAGATGCTCGGGCAGCCCCACCACCCCGACGCTGTACCGCACCCCCCGCCCCGCCAGCTCCCGGCACTTCGCCAGGAAGCGGCCATACGGTGTCTGGCCGGGGTGGAAGGTGCACCACAGGGCGAGGGTGTCCAGGTCGGCGGCGTCCAGCCAGTCCGTACGGCAGCTCAGATTGGTCTGGATCGCCACCCGCCGGATGTGCGGCAGCAGGCTCAACTCGGTCAGGGCGCGGCGGTACCACGACCGCACCAGGCCCTCGCCCCACGGGGTGAAGAGGATCGACAGCCGGTCCTCCCGCTGCGCCCCGGCCCAGCCGGTGAAACGCTCAAGTGCCGTGCGGTCGGCGGTCAGTTGGGCCCGGCTGTCGCGGCGCTTGGCGAACGGGCAGTACGGGCAGTCGTAGTCGCAGGAGGCCAGCGGGCCGCGGTAGAGCAGCGTCAGATCCATGGCGGCCCTGTCACTTCGTCTCATAGGCGGCCATCCGGGCGCGCACCTCGGCGGAGAACAACTCCGGGCCGACCGCGTCGGAATGGGCCAGGCCCTCGGGGGAGAGCCGCAGCAGCCCGGGGCCCGCGCCGGTGTCCAGCCAGCCGCGCGCCTCGAACCGGTCCAGCTCCGCCGGGAAGTCCGCCAACGGCGTGGTGCCGAACCGGACTTGGTAGTCGTCCGTGCTCATCCCCTCGGCCTGGAGCAGCGATTGCAGCAGATGGCGGCGGCGGGACTCCTCGGGCGTCATCCACCAGCCGAAGTCGGCACGGCGGAACTCCTCGGTGCTCCGGGCGGTGTACTCGTCCACGAGCCGGCGTATGCGGTGCATGTCCACCGCGTAGTCGAAGGAGTAGTGCAGCCGTGAGGTGTACGAGCGGGCGCCGCAGCCGAGGCCGACCATGCCGTCGGTCTGGCAGGTGTAGTCCTCCCCGCCGGTGTCGGGCGCGCCGCCGCGGCGGAACATCCGCATCGACACCTGCCGGTACCCGTGCGCCAGCAGATGGTCCCGGCCCTGGCGGTACAGCCGCAGGCGCTGCGCGTCCCACTGCGCCTCCGCGCCGTCCGGGCCGGGACGGCGGCCGAGACCGGTGAGCGGCCGGACATAGAGCGGGTACAGGTACAGCTCCTCGGGCTGCCAGGCGAGGGCGGCGTCCAGGGACTGCCGCCAGGTCCGCTCGGTCTGGCCCTCGATGCCGTAGATCAGGTCGATGTTGAGCACGGGCAGGGCCGCTTCGCGGATCCGGGTCAGCGCGGCCTCGACATCGGCGCGGCGCTGGGGGCGTACCGCCGCTCGGGCCTCGCTGTCCACGAAGCTCTGCACACCCAGGCTGAGCCGGGTGGCGCCGCGCTCGGCCAGTACGGCGAGCCGGTCGGCGGTGGCCGTGGCGGGGGAGGCCTCCACGGAGAGCGGAATCGTCCGCAGATCGGCGCCGAGGCCCCGCTCGGCGAGATCGCACAGCCGCTCCAACTCGGCCGCGGTGAGAAACGTCGGGGTGCCGCCGCCGAAGGCCGCACCCGCGAACCGCGCCCCCTCGCCCAGCGCCTCCCGCACCGCCTCCGCCTGCCGCTCCAGCGCGTCCAGATAGGCTCCGGTCAGCCCCTCCGGCGCCCCGATGCGGGTGAACAGATTGCAGAACCCGCAGCGCACCTCGCAGAACGGGATGTGGAAGTACAGCGAGAGCGCGTCCCGGGCCTCCCCGTCCCACAGCTCCCGCACCGCCGCCTGCTCCGCTGCGAGCGGCCGGTACGCGGTCTTGTGCGGATAGGCGTAGACGTACTGCTGGTAGGGGCGGACGGTGGCCGGGGCCGCCGCACCGCCGGTGGCTGTGGTGTCGGTGGTGGTCATCGGGCCTCGCCGGGAAGGGAGTTGGGGGAGTCGAGGGAGCCAAGGGAGCTGTCGAGAGTGAACTGGGCGTAGGGGACGGTCCAGACGGCCTCGTGGCCGATGCGGTGGCCGTGGTAGCCGTCGTCGCCGTAGGCGGTGCCGTGGTCGGAGCAGACGATGGTGAAGCAGGGGCGGCGGGCGGCCGCGGCGGTGAACAGCCTGCCGATGTGCCGGTCCACATAGGCGAGCGCCGCGGCGTGGGTGGCGCGCGTATCGCCCTCCTCGCGGGTGGCGCCGGGCAGATGGAACCAGTTGGGCTGGTGCAGGGCCGAGACATTGACGAAGAGGAACAGGCGCTGCTCGGCCGGGAGTTCGCCCGCGATCTGCTCGGCGCACGCCACCTGCGACTCGAAGGACGTGGGCGAGGCCACCCCGAACTCGGGCCGCCAGTGGCTCTCCTGGAACATCCCGGGCAGCACCGAGCCCAGCGCCGCCTGCCGGTTGAAGAAGCCGACACCGCCGATGCACACCGTGCGGTACCCGGCGGCGGCCAGGCCCGAGACCAGATCGGGGGTGTCGTAGACGAAGGTGCCCTCGGCGGTGGTCTCGCTGCCGGCGAAGCGGGCGGCGAACAGCCTCGGGTGCGGCCCCGGTTCGGCGGGTGTCGGCAGGAAGCCGGCGAACATCGCCTGGTGGGAGGCGTAGGTGAAGCTGCCCGGGGCGTGCCGCCGCTCCCAGCCGCCGGCGGGCAGATGCCGGGCCAGATTCGGGGTACGGCCCGCTGCCGCCGACTCCTGCGCCACGTCGTAGCGGAGGGTGTCCAGGGTGACTAGGAGCAGATCATGGCTGCCCACGATGTCGTTCATGTCGAAGGGGGGCGTCATGGTGGCGCTGCTCCTGGTGATACCGGTGGGGTGCCGCGTCGGGGGCGGGTGGCGCGGGCGGTGGTGGCGGCGACCTGGGCCGCGTAGGTGTCCAGGCCTTCGGCGCCGCTGCCGGGCAGGCCGGTCAGCCCGGGGAGCAGGTCACCGAAGGCGTTCACCTCGCCGACGGCGAAGCGGCGCCAGCGGAGGCCCGGCAGGATGTCCACCCCGACGCAGAGAGTGCCGGGGAAGCAGGCCGCCGCGCCCTCGGCCGTGTCCAGTACCTCGGTGAAGTCACCGCCCGCGGCCTCGATCGCCCGGCGTACCGAGCCGAGGTCGCCGCGGCGGCCGCCCAGGTGCAGATTGGTCATCGGGTGGCGGCTGGTGCGCACCACGGCATGGGTGGCGCGCCCGGCGACCACCACCACCCGCAGGTCGGCGGCCCGGCCGTCGAGGGAGGACTTGGGCACCCACCGCTCGACCTGGAGCCCGTCCGGGGCGAGCGCGTCGACCAGGGCGGCGATCTCGGTCTCCGCGGTGTACCGCCGCACCCGCAGGGAGTTGAACAGCCGGCCGCCGGGCCCCCTCTCCACGGAGGTGGTGGCCTGCACCCGGCCGGGACCGGCGAGGGTGAGCGCCAGCACCCCGGAGGCCGAGGAGCCGTGGGCCGGTTTGACGAAGGCCCGGGTGATACCGGCGGCCGCCAACTCCGCCTTGAGCCGGTCCCAGCCGTCGACCGGGCCGGGCAGCGCGGCGGGCACCGGGACCCGGGCGGCGGCGAGCCGGGCATGGCAGCGCCGCTTGTCGAACATCACCGCGATCTCCTCCGGATCGGCGCAGGCCGACGAGCCCGCCCGCCGCGCGGACTCCGCCACCTCGCGGACGGCGGCGGTGAAGCGGCGGTGCCAGCGGGCGGTGCCCTCGACCCGGGTGGGGTCCTCGACGTCCCGCAGCAGCCGGTCCACCTCCGCGTTCTCCCCGGGGGAGTCGATCCGGACCAGCTCGCCCGGCTCGAACTCGTAGTCCCCGCACAGCACTTGGCGCCAGGGCAGGACGCGGGGAGCGGGGTGGCCGGCGGCGCGGGCGGCGGCGGTGAACATCGCGGTGCGCCGGTTCTCCGGATTGCCCACCAGGGCGAACCGGACCGGCCCGCCCTCGGTGGGCACCGGACCGGAGCGGTCCACGACGGTCACGGCCGTCCCCCTCCGCTGCGCATCGCCTATTCCCCGACGGCGGTGTAGCGGTAGACCGTGCCGTCCCCGTCCTCCCAGGAGTCGCCGGGCTCGGACAGGTCGACCTGGACCCCGGCCGGCTCCAGCGCCCGCCGCACCCGCTTGACCACCTCGTCGGTGAGGTAGTGGTGGCGCAGGTCGAGCTTCTTCAGGTGGGTGAGCGGGCGGCCGGCGAGCAGGGCGTTCGCTCCCTCGTCGGTGAGCATTCCGAGGGAGAGGTCCAGGGTGTGGAGCTGGTCGACCACCGGGGAGGCGGCCACCGCGGCGGCGATCCCGTCCTGGAACTCGCTGTTGCGCAGGCCGAGATGGCGGAGCGCGGGGTGGTGTCCGGGGGTCAGGATCGGTTCCAGATCGCCGACTTCGGCGGTGGCGCCGTAGTCCTCCTGACCGAACCAGAGCTCCAGGTGCTCCAGGGCGGGGAACTCGCTGGCGGCGACGGCACGTACCACCTCGCCGGGCAGGCCGCCGGACTCGATGACCAGGCGCCGCAGATGCTCCAGCCTGCCCCCGGAGAAGCTCAGCTTGGTGCCGCCGCGGACGCCGAACTCCACCAGCAGCGGGAAGGCTTCGAGGAGCGGGGTGATGTCGGACTGCTCGATCCAGGAGATCTCCGCCTCCTCCATCTCCAGATCGCCGAGGAACAGGCCGCGCAGTCCGGTCAGTCGGTCCCGGTGGTCGGTCAGGAGCTGTACGACCATGCCGGAGTCGTGCTCGTAGACCTCGCCCCAGGGGCCGATGATCAGCGCGCGCACCTCGCCCAGGTCGACCGCGGCGGCGAAGCGGTCCCACAGGGCCTCGAAGGTCTCCTCGTGGTTGTCCCCGTAGGGGTCGACGCCCAGCCGCCAGGCCACGGTGCCGGCCGCGGGCAGTTCCTGCCGCACGTCGGGCTCGGGGAAGGTGAAGGCCGGGAGGCCGTGCAGCTCCTGCACGTGAACAACGGACATCGGTGGGGCTCCTGGAAGGGGTGCGACGAGGACGCTTCGGTGTGCGGGCAGGGCGGGACCGCACCTGCACCGGTGTGACTGCCGCGGCACGGCGGCCGCATGAGGACTGTTCTACCAAGCCGCACTGACAACGGCCCCCGGGAGCCCGGGACATGGGCCGATCACCAGGACAAAGGGCCCATCGTGGCCGGGTCCGGCGCGAGGAGGCACCGGCCGAACGCCCGTCGGGGCACGCGGCCCCCCGGGGCCGGGGGCCCCCCGGGGGTGGGGAGGCCGGCGGCCCGCGGCCCCGCGGCCGGCCCCCCCCGCGCGGGGGGGGGGTATTATAAG
>NZ_JBHVRR010000001.1:0-121259 GCF_042885635.1 Streptomyces sp. NPDC058045 | reverse complement strand
CCCAAACCCCGCCCCGGGGGGGGGGGGCGGGGGCGGGGGCCCCCCCCGCCCCCCCCCGGGGCGCCCCCCCCGCCTGGCGGGGGCCCCCCCCGACGGGGTGTTCCGCTCAGCGGCAGCAGCGGCAGCGGCTCCGCTCAGCAGCAGCGGCTCTGCGGATTCTCTTCCCGGTGGCGCGTCCGATGGTGCTCGTACGCGCGCCGGGTGGGCACCGGTTCGCCCGGGTGCTGCTCACGGTGCCGCTCGCAGTGGCGTTCGTAGTCCGCGGTCCCGGAGATCTCCCGGAGGTACCAGGTGAGGCCCTGCCGCAGCTTGGTGAGCGGACCGGGGTGCCCGTCCGGGGTCACCGCTGCTCCGGCGGTCCGGCCATCGCGTCGGCGAGGGTTTCGGAGCGGCCCGCCGGGACGACGATCTCCGACTCCACGAAGGGCGTCTCGGCGGTGGGCAGCGGCTCGCGGGAGCGTACGGCGCGGACGCAGACCACGGCGGCGTGCCCCACCACCAGCACGACCAGGACCAGGAAGCAGGCCATGATGACGCCGTCCACGGTGGAGTTGAGCACCACCGTCTTCATGTCGTCCAGGGTCTTCGCCGGGGGGAGGACCTTCCCCGAGTCGAGCGCGTCGGCGTACAGCTTGCGCTGGGCGAAGAAGCCGATCTTGGGGTTGTCGTCGAAGACCTTCTGCCAGCCCGCGATGAAGGTGACCGCGAGGTCCCACACCATCGGGACGCCCGTGACCCAGGCCCAGCGCAGCTTGCCCGCCTTGATGAGGAGGGTGGTGCAGACGGCCAGCGCGACGCCCGCGAGGAGCTGGTTGGCGATACCGAACAGCGGGAAGAGCTGGTTGATCCCGCCCAGCGGGTCGGTGGCGCCGACATAGAGGAAGTAGCCCCACAGGGCGACCATGATGGCGCTGGTGAACCAGATGCCCGGCTTCCAGGACACCCGGCCGATGGGCTTCCAGACGTTGCCCAGCATGTCCTGGAGCATGAAGCGGCCGACACGGGTGCCGGCGTCCACGGTGGTCAGGATGAACAGCGCCTCGAACATGATCGCGAAGTGGTACCAGAACGCCTTCATACCGGCGCCGCCGAAGATCCCCGAGAAGATCTCCGCCATACCGAAGGCCAGGGTGGGGGCGCCGCCGGTGCGGGAGAGCAGGCTCTGCTCCTCCACCGACTTGGCGGCCGCCGCCAGATCGTCCGGGCTGATGCTGAAGCCGAGATGCGCCACCGCCTGGGACGCGCTGTCCACCGTGGTGCCGAGCAGGCCCGCCGGTGCGTTCATCGCGAAGTAGAGGCCGGGGTCGAGCACCGAGGCCGCGATGAGCGCCATCACGGCGACGAAGGACTCGGTGAGCATTGCCCCGTAGCCGATGAGGCGGACCTGCGACTCCTTCTGGATCAGCTTGGGGGTGGTGCCGGAGGACACCAGCGCGTGGAAGCCGGAGAGGGCGCCGCAGGCGATGGTGATGAACAGGAACGGGAACAGCGCACCGGCGAAGACCGGTCCCGCGCCGCTGGAGGCGAACTCGCTCACCGCGTCGTTCTTCAGCGTCGGCGCGGTGAAGATCACGCCGATCGCGAGCAGCACAATGGTGCCGACCTTCATGAAGGTGGACAGGTAGTCCCGGGGCGCCAGCAGCATCCACACCGGCAGCACCGAGGCGACGAACCCGTAGCCGACGAGGCAGAAGACCAGGGTGGTCGGGGTCCAGGTGAAGGCGTCGGCGAGGGAGGAGTTCTCGACCCAGCCGCCGCCGATGATCGCCAGGAGCAGCAGGGCGACGCCGATCAGGCTGGTCTCCAGGACGCGGCCGGGCCGCAGAAAGCGCATGTAGAAGCCCATGAGGAGGGCGATGGGGATCGTCATGGACACCGAGAAGGTGCCCCACGGGGAGGCCGCCAGCGCGTTGACGACGACGAGGGCCAGCACCGCCAGGATGATGACCATGATCGCCAGCACCGCGATCAGCGCGGCGACACCGCCGACCCTGCCGATCTCGTCGCGGGCGATCTGGCCGAGGCTCTTGCCGTCCCGCCGCATGGAGATGAAGAGGACGACCATGTCCTGGACGGCCCCGGCGAAGATCACGCCGACCACGATCCAGATGGTGCCCGGAAGGTAGCCCATCTGCGCCGCCATGACGGGCCCGACGAGCGGACCGGCCCCGGCGATGGCGGCGAAGTGATGGCCGAACAGGATGCGCCGGTCGGTCGGTTGGAAGTCGATGCCGTCGTCCAGGCGCTCGGCCGGGGTGGCCCGCTTGTCGTCCAGTTCCAGCACCCGGCGGGCGATGAACCGCGAGTAGAAGCGGTAGGCGATGGCGTACGAGCCGAGCGCGGCCGCCACCAGCCAGATCGCGGAGACGTCCTCCCCCCGGGAGAGGGCGACCACGCCCCACGCGGCGGCGCCGACCAGGGCGACGCCGGTCCATATGAGGATCGATTTCACAGGTGGCCGCGCGCTGCGGGCGCCGTTGAGGGACACGGTTGCTCCAAGGAGTCGGGGATGCTGGCGCATCTCGCGGAATCGGGTTCTGCCGGTGGGGAGTTGGCGCCCTGAGCCGCCCGTCCAGGCGTGGGCCGGGGCAGGGCTGCTCTGCTCCCGGTGGCTCGGCCGTCGGGAGCGGGGCGGATGGCGGGACGTCAGTTGTTGCTCAGTCAGCTCCGGGTTGTCCTCCACGGGCACCCGCGGCGGTGTTCCGGCAGGTGGCTGCCGTTGCCGCGCGGGTGAACCGCGGTACGTCGGTGGGCTGTTCATTGGCTGAAATCAGTGGTTCACTCCTGAGCGGTCAGGGTCGATCTCGCTCGACGCTGATGGCTTTCCGGCCTGACGGCGGCCCTCCTGGCACGGGGTTCGCGTCCGGTAGTTGCTCGGTGACCCGAGAGGGTTTACCGCGACTCGGCCGAGTTTCTTCCCGGCGGTACGAAATGCCGCCGCGGGGAACGGAACCGGCCGCGCTCCGGACTGGCATCGCGTCACTTCGAGCGTGGAGGAGCCATGAACAGCCCTGGCGCTGTCATCACTTGTTCGGCCGTCGTGCTGGTGGGCTCGGCGGTCGCCCTGCGGAGTGCCCGCCCTCCGGCGGGAGCCACCGGGGGCAGGACGGCACTTGAGGACTGGGCACTGGCCGGCCGCGGTCAGGGCAGCGGTCTGCTCTGGTGCCTCCTCGGCGGCACCGTGTACACGGCGTACACCTTCACCGCCGTGCCCGGCGCCGTCTTCACCTCCGGCGGCATCGGCTTCTACGCCCTGCCCTACACGGTGGTCATCTGCGCGATCGGCTTCGTCCTGCTGCCCCGGCTGGCGGCCACGGCACGGGCCCACGGGCACATCACCGTCGCCGACTTCGTCCGCGCGCGCTACGGCTCCTCGCTGCTGGCGCTCGCCGTCTCCCTCACCGGCATCTTCGCCCTGATGCCCTATATCGCACTCCAACTGCTGGGCCTGCGCGCCGTGTTGAGCGTCCTCGGTATGCGGCAGGACGGACTCGTCGGGGACGCGGCCCTCACCGCCGTCTTCGCCGTACTGGCCTTCTCCACCTACCGGTACGGGCTGCGGGCACCGACCCGGACCTCCGTCGTCAAGGCGGTGCTGGTGGTCGGGGCGACCGTGGCGCTCGCCGGCCTGGTGGTGACCCGCCTCGGATCGCCGGCCGCGCTCTTCGCCCGCGCCGAGGCCGCCTTCGCCACGCGGGGCGGCCTCCCCGCCGGTGAAGGCGCCCTCGTCCCCGACCCCTCGCTGGCGCCGGCGTACGTCTCCCTCGCCGTCGGCTCGGCGCTGGCGCTGTTCGCCTTCCCGCATGTGCTCCAGACCGCCTTCTCCGCCCGCTCCGGCGATGTGCTGCGCAAGACCTCGGTGGCGCTCTCCGGGTGGACGGCGATGCTGGGCCTGTTCGCCCTCTTCGGTATCGCGGCGCTCGCGGCCGGGGTGCGCACCCCGGAGGGGCGCAGCGAACTCGCCATCCCGCTCCTCGTCCTCGACCTCGCCCCCGGGTGGGCGGCCGGGCTGATCCTGGGCGCCATCGTGGTCGCGGCACTGGTCCCCGCCGCGGTCATGTCCATCGGCGCGGCCACCCTCTTCGCCAGGAACATCTACCTGGAGTTCGTCAACCCCGGCGCCACCACGGCCCAGGTGACCCGCATCGCCCGGCTGATGTCACTGGTCGTCAAGGTGGGCGCGCTGGCCTTCGCCCTCGGGGTGCACGACCAGGCCGCCATCAACCTCCATCTGCTGGGCGCGGTATGGGTGTTGCAGATCCTGCCCGCCATCGTGCTGGGCCTGCTGCGCCGCACACCGCACGCGCTCTCCCTGCTCGCGGGGTGGCTGCTCGGCATGGTGGTCGGCACCGCACTGGTCAGCCGGGGCGGCTTCTCCTCCCTGGTACGGCTCTCGTTCGGCTCCCTGGACGTCCAGATGTACTCGGGCCTGGTCGGCCTCGCCGCCAACCTCGGCGTGGTCGCCCTGGCCAGCCCCCTGCTGGACCGCCTCGGCGTACCACGCGGCCTGCCCGGCCTGCTCCTGAGACCCGTCGCAGGTGCGGTACGGGGGAACGGGGCCGCGAAGTGAGAGAGACGGAGAAGCCCTGGCGGCGTACCGACGCGCGCACCACGGTCATCGGGGACCAGACCTCCACCGCCCCCGCCCCCGCGGACACCCCCGCCCTCCCCGCCGACACCGAACCAGGCGTCGACCTGCGCGACGTCGAGCGGGAGACCGCGATGATCCGGCTCTTCGACGGCCACCACGCCCAAATGGTGCGGCTGGCCGTGCTGTTGGGCGCCGACCAGGACGCGGAGGACGTCGTGGCGGAGGCGTTCTGCGTCCTGCACAGCCGCTGGTACCGACTCCGTGCCCCGGAGTCCGCGGCCGCGTACCTTCGTTCTGTGGTGTGCAACCTCGTCCGGATGCGGATACGCCGCCTCCAGGTCTCGCGCCGCCATGCCGACGTGCAACTCGACCCGATCGCCTCCGCCGAGTCGACGGCGATGCTGCACGAGGACCAGCGGCAGGTGGTCGACGCGCTGAAGGGGTTGCCCACGCGGCAGAGGGAGGCGCTGGTGCTGCGGTACTGGATGGATCTCAAGGAACGGGAGATCGCCGACGCGATGGGGATCAGTACGGGTGCGGTCAAATCGCACATCTCCCGTGCCATGCATACGCTTTCGCGTGCCATGGGATCGACACGGTGAGTGTGGACGACCCCGAGACCCGGCTACGCGAGACCCTCGATTCGCTCGCCTCGACGGTGGCGCCGTCCCCGGACGCCTACGCCCGCGCCCGCAAGGAGTGGCAGCGCCGGGACCGCCGACGGCGGCTGATCATGCTGGTGCTCGCGGTGCTGGTCGTGGCGGTCGCCGACCTCGTCGGACTGTGGGCGCTCAACTCCCTGAGCGAGCCGCACCCGGCACCGCGCCATGAGCGGATCGACGTGATCGTCCAACCCTGACGACCACCGGCGCCGGATCGGGACGGGCGGCGAGCGGAGCCCGGCTCGCCGCCCCGGCCATACACACCGCCTACGGCCGCATTCCCCGCGCACCCACCCGACCCAGGAGTACCCAAGTGCCCAGCACCACCCCCGACTTCACCGGCAGGAAGGCCGACGCCATCGGCGGCACCAGCGGCATGGGCCTCGCCTCGCCCCCCACGTCGACGGCGGCGTCATGGCCGGCCGCAACTGACCACCCCCCGCCACCTCCCACCCGTACCCGAACAGCACAGGAGCAGCGAATGACCTACCACGAGCACAGCGACCACCAGTACGCCAAGGACCTGCGCGCCGGCGCCCCGGACGCCTTCAAGGCGTTCATCGGCTTCGACCAGGCGGCCCTGTCCGGATCGGGCAAGGTCATCCCGCGCAAGTACACCGAACTCATAGCCGTGGCCGTGGCGTTGACCACCCAGTGCGCCTACTGCGTCGAGGCCCACACCAAGGCCGCGCACGCCGAGGGTGCGACCAAGGAGGAGCTGGCGGAGACCACCATGATCGCGGCCGCCCTCCGCGCCGGCGGCGCCTTCGCCCACGGCTTCATGGCCATGAAGTTCTACGACCAGGCAGGCCAGGCAAGCCAGTTGGACCCGTCGGATCAGGCGCAGCAGGGCGAGTAGCCGCCAGCCGCTCCGCTCGTACGAGGGCTGGGCCCGCCGCCGCTCACCGGCCTCACAGGCTTTCGTCGGCTGTGAGCAGGCGGCCCAGCGCCTCGTCGACCGTGGAACGGGGGCAGCCCAGGTTCACCCGCATATAGCCGTGGCCCTCGGCCCCTAACTTCTGCCCCTTGTCCAGCTATAGCCGAGCCCTGGTGAGCATGAACCGGTCCAGGGCCTCGGCGTCCATCCCGAGCCCGCGGCCCGAATTCGACGCGGCGCTCGCCGGAATCCCCGAAGTGGTCGAAGCCCAGCGGCTGTTCGGGGAGCCGGACTACCTGATCCGGGTGGTGAGCGCCGACCTGCCCTCGTACCAGCGGCTCTATGAATCGGTGCTCATCCATCTCCCCGGGGTCCGCGGCCTCAACTCCACCATCGTGATGAAGCAGGCCGTCCACCCCCGCCCCCTACCCCAGCGCCCGACCCGGCCGACCTGAACTCGCCCCGCGCTGTCGGACGTTGGGGCGGGCGGCCGTTGCCGTCACGGTGTGCGGAAGCCCTGCGCGGCTGTGTCAACGTCGGTCATCGTGCTGTTCCTTCGCGCGGGTGCCGGTGGCCGCACCGGCTCAGGCGCCGCGCCAGATGTTGTCGAAGGCCGCGTCCTCGATGGAACGGCGCTGCCGCTCGCCCTCCAGCTCCAGTTCCGCGCCGCCGACCGCCGCCAGGACCGCGACCACCGGGTCGGAGAGGGCGGAGGCGTCGACGGTCGGCTCGTCGTCTCGGCGGACGGCCGTGGACAGGGCCAGCAGGACCGGTTCGCCCTCCGCATGGCGGGCCGCAGCGGCTTGGCGCGCCGCCGACTCGACGGTCCGCGGCGGATTCGGCATCAGCCGGTGCGCACTCCGGGCGACCAGGCCCTCCGCCTGGCACACGGCCACATACTCCGCGGCCAGACCACGCCCCCGGCGCCACAGCCACTCGTCCACCGACTCGTACGGCGCCTCCCGCACCAGCGAGGACACGGCCCGGCGCAGCAGCTCGTCCTCCTGCTCGGGCGCCAGCCCCGGCACGATGCGCTCGCCCTGGAGCGAGACGGCCTCCGCAGCCATGAGGTCGATCAGCTCCGCGCCCGCCAGCGCGAGCGACAGGGCGCCCTGGTCCGCGGGCGCCCCGAGTGCCCGGTCCAGGGAGATCAGCAGCAGGTCACGCGCGGTGTTCATGGGTGACTCCCTCTGTTCCAGGCGCCGGGCTCCGGCGTCAGGTCGTGCAGTCCGGGCAGAGGCCGCGGTAGGTGAGCTCCACCCCGGACACCGAGAAGCCGAAGCGCTCCGACTCCGGCAGGTCCGCGAGCGGGTCGCCCACCGGGTGCACGTCCCGGATGGCGCCGCAGTGGGAGCACAGCAGGTGGTGGTGGGGGCGATGGGCGTTCGGGTCGTAGCGCTTGGCGCGGTGGTCCGTCGAGACCTCGACGACCTCGCCCAGGGACACGAGTTCACCGAGGGTGTTGTAGACCGTCGCCCGCGAGATCTCGGGGAGCCGCTCCGCGGCTCGCGCCTGCACCTCTTCCGCGGTCAGATGGACGTGGTCGCCGTCGAGCACCTCGGCCACCACGCGCCGCTGCGCCGTGAGACGCCAGCCGCGCGTCCGAAGTCTCCCCAGGAGGTCGCTCATAGCACGTCAGCGTAGCAGCGATTCGATCAAATCGAGACCGTGTACGTATCTGGATCCTGGGTTGACTTGGACTTCGTCCATTGTAGGATCGGCGGTGATCGACGCCAGAAGCCAAAGGCAGCAAGAGGCAGATCGTGCGGGGGCAAGGACGCGACCGGCCGGGATTGCGGCTTGAACGCATGAGACGCACCACTCACCCAGGAGCGAGCTTTGACCGAGAACAACCAGAAGCCGTTGACAACCGCCGCCGGCGCGCCGGTCGCGGACAACCAGAACTCGCTGACGGCCGGTCCGCGCGGTCCGATGCTCCTGCAGGACGTGTGGTTCCTGGAGAAGCTCGCGCACTTCGACCGCGAGGTCATCCCGGAGCGCCGGATGCACGCCAAGGGCTCCGGCGCGTTCGGCACGTTCAAGGTGACGCACGACATCACCCGGTACACCAGCGCGAACATCTTCTCCGAGGTCGGCAAGGAGACGGAGCTGTTCGTCCGCTTCTCCACCGTCGCGGGTGAGCGCGGCGCGGCCGACGCCGAGCGCGACATCCGCGGCTTCGCCGTGAAGTTCTACACGGACGAGGGCAACTGGGACCTGGTCGGGAACAACACCCCGGTCTTCTTCTTCCGCGACCCGCTGAAGTTCCCCGACCTCAACCGCGCGGTGAAGCGCGACCCGCGCACCAACCTCCGCGACGCCGAGAACAACTGGGACTTCTGGACCCACCTCCCCGAGGCCCTGCACCAGGTCACCATCGTGATGTCGGACCGCGGCATCCCCGCCTCGTACCGGCACATGCACGGTTTCGGTTCGCACACCTACAGCCTGGTCAACGCCGAGGGCGAGCGGTTCTGGGTCAAGTTCCACCACCGCACCGAGCAGGGCATCAAGAACCTCACCGACGCCGAGGCCGAGGCCCTGGTCGGTCAGGACCGCGAGTCCCACCAGCGCGACCTCTACGACGCGATCGAGAACGGCGACTTCCCCAAGTGGAAGCTGTTCATCCAGGTCATGCCGGAGGCCGACGCGGAGAACTACCGCTTCCACCCCTTCGACCTCACCAAGGTCTGGTCGAAGAAGGACTACCCGCTGATCGAGGTCGGCGAGTGGGAGCTCAACCGCAACCCGGAGAACTACTTCGCCGACGTCGAGCAGGCCGCCTTCACCCCGGCCAACGTCGTCCCGGGCATCAGCTACTCGCCCGACAAGATGCTCCAGGGCCGCCTCTTCTCCTACGGCGACGCCCAGCGCTACCGCCTCGGCGTCAACCACCACCAGATCCCGGTCAACGCCGCGAAGAACCCGGTGAACACCTACCACCGCGACGGTGCCCTGCGCGTCGACGGCAACCAGGGTTCCACCCCCGGCATCGAGCCCAACTCGTACGGCCGCTGGCAGGAGCAGCCGGCCTACCGCGAGCCCAGCCAGGCCGTGGGCGCCGTCGCCGACCGGTTCAACTTCCGTGAGGACGACGACAATTACTTCGAGCAGCCCGGGAACCTGTTCCGGCAGATGAGCCCCGAGCAGCAGCAGGCTCTCTTCGCCAACACGGCGCGCGCCATCAACGGCGCCTCGGAGCAGACCGTCGAACGCCACATCGCCAACTGCACCCAGGCCGACCCGGCCTACGGCGAAGGCGTCCGCAAGGCGATCGAGGCCCTGGCGGCCGGCCGGCTCTGAACCGGCACCGACCGCTGAGGTCACCGCGGGCCTCCCACGCACCCGCATCCGGTGCGTGGGAGGCCCGCGGCGTACCGCGGAGACCACGGAGGACCGCATGACCGGGAGGTACGCATGGGCAGTGGGGCGCTGACTCCTGAGCAGACGGAGCGCGTCGTGGCCCTCGCCATGGATCTCGCCCGCGAGGGAAGTACCGGGCAGTTGACGGAGTTCGTCGAGCACGGGCTGCCGGTCGATGTGACCGACGCGGGCGGCAACAGCCTCCTGATGCTCGCCGCCTACCACGGCCACGCCGACACCGTCGAGGCCCTGCTCCGCCTCGGAGCCGACCCCGATCTGCGCAACGCCCGCGACCAATCCCCCATCGCCGGCGCCCTGTTCAAGGGCGAGGACGAGGTGGTGGCCGTACTGTGGGAGGCGAACGCCGATCTCGACGCGGGCACACCGTCCGCACGCGCCACGGCGTCCATGTTCGGCCGCGAGCACCTGCTGACGACTCCGCCCGCCTGACCCGCGCCCCACCCATCGCTGAGGACCGGCGGCGCGACGACCTCGCGCTCGAACTCCGTGCTGTCAGCCGAGCGCGAGGGCGGCCGATGCGTAGATGAGGGCGAGTTGGCCCGGGCCGGCTCTCCGGGGCCGGGCCTGTTCCACGAACTGGCCCAGCTCCGCGCGGACGGTGGCCGAGTCGATGCGCTTGATCACGGGCAGCGTGGCCTCGACGATCTGGCAGGCGTCGTCGAGGCGGCCGACACCGGCCAGGGCTGTCGCCTGCCGAACCGCGAAGCGGGCCTGCGAGTTGCTGTCCGCCGGGACGGTCGGCCGGCGCCGGCGCTCGGCGGCGAAAAGGTCGGCGGCCAGCTCGAAGCGACGGAGGCTGAGCAGACAAGTCGCCTCGATGAGCCGGGGGTTGCCGTTCTCGACGCGCGGACCCCAGTGAAGGGTTCGGTCTCCGACGACCTCGGCCGTGTGGCTTCTGAACCGCTCCAGTGCCTCCCGGCAGGCCCCCGCATCGCCACGGCGCGCATAGCCCTGGGCCGCGCGCCGCGCGGCGTGCGCGCGGATCACCGGGGTGGCCGCCGGGTGCCCGGCCGCCCGGTCGGCGAATCCGATCGCCGCATCGGTGTCGCCGC
The DNA here is from genome assembly GCF_042885635.1 of Streptomyces sp. NPDC058045. Lineage (NCBI taxonomy): Bacteria > Bacillati > Actinomycetota > Actinomycetes > Kitasatosporales > Streptomycetaceae > Streptomyces > Streptomyces sp. NPDC058045. The sequence continues at coordinate 110,693 of NZ_JBHVRR010000001.1, read as the reverse complement.
GGTGCTGGGCGATGAACGCCTTGCGGACCAGGGCATACGCGGCCACTGTTTCGTCCCCGCCGTGTGCGCCCCAGCGGACCGCGAGATTCGTCCAGCGCAATGCCTCCGCGGGATTTCCCGCCTCTTGCGCCATCCACCCCGTGTATTCGGCGAACTTCGAGGCCAGCAGCCAGATTTCGGCACGCTGCTCGCCAACGGCGTGCGGACCGGCGTCCGTCAGCATCCGCGTGATCGACTTCATGGAAGCGGTGACGAATCTCGGTCCGGTGAGTCTGCCGATGTCCTTCAGCTCCCACAGGACCCGCTCGTATCCGGCGACCACGGGGCCGGCCTCGATGACGCCCTCGGTGCGGACGCCGCGGCGGCCGGCCAACTCGGCGAGTTCCCCGCCGGTGCCGAATGCCGCGTCACATGCCGCTGCCACGGCGGGCGTCGGGTTGCGTAACCCGCTCTCCAGATTGCAGATCTGCCCTTCGGACACGTTCGCACGCCGGGCGCACTCGCGGACGCTCCACCCCCGCCGTGCCCGGAGTGTGGCCAGGACGACGCCGAAGTCGCCCGGCGGCAGACGCGCGTCGGTCGATCTCCCCGCGGAGACCTTCCCTGCCGCGCTGTCCGCCTGGTCCATACCGGCCAGCGTACGGAGTTCCGCGGCCGCTATTCAATCCCCGGTGAATAGCCACCGAGCGTGTACTCGACTCCTGGGGTGAGCACGATTCCTGACGTCAAGGCCTGCCAGAGAGGGGGCAATTGTGCCGCGTATCTTCCTCAGCTTTCGTAAACCGGACTCCCGGTGGATACGAGATCGCGTCTACCGCGCGCTGTCCGACCGCTTGGGTGCCGACGAGATCTTCAAATCGGGCCAGTCGATAACGCCCGGGGCCGACTTCGCAGAGATCCTGCTGCGGCAGGCCGCCGAGTGCGAACTCATGTGTGTACTGATCGGGCCGGGTTGGCTCGACGCGCGGGGCGAGGACGGTGTGCGGCTCCTGGAGCGGGCTCACGACTGGGTCCGCCTGGAGATCGCGACAGCTCTGCGGGCGGGAAACCGCGTCGTCCCGGTCCTGCTGGGGGACGCCACGATGCTGCCCGACGCCTCGTCGCTGCCGGCCGAGATCGCGGAGCTGGCGCGCCTGCAGTTCCTCCGCGTTCCGGAGACCCATCTGCCGGACGGGCTGCGGCACTTGGGCGACGCGGTGGCCGCTCTCCTCTCCGATGCCGACGCCGATACCGACCCGGCTGTCGAACCCGGGCACGGCACGACTCCGGCCCCCGATCCGGAGCCGTCAGTGACCATGACGGCCCATGTGTCCGGTGGTGGCAGCGCCTACCAGGCCGCCCGTGATCAGACGATCAGGCTGACGTGAGGGGCGGACGATGGATCATCCCGGAGTAGACGGTGCTCAGCGGATTGGGCCCTACGCACTGCTCGGAGAACCGGGCACGGTCGCCGGAGGCCAGGTCTTCGCGGCCCGCACGGAAGGGGGGCCGCTCGTCACGGTCACGGTCGTGGGGCCCGAACTCGCCGCGGACCCGGGCTTCCGGGACCGGTTCCGAGCCGCCGTCGAAGCCGCACAGACGCTGTCCGGTGCCTTCCTCGTACCGGTGGTGGACGCCGACGCCGACGCGCCGGTCCCTTGGCTGGCGACCGGGTTCACCGCCGGACTGCCACTCCGGCAGGTGGTGGACCGGCACGGCCCGCTGTCCGAACCGGCCCTGCGCGTGCTCGCAGACGGCCTCGCCCAGGCGCTGGCCGCACTCCACGCGGCCGGGACGGTCCACGGCGAGGTGAGCCCGGACTCGGTACTGCTGACCATGGACGGGCCCCGCATCGCCACCCTGGGGATCGGGGGAGCCACCCGCAGTCCGGCACCCTCACCGGCGGACGACATGTTCGACCTCGGGTCGACCGTGCTGTTCGCGGCTTCCGGAGGCGAGCCGGACACGCACGCCCTCCCCGTGTCGCTGCGCGAGGTGATCGGCGGCTGCCTGTACCCGGAACCGTCGGACCGTCCCACCGCGGAGCAACTCGTCGACTATCTGAGGCGTCAGAACCTGCCGACCCTGGAGGGCAGTTGGCTGCCGCCGGCGGTGACCGCCGACCTGGCCGCCGCGGCCGCGGCGATGGGATCGGTGTCCACCGGCGGCAGCGGCCCGGACCCGTTTCCCGCGCCGCGGGTGATCGCCGCCGGCACGGGTATCAGTCGCCGGAAGCTGATCACCGGTCTGGCCGGGGGCGCGGTCGTACTCGGCGGAGCCGCGGCGGCACTCGCCTTTTCCGGCGACTCCTCGCCGGCACCCGACGGCCGGGCCGGGTCCACTGCGCGGTCGGCCTCTCCGTCAGGCGCGCCTTCCGCGTCGGCCTCCGCTGCGTCGCCGTCCTCGAAGGACGGACCGGAACCGATCGTTCTGGCCGGACCCGACGCCGCCAAGGCCTGGTCGGGCGCCGGTAAGCACGCCCCCACCTGCCTGGAAGCGTCCGACAAGGTGGTCATGGTGGTCACGGGCACCGCCACGTCCTTCCTGGACGCCGCGACCGGAAAATCCGTGTTCCCGCCGCGGAACACGACCAACGACTTCGGCACGACCAGCCTCAGGTACCCGACGGCGTACGCGGACGGAGTATTCTACCTGCTCTGCGACGTGCCGGGTCAGACGGGCCTGCTGGCGGCGTTCGACGCCGCCAGCGGGAAGGTGAAGTGGGCGACCAAGATGGCCGACGCCGATCCCGGCGGCGGCACACACGCGGCGAGGTACCTGAGCGACTTCGTGGCGGTCGCGGGGGACACGGTGTACGTATGCGGGCAGATGCTCAAGACATCCGGATCGTTCTCGGCCAAGGCACCGAGCAGCGGCTACATCCGTGCGTTCAACGCCGCGACCGGCAAGGGACTGTGGCGGGTCAAGGGCACGGACATCAACAACGTGCTCGTGCCGCCCACCGGTTCCCACCTGCTGGCCACCTCGGCCGTTCCGGGCAGGAAACCCGGCCGCGTCCAGATGATCGACGCCGGCCGGAGAGGCGCCCGCGGCTGGAAGGTATCCGTCCCGCACGCCGCGTACTACTTCACCACCGGCTGGCCGCTGACGTGCTACGCCGACGGGCTGTTCCTGTTCGCCGGCGGCAACGGCGACAAGCTGTTCGCCGTCGACGCGGTCACGGGCAGCGAGAAGTGGCATCAGCGCTTCGACGCGAAGAACGGGGACCAGGTCCAGATCGGCGCCCCGTTCGCCGGGCTGGACGGGAAGACCGTCTACGTACCGGTCGGCGCCGACCTGGTCGCCCTGTCCTCGGTCGACGGCACTCCGCAGTGGGTCGCGAGGCTCGACGGAGCCAACGACATGGGCGGTTCCAACATGTTCAACGCATCGCTCAGGACGTCCGGCAAGAGCGCGCAGTGTTCGGCCGACACCGTCTTCGCCACCGACGCCGCCAAGACGCTGTGGGCCATCGACGCGGCCACCGGCAGGGCCCGGTGGAAGTACAACGACCCCGGGCAGCCGGACGTGGGGTTCCTGTGGACGGTGGGCGGCGACCAGGTGTTCATCGCCTCCCATCTGACGGTGACCGCGATCTCGGCCCACGGGCGGTAAGGGACAAGGAGAAGACATGGACACGAGTGGGGAACTCGCCGGCCTGGCGTCGGCGGCCGCGGCGCGCCTGATCGATCTGCTGGCGACGGACGGCTGGACCGCGGTCAAGTCCTCGGTCCTGTCGCTTTGGCGGTCGGCGCACCCGGAGCGCGTCGAGGAGGAACTCGCCGATGCGCGCGGCGAGTTGCTTGAGGCCCAGCGGACGGGCGACGGCCAGGAGCTCCAGGGGCTGCTGGTCACCGAGTGGCAGGCCCGCCTCATCCGGCTGATGGCCACGCGGCCGGACGCCGTCGACGAACTGCGCGCGCTGTTCGGTGGGGAACCGCGCGCTGCCGGAAACCCGGAACAGCAGATCACGGGCTCGATGACGCTGGAGGCACACGTCTCCGGCGGCGACGCGTTCCTGGCCGGCCGGGACATGACCGTCACCAGGGACGGACAGGCGTGACGGAACGCGGTACCGGTGCCTCGCCCCCCGATGGGCCGCCCCCCTGGCAGCCGAAACGGCAGGAGGCGAGCGCGACCGGCGGCGGCAGCGTCTTCCAGGCCGGCCGCGACCTCCACGTCCGCCTCGGCGACGAGGGACGCAGAACCGTGCCCGGTCCCGGCGCCGATCAAGTGCTGTGCCCGTACCCGGGCTTGGCCCCGTTCGACGCGCAGCACAAGCAGTGGTTCTACGGCCGTGAGCGCATGGTTCACCTCGTGTGCGAGCGGATGGACGCCCGGATACGTGAAGGGGGCCCGCTGGTGCTCATCGGCCCCTCGGGGGCCGGGAAGTCGTCCCTGCTCGCGGCCGGGGTACTACCGGCCCTGGACGAGGGCCGGCTCCCGGTGGCGGGTTCGAGCACCTGGCCGCGGCTGCTGCTGACCCCGACGGCATCCCCGGCCCTGGCACTGGCGGGCGCCGCCGGGCTCGACGCCGAGACCGCCCGGCGCACGGCAGCGGCATGGCGGGCCGATCCCGCACGGTGCCTCGCGGAGTTGCGCGAGATCACCGGAGCCGGCGGTCCGGAGCCCACCGGGGAGTCCTCCACCGCGGGCCTGGTCGTCGTGGTCGACCAGTTCGAGGAGATCTTCACGGCCTGCGGCGACGAGACCGAACAGCAGTGGTTCATCGACGTGCTCGACCGTCTGGCCCGGCCCACGGGCGGCGCGCTCGTGGTGCTGGGAGTGCGCGCGGACTTCTACGCCGCGTGCACAGCCCATCCGCAGCTCCGGGAAGCGCTCCGGGCCGGACCCGTCCTGCTGGAGCCGATGACGGAGGACGAACTCAAGGACGCGATCCGCCGCCCGGCTGGCAATGTGGGACTCGACGTCGAAGACGGCCTGGTCGAGGTGCTGCTGGCGGACCTGGGCGCGGTCGGGGGACCGGTCGGTACGAGCACCACGGGCCGGCTGCCGCTGCTCGCCCACGCGCTGCGGGCCACCTGGCAGCAGCGCCACGGCCACACGCTCACCGTGGACGGATACCGCGTCACCGGTGGCATCCAGGGCGCCATCGCCACCACGGCGAACAGGCTCTACGACACCCTGCCGCCGCCCTGCCACGAGGCCGCACGGTGGGTGTTCCTGCGGCTCGTCATCGTGGGACGCGACGCCGACGACAGCCGCCGGCGCGTCCGCTACGACGAGTTGCTGCGGCACGCGCCGGATCGGGAGGCCGCCGGCAGAGTCCTGGACGACTTCACCCGTGGCCGGCTGCTGACCCGGGACCAGGACACGGTGGTGATGACACATGAGGTGCTCATCCGCGCCTGGCCCCGGCTGCGGGACTGGATCGAGCACGACCGCAACGGGAACCTCGTACGACAGGATCTGGAAGAGGCGGCCGGGCTCTGGGAACAGGCCGACCGGGAGGCAGCCGCGCTGTACCGCGGCAACCGTCTGGAGGCCGCACTCGCCTGGGCCGAGACGCACGGACCGGAACTCAGCGGCGCCGCCCGGGCGTTCCTGACAGCCTCCCGCCACCACCAGCGGCGCGGGCAACGGCTCCGGCGCGCCGCGGTCGCCACCATCACCACCCTGGCCCTGGTCGCCTCGGCGGCCGCGGTGTTCGCCTTCCGGCAGGAAGCCCAGGCCGTGCGAGACCGCGACCAGGCCATCAACGCCGCCGTCACCTCCGCCTCCGTGCAACTGGCGCCGACCGATCCCTCGCTGTCCGCTCAACTCGCCCTGACCGCCTACCGCATGGACCCCACCCCGGAAGCGGCGTCCCGGCTCATCTCGACCGAGAACACACCGCTGGACACCCGGCTTCCCGGCCCGCGCGGCGCGGTGTACACCGTGGCCTACAGTCCCGACGGGCACATGCTGGCGGCCGGGAACGTCCGCCAGAACCTCGTCCGGCTGTGGGACGTCTCCGATCCCAGCCGTCCGGTGGCGCTGGGCCGACCCGTGCCCGTGGACCGTTCCGTCAACTCCATCCTGTCGCTCGCGTTCAGCCCGGACGGCCGGGTGCTGGCCGTCGGCGGCCGCACCAGCCACAACGGCGACGCCGGTTCCGGCGGATTCGTCGACCTGTGGAGCCTGACCAGCCCCAGCCACCCGGTCCTGCTCGGCCGGCCGAAGAGTCCCGCCGTTCAGGGCCTGGACGCCATGGCCGCCATCGAATCGGTGGCGTTCAGCCCCGACGGCCGCACCCTGGCCGCCGGATCGCACGCCGGACTCGTCAGCCTGTGGAACGTCACCCGCCCCGACGACGTCAAGCCCGCGAAAGCGCCCCTGAACCTCGACTGCCCCCACGTCTTCTCCGGTCGCATCGCGTTCAGCCCCACCGGGCGCACCCTGGCCGCCACCTGCGACGACGACGCCGGCACCATCCGCCTGTGGAACACCGCCGACCCGGCCCACCCCGGCCGCGGCCGTTCCCTGAAGGCCGGGCATCGCGTCAACACCCTGGCGTTCAGCCCCGACAGCCACACCCTGGCCGCCGGATCCAGCGACAGCACGGTCCACCTGTGGAAGGTCGCGGATCCCGGCCACCCCGCCCCCCTGGTCAAGCCGCTGACAGGTCCCGCCCAGCCCGTCATGTCGGTGGCGTTCAGCCCGGACGGTCACACCCTGGCGGCCGGCAGCGCCGACCACACCATCCATCTGTGGAACGTCACCCACCCCGAGGCCATCGGCCCGCTGGGCCGGCCGCTGACCGGTCCCGGCGACGCGGTCAGCGACGTGGTCTTCAGCCCCGACAGCCGCACCCTGGCAGCCGGGAACCTTGACGGCAGCGTCGATCTGTGGAATCTGCCGCCGACCCGGATCAGCGGCGCCGGCGGCAATGTGGCATCGGTGGCGTTCCGACCTGACGGGCGCACCCTGGCCGCCGGGAACCAGAACAACACCGTTTCGCTGTGGAACACCGCCGACCCCAACCACCCCGCTCCCCGCGGTGATCCGCTCACCGGCCCCGAGGATCCGGTCGAAGCCGTGGCGTTCAGCCCGGACGGGCACACCCTGGCCGCAGGTGACGGCGGCGGCACCGTCACCTTGTGGAACACCGCCGACCCCAGCCGTCCCGTTCGCCTCCGTGAGACCCTCACCGGGGCGCACGGGCCCGTCTTCTCCCTGGCGTTCAGCCCCGACGGCGACACCCTGGCCGTGGCCGGCGACGACCCGCTCGACAGCATCGCCCTGTGGGACGTCAGCGACCCCGCGCACCCCGTCGTCCAGCCCGGCATCTCCAACGACCACACGAGGTCCGTCAAGTCCCTGGCGTTCAGCCGCGACGGCACGATGCTGGCGGCCGGCGGCGACGGCAGCAACGGCGAGGTCGGCCTGTGGAGCACGACGGACCCCGGGGTCCGCGTCGGGCAGAAGATCGACCAGCCGGCCGGCACCAGCACCTGGGTGGCGTTCAGCCCCGACGGCCGTACGCTCGCCACCGGGAACAGCCGCGGCACCATCACCCTGTGGAACGCCACCGACCCCAACCACCTCACGCGCAGGGGCAGTTCCCTGACGGTACCCGGCGGCAGCCTGTGGTCGGTGGCGTTCAGCCCGGACGGTCACACCCTCGCGGCGGCCGGCCACACCGACGACGGCACCATCAACCTGTGGGACGTCACCGATCCCGACCACCCCACCTCCATCGGCCGGCCGCTGACCGTGGAGACCGGACCCGTCGCCGTTCTGGCGTTCAGCCCCGACGGTCACACCCTGGCCGCCACCACCGACGACGGCGTGGCCACGCTCTGGGACCTCGACGTCGAGTCCGCCATCAGCCGGATCTGCGCCGGGAGCTCCGGCGCCCTGACCCGTCAGCAATGGAGCCGATACGTCCGCCAACTCCCGTACAACCCACCCTGCGTGACCACCAAGTGACCTGCGCCTCACGGCCCAGACAGGGGCCGGCTGATCACCCATGGCCGGATCAGAGACCCGTGCCAGCAGCGCGAGGACAAGCACGCGGGTCAGTTGCCGCAGCAGCCGGCGGGAGGTGCGACGGTCTGCGTGGTCTGCTCCTGGCTTGCGGCGGGGGCCGCGGGGATGTCCTTGCCCATCTGGTCGGCGTCGGCCTTGACGACGTAGACCTCCCACGGTTCCTTGCCGGGGCCGTGCACCCACACCTTGTCCTGGAGCGCGTAGCAGCAGGAGGTGTCGTTCTCCTCGAAGGTGGCGAGCCCGGATTCCTTGAGGCGGCCGGTGGCGGCGGTGACCTCCTCGGTGGAGGTGACCTCGACGCCGAGATGGTCCAGGCGGGTCTCCTGGTCCGGCTCGCCCTCGATGAGAACGAGCTTGAGCGGCGGGGTGGTGATGGCGAAGTTCGCGTAGCCGGGACGGCGCTTGGCGGGCTCGACGCCGAAGAGCCTGGAGTAGAACGTCACCGACGCTTCGAGGTCCGCGACGTTGAGGGCGAGTTGCATACGGGACATGGCGTCTCCCTGATCAGGTTGCATCGATGTCTTTCGATTCAAGTTTGTGCCTTGCATCGAAAAACGTCAACATAGAAGCATGTCGAAAAAGGAATTCGTGATGGTGGGCCAGGAAGGTCCGGACGCCTGCTGCCCGGGGCTGCTGACGGCGCCGCTGGACGAGGGTCAGGCCGAGACGCTGGCGAAGGTTTTCAAGGCCCTGGGTGATCCGGTGCGGCTGAGGCTGCTGTCGATGATCGCCTCCCGCGCCGGCGGCGAGGTCTGCGTCTGCGACCTCACCCCGGTCTTCGCCCTCTCCCAGCCGACGATCTCCCACCACCTCAAACTGCTGAAGCAGGCCGGACTCATCGACTCCGAGCGACGCGGGACCTGGGTGTACTACCGACTACTGCCCCAGACGACCGACCGCCTCGCCACAGCCCTCACCCGCCCCGCCGGAGCACCCCTTCCCGAAGCCGTACCCACCGAGACCGCCTCGTGAGCACCAGCACCAGCGCCAGCACTGGCACCGCCCCACCCGCCGGGACGCTCGCCGCCCGGCTGTCGTACCTTCGGCCCGGCCCTGATGTTCACCCTCGGCTGGCCCCGAGTGAGGGCGCCCTACGCGGCGGCCGTGTCCAGAAGGCGGTGGCCGGCGGCCAGCGCCTCGGAGACGGCGCGCTCGGTGTTCTCGGCGGGGATCTGGTAGACGCCGAAGCCGAGGAGCGGCATTTCGACGCCGTTGTTGAGAGTGACGGTCTGCATCGACGGAATGTCCTTCGCTGTGCGGGGCAGTGACGGGCGGTGCGGCTGGTCAGCGTTCGAGCATCTGTGCCTGGGCCTCGGTGTGGGTGTCGCCGATCGCGGGCGGCAGGTTGCTCAGCTCGTTCAGCTGCCTGGCAGTGAGGGTGACCGCGTCGGCTGCGGTGTTCTCCTCGACGCGGCTGACGTGCTTGGTGCCGGGGATCGGGGCGATGTCATCGCCCTGGGCGAGCAGCCAGGCCAGCGCGACCTGCGCAGGCGTGGCGCCGGCCTCGGCAGCCAGAGCCTTGACCGCGTCGGCGAGTGCCAGGTTGCGCTGGAAGTTCTCCCCGGTGAAACGCGGGTTGCCGCGGCGGAAGTCCCCTTCGTCGAACTGGTCGGTGGAGCGGATGGTGCCGGTCAGGAAGCCGCGGCCCAGCGGGGAGAACGGGACCAGGCCGATGCTCAGCTCCCGGAGGACAGGGAGGACGCGCTCCTCGATCCCGCGGGTCCACAGTGAGTACTCCGACTGGACCGCCGAGACCGGCTGGACGGCGTGGGCGCGACGGATCGTGTCCGGGCCGGCCTCGGAGAGACCGAAGGCGCGCACCTTCCCCTCGGCGATCAACTCGCCCACGGCGCCGGCGGTTTCCTCGATCGGGGTGTTCGGGTCCACCCGGTGCTGGTAGTACAGGTCGATGTGGTCGGTACCCAGCCGCGTCAGGGAACCCTCAACCGCGGTACGGATGTTGGCCGGGCTGGAGTCCAGGTGCCACGCTCCGTCGCCGCCGTGTGCGACCAGACCGAACTTCGTCGCCAGCACCACCTTGTCCCGGCGGCCCTTCAGCGCCCGCCCGAGCAGCTCCTCGTTGGTATAGGGACCGTAGATCTCGGCGGTGTCGATGAGCGTGACGCCCAACTCCAGCGCCCGGTGCACGGTCCTGATCGACTCCGCGTCATCGGTGCCCGAGCCGGTGTAGCCGTGGGACATGCCCATGGCACCCAGCCCGATACGGGAAACCTCCAGGTCACGCAGCTTGATGTACCGCATCTCGCCTTCTCCGGTCGGTGGCGTCGCCCGTCTCCTCACACTCGCCGGGCCCGACAGGTCGTGCGGTCGGAGCCCGGACCATGCCAAGGGGGCCGGCGTCTTTCTCATCAACCTTCGCCCGGATTGCTCCGGTACGACAGGGCGGGCTCTTCCGGGGTAACGGCAGGGCCCCTCCGCCCTGTGGACCGGGTGCCCGCCGGGTGAGACTGGAGTCATGGCATCCCAAGCAGTTTGCGCCTCAACTCGCTTCCTTCAGGCGGCCGGTTCGTTGTGAGAACACCTCAGTCGGCCGTCAGAGGAAAGCAGTTCGCGAGTCGGCGCGGTTCGCCCGCCACGGTCGACGCGGCGGAGATGGAGCGGATGTAGGAGGAGGCGACGGCGGCGATGGTGCGGATGGCCGCGTTGATGCGGGCCGCCACATCGGTGACCGACCCTGCCGTACAGGCTGAGGTCGACGCTCACGACCGGGGTGTCTGCCGGATGTGGATCCCGGACGCGGCCGCGTTCAGGGCCATCGGGCGGGCCTACGTGGACGCCCCGCAGTGGCGTGCCGCGTACGACGGGGTCGCCTCCGGGCTGGCCGAGTACCAGCGGGACGCGATGGCCGCCTACGCCGACGCGCGGCTCAACTGACGCTCACGGATGGGTAGTTGGCTCAGTGGCCGCCTTTGGTGTGCGATGTCGGTGGGGCGTGGGTGATCCGGCGGACCCCGTAGTAGTCGGCGATGCAGGAGGCGGGCCACTGGGCGCGGCCGTGGTGGCGGAAGGGTTCGGTCATCTTGCTGAGGTGCAGTGGTGTGTACGGCAGGACCTGGGCTCCGGCGGCGGCCTGGTCCCGCATCCGCTGGTCCTGGGCGTCCCAGAGCTGTGCGTGGGTGCGCATCTGGGACCCGAGACCGGAGAGGGAGGTGGTGAGTGTGACACAGGCGAGGACGCACACCGTGGCGGCGGCGACGGCTCCCAGCACCCCGACTCCCTTCCGCACGGCGGGAGTTGGGAGTGCCCGGCTGCGCAGGGTGCGGGTGAGGAGGGTGCCCGCGTAGACGAGGAGAAGGATGTAGAGGAGCAGGTAGTCGTTCCAGAGGCGGGTCGAGGTGACCACTCCCCGGCCGAAGACGGGGTACGTGATGACCGTGCACACATAGCCCGAGACCAGCAGCGCGCAGACGCCCGCGCTGGCCACCAGCGCGTCGGTCTTCCCCGGGGCGCGGCGGCCCAGGGGCCCGCGGATCAGCAGGCCCAGGATGACGCCCGCCGCGACCGCACCGAGGTACGGCCAGGTCGTGAGGACGGCGGCGGCGATCTCCCGGAAGGCGTGCAGCGACGCGCGGAGGGAGTCGGCGGTGAGCATGGTCCCAGCGTGCTTCTTCTCCCGACGGTGCAGCGATCCCGGGGAGGTGTAGAGGACCAGGATGCCGATCACGACGCTCAGGATCCCGGCGGCGCTGCACGTCCGGAGGTACTCACGGCGCGCCTCGGGGAAGGCACGGCCGCTGATCAGCAGCGCGCAGGCCAGGACGGCGCACACCACGATGCTGGTCTCCTCGGAGAGCAGCCCCAGCGACACCCCCGCGATCACCACGGTGAGCAGTGCGAGGATCCGCCCGCGCCGCGTCGAGGCCCGCAGTACGGGGATGGCGGCCGCGCAGGCGAGCACCGGGGGCAGGGTGTGGGAGACGGAGGCGGCCGGCCAGTAGAACGTCTTGTACGTGTTGGGTGAGCCGAGCAGGAACAGCACCGTCACCATGGACGCCGCCAGCAGCCCGGCGCCCCGCGGGGCCCTGAGCCGGGCCGCGTGCAGGACGGCGGCGGCGAAGGCCCACAGCATCGCGAGCATCAGCAGGCCGCTGACCGGCGCGAACCACCGCTGGCCCGCCTCGCCGAACCGGGCGTAGGCCCACACCAGGACGGCGTTGGCGAGGCGCCCGTTGTCGTGGAAGTAGAACTTGCCCACCATCGCGGACAGTCCGCCGTCCCGGACCACCGGGATGAAGCACCAGTCGTCGCCGCCGGGACGCACCCACCGGGAGTTCCACGCGGCGAAGGCGAGCAGGGCGAGCGGCAGTACGGCCAGCAGCCCGGCCGCCGCCCCCGCGGGGCCCCACCAGCGCATATGCCCGGTATCCGGAGGTGCTTCATTCCGAACAGGCATGTCATTTCCCACCGGCTCGCCGTTCCGGACGGGCACGGTGTTCTGGCCAGCCGTTTGTGGGGCTTGTGCCACGGGCTGCCCCTTTCCCTTCGGGGCCGGAAAAGAATTCTCGGCGCGGAGAGCAGAGATACGGCCGGGATCGGGCCCGGCCCTGAGACCAATCTAGAAGAAGAAGACGGGCGTTCGGACCGCCGGGTTCCATCGGATCGGGACGAGATGCCGAAGACGGCAGAATGCCCCGCGCCACAGCATTCTTTTAGTTCTCCCTTAACTGTGATGCGCCATCATGACCGCAGTAGTCGGAAGGACTGCGCTCACACCGCCGAGGTGTCGAATGGACGGCTGCCGTATCTCCATTGTCGTGCCCTGTTTCAACGAGGAGGAGGTGATCAACACCTTTCACAGCGCCCTGACTTCGGTCCTCGCCGAGACACAGAGATCATTCGAGATCTGTTACGTCGACGACGGCAGCAGCGACACCACCTGCGCCCGTCTCCGCAGCCTGGCCGCCGCGGACGACCGGGTCCGCTACACCTCCTTCAGCCGGAATTTCGGCAAGGAGGCGGCGATGCTGGCGGGCCTGCGCATGTCACGCGGCGACGACGTGGTGCTGATGGACGCCGACCTCCAGCACCCGCCCGGACTGCTCCACCGCATGCTGGAGTTGCGGCAGCACGGCTATGACCAGGTCATCGCCCGCCGTGACCGGTCCGGCGAGGGGGCCGTGCGCAGGACGGTGAGTTCGGCGTACTACCGGGCGATCGGCCGCTGTATGGACGTCGATGTGGTGGACGGCGAAGGCGACTTCAGGCTGCTTTCCCGCCGCGCCGTCGACGCGGTACTCGCCCTGCCGGAAGCCAACCGGTTCTCCAAAGGAATCTTCTCCTGGATCGGTTTCGACACCGTCAGCTTCACGTACCAGAACGTCTGCCGGGCCGCGGGCCTTTCGAAATGGGGCGGCCGCCGGCTCCTCAACTACGGTATCGACGGCCTGATCTCCTTCAACAGCCGCCCCTTGCGCCTCGTCATCTACGCCGGGCTCGCCCTGTCGCTGGCGGCATTCGCGTACGCGCTGTGGATCATCGCCGATGTCGTCCTCACGGGCGTGGAAGTCCCCGGATTCCCCACACTGATCACCGCTGTGGTGGCGCTGGGCGGAATCCAGCTCGCCACCCTCGGCGTCATCGGCGAATACGTCGGCCGCATCTACAGCGAGACCAAACGGCGCCCGCTGTACGTGGTGCGCGAAACGGAGGAGAGTCCGGCGCGGGCCGTCCCGGACACGGGCGACGACAGCGGTCCGCCGACCCCGACGGTGCCGGGCGGGCGCCCTCCGAAAGCGGTTTTTGGCCGCGCCGGCGGACTGCACACCGTGCGGCAGTTCCTCACCTTCGGTTCGATCGGAATCGTCAACACCGCTGTGTACATGGGGGTGTTCGCCACGCTCAACCGGTGGATCCCCTATCTGGTCGCCCATGTCATCGGCTTCGCGGTGAGTGTCGTCGGCTCGTTCTTTCTGAACTCCTACGTCACCTGCCGCACCCGGCCCACCTGGCGCGCGTTCCTCCGCTTCCCGCTGTCGGCCCTCGTCAACATGGTGTCCAGCGGCGCCCTTCTCTTCCTGGGCGTGCACTCCCTGGGCATGGAGAAGAACATCGCCGCCCTCACCGCAGGAGTCCTCGCCACCCCCCTCTCCTTCCTGATCGCCCGCTGGGCCATCAACTCCGGTACCGGGCCTGCCACTCGGGAGGAATTGCGCACGGGAAAAACCCGCCGGGCCGATTCCCGGGAGGATTCCGTCCCCCGCCAAGACGCCTACCGGCGGGGCGAGTTGGAGCGGGAACCCGTGACGGCGGGGGAGGGGGTGGAGTGACGTACCCGGCGGCAGTGCAGTCCGGACGCTGCAGAAACGAGTAGGCCCGGCCTTCCTCAAGGGGGGCCGGGCAGCGTGCCCGTTTGGGGTGATAGGGGCGGAGGCGCCGGTCGGGTGCTAGCCGGTGGCCGTTGGCTTGGCGAGTGCCTTGCGGAGGCGCCGGTCCACGAGGGCCGGAGAACCGGCGACGACCATGAGCAGGTCGCCGCCCCGTACCGCAGTCTGCTTCACCACGGTGGTCTGTCCTGACACGGTGAAGGTCAGAACGTGACTCCACTGCGCGTCGCCGAGAGAGGGCGCGGAGGACTTCTGCGTGCTGATCTGCATGACGGTGCTGCCGGAGACGAGTCATAGTGCGGGCAAACCGAGAGAGGGGTCGCGCCCGCTATCTTGTGCCAGGCTCTGTCCCGCCGTTTGAAGCGTGAGATCACGCCGCAAGAGGCCGGGTTCTCAGCTTCCACCTCACCAGCGCAGGGGGCGCTGGACTGGCGCGTCGATCCCCTGATCGCGCTGAGCGACTTGGAGGGTGGAGTGGACACAGGCCGGCGGCGGTTGCTAGCGGGTGGTGTGTATTCCGCTGCGGCCTTGGTACTTCCGGACGAAGCGTGGTGGGACGGCATGTCGCAGCCGTCCGCGGAGGAGCCATCGACGGGGAAGCGTGTCGGTCACGGGGACGTCGAGACGGTACGAGAACTGACCCTGGCCTTCTCGCGCATGGACCAGCGGCGCGGCGGCGGTCACGGCCGGCGGGCGGTCGATGAGTATCTGAAGCACGATATCTACGACTTCCTCCGGGGCCGTTTCACCAACGACACGACCCGGCAGGCGATGTTCTCGGCGGCCGCCGAACTCGCCTACGTGTCCGGCTGGATGGCCTTCGACAACAGCGATCATGCGTTCGCGCTCCGGCGATTCAATACCGCGGTGAAGCTGGCAGCTCGTTCCGGCGATGCACCCCTCAGTGGACACATCCTGCGTGCGATGGCGCACCAGGCGCTCGACCTGGGTTTTCGCCGCGAAGCCCTCCAGATCGCACAGACTTCGGTGCACGGCGAGCGGTATACGGCAGCAACTCCCCGCGAACGAGCACTCCTTGGTGTGGTCCACGCGCGCACCCTCGCCGTGAATGGCCACAAGCAGCAGGCGACAGCGGCGCTTCTCCGCGCCGAGGACGATCTGTCGAAGGCCAGTGACGGGATCAGGGAGCCGGACCGGACCTTCTTCTTCGGCGAAGCGTCTCTCGCGCACGAGACCGCGTGCACACTGCGGGATCTCGGCGATCACCGTGGGCCCGTCAAGGAGTTCCGGCACTCCGTGCGCACGCGAGGAGCTGCGTTCCGGCGCACGCACGCGGTCACCCTCGGATACATGGGTGCCGCTCAGATCGCGCAGCGTGGAGTCGAGGAAGCCTGCGCGACGTGGACCAATGTCCTGGACGCGATGGAGGACGGAATCTACTCGGGCCGTGCCCGCCAGACGGTCGTTGACATGCGGCAACTTCTGTCGCCCTACCGCAAGCGCGGCATCCCCGTGACCAGCTCGCTTGACGCACGGGCCGCTTCATACCTGTCCCGAGTAGATTGATCACACATGTCATCGAGACCGATGGGAAGGGCTGGAGCCATGGCTTTGGAGATCAAGCCGATCGGCCAAGTTGTCGCAGGCCGTACCGCCATCGCTGATGACTTCTGGGGAGGTGTCGAGTCCGTGATCCAGCTCGACGCAGAGTTCCCCCTCGACTCCGTGCAGGGCCTGGAAGAGTTCTCCCACCTGGTCGTCGTGTGGCACTTCGACCAGGCGTCTCCCGATGACATCGAATACCACGCACGTAGCCCTCGTGGAAACGCCCGGTGGCCGGCCACCGGCACGTTCGCCCACCGAAATCACCGAAGGCCCAACCAACTGGCGCAAAGCTTCCCGCGGTTGCTGAAGGTCGACGGGCTCAGCCTGTATGTGACCGACCTGGACGCCGTGGTCGGCACGAAGATCTACGACCTGTCGCCCTACTTCGCGGAGATGGGACCGCGCGGGACCGTCCACGAGCCCGCATGGCCCGGCGAGATGCTGGCGAACTACTGGACCAAACCAGCCTGACCCGGCGGCTCACTCGTGGTCCGGCGGCGGACGCACCTCGACGCCGATCTCTGCCGCATCAGAACGTGCACCTGCCCGGAGAACGGGTGAAGGACGAGCCCCGCCTCTCGCCCTCGCTGAAGCACAGTGCGACGTTGTGTTGATCGGTCTCTTCGGCGGAGACGCGGAAGGCGCCGCCGTAGAAGCCGTCCGTCCGGTCTTGGGGCTGCCAATCCCGGCACTGGCCGAGTTCGACGCCCTCCAAGGGCTCACCGGCTACGGGGCCTACCAAGACTCTGTCGGTACTCCCTCCAGGAGGGACTCTCTCAGCGCCGCAGTCAGCCGAGCGCGACGGCTACGTTGCTGAGCACGCACTTGGCAGATCCGCCCACGAGGAAGAAGTGACCCGACCTATGAACGACGACGTCCACGCCGCCCTTGATATCGCCCCGGACGCCTCGTCCCGCGAGCGCACCGTCGACATCACCACCTACGGCGCGTCCAGTGGGGAGCCGCGGCGGATCGAGATCTGGTTCCACCACGTCGACGGGCGCTGGTTCCTCAGCGGGAGCCCTGGCCGACGCGACTGGTACGCCAACTTGCTCAAGGACCCGCGGATGGTCGTGCACCTCAAGCACGGCGTGACGGCAGACGTGGCCGCGAGGGGCGTGCAGATCACAGACCCGCATGAGAAGCGGCGTCTCGTCACGCTCATCCTGCACGGACTCGAGAGGATGGGCGGGTGGACGACGGCGTCTGCCGAGAACATCGACGCCTGGACCCGGGGGAGCCCGCTGGTCGAGATCGAGTTCGAGGAGAACAGCACGCCGTGAGCCCCGGTTCGGCGGCTGCCGACTGGCCAGAGGATGAGCCCGCGCTGCGGTCCCGCAAGCATCTCCTGAACGAGAGGAGGGCCGATCCCCTGGCTCGTCGGGTCCGCCGCTAGGGCGCTCCGCGACTTCGCCTTCGGCGAGCCATTGAGGTCGGCGTTGCCGAGTTCCGCAGCGACGGCCGCAGCGTCTCTTTCCAGAAGGCCGGCTCGGCGATCTCCACTTGCTGCTGATCGGCGCGCGGCGTCGGAGGTCCCGCGCGTAGGACGCCTGATCAGTCGGCGACAACGCGAGTATCCAGGGGGAGGGCCCTTCGCCATGTGCGCATGGTCCATGGGTTTGACCGTAAGCCGGTGCCAACGAGGAGATCGACGCGGCTGGACGGTGCCTCGGGCAGAGCAGAGCCCCGGCGACATCGCTTGATCGAGCCAGGGGGCCACCGGGGTGTTCGCAGCCGATCCTGCCACAGCGGTCTGGACCTGCGGGTGGAGACGCAGATCGAGCGTCACTGCGCTTGCTTGTCGGCGCTTCTGATCGCCGAGGCTCTAATGGATCCTCTGCTGCTCCCGCCGTTTGAAAACTTCGGTCCTCTTGTAAAGAACCTTGGCGTTCCTTCCTCGGCCGAGCTTGTAGCCTTTCAAGCCTAGTTTTGAAGCTTCCCTGTAGAACCACGCTGTGGACATGCTGAGCATCGTCGCCACGTCAGATGTATCCATACGGATAGGCTCGACGTTACGCGTCGGAGGAATTTAATGGCGCTGCCTTACGTCACCGTCAGGGGCCGTAGGTCGATTGTTGACATCGTCCTGAGGATCGCCGGTTTGGCTAACCGGCGATCCGGCTGTATGTTCGCGCGCTGCTTTGATGCGCCCGGTGTCCTTGATATTCCGTTGGCGCCGCTTCCTCAGAAGCGGAACGGGCGGTCTGGTCAAGCCGCTTCGAGTAGGCGAGTGAACCGGGCTCTGGAAAGACGGCCGGTGCCCTGGTTGCTGATCCGGTCGCCTGAGTGACGGCGGTCACGGTCATCCGCGGAGGGGGCTGAGTAGGCTTGTGCCGTCGTCGTGGTGAAGTTCGGGCGGGCGTGGCAAGCCTCCTGGATCGACATGACGGTACGTCAGAAAAGTCAGCAAGTGGTCAGCATGAGTCCTGGAAAACGCGGGGAATGCTGGCCGGACATGCGACTGGTCACGGAGCAAGGAAAACGCCCTTGACCTGCGAAAAGGCAGGCAGGGAGCTGAGATCCGGGAGTGCCTTGATGTTGCGCACCATGTTCAAGTCCAAGATTCACCGGGCCACCGTCACTCAGGCCGATCTGCACTATGTGGGGTCGGTGACGATCGACGGGGAGTTGTTGGAGGCGGCGGATCTGCTGCCGGGGGAGTTGGTGCACATTGTGGACATCAGTAATGGGGCGCGGTTGGAGACGTATGTGATCGAGGGGGAGCGGGGCTCGGGGGTGGTTGGGATCAATGGGGCCGCCGCGCATCTGGTGCACCCCGGGGACCTGGTGATCATCATCAGTTATGCGCAGGTCGAGGACGCCGAGGCGCGTCGGTTGCGGCCGCGGGTGGTGCATGTGGACGGGGGCAACCGGATCGTCTCGCTGGGCGCGGACCCCTCGGAGCCGGTGCCCGGTGGTGACCAGCGGCGCAGCCCGGGGGCGGTACCGGCGGCGTACTGAGCGTCGCCCGTGGTGGTACGGGGCGGGGCCGTGTGCCGGGTGATCGGGCCGGGTACCCGCAGGGTGGGTCCGGACGCCCGGCGGGGCCGCCGGACGGTTTGACCGTACGCACGGCTGGGAGGCCGTCATGACGCATCCCCACCCCGACCCGGTGCCGCCGGGGCCCACTCCGGGGCCGAGTCCCGAGCCCGGTCCGCCGTCTCCCGTACCCGAGCCGGGACCGGAACCGGCGCCCGAGCCCGGCCCCGCTCCCGGCCCGCGGCCCGTGCCCGAGCCCGCGCCGTCACCGATTCCCAAGCCGCCCGGCCCCGACCCGGTACCGGAGCCCGACCCGCGGCCCGGACCGATCAGGCGGGGACCCCAAGTGCCGTGAGCCGAGGACCGGTTAACGCGATGTGCGGGCCTACGCCTCCGTCTCGGTGCGGTCCTGGCCCCAGAGGGTGTGGAAGGAGCCGGGGATGTCGGTGCGGCGGTAGGTGTGGGCGCCGAAGTAGTCGCGCTGGGCCTGGGTGAGGGCGGCGGGGAGGCGGGGGGCGCGCAGGGCGTCGTAGTAGGCGAGGGCCGCGGCGAAACCGGGGGCCGGGACGCCCTGCCGTACCGCGGCCGACACCACCGCACGCCAGTCGTCCTGGGCGGCCGCGGTCTCCGCGGCGAAGCCCTTGTCGGCGAGGAGGCTCGGCAGGTCGGGGCGGGCCGCGTAGGCGCTGCGGATGCGGTCCAGGAACGCGGCGCGGATGATGCAGCCGCCGCGCCAGATCGCGGCCACCGCCCCCGGGTCGACGTCCCAGCCGTACTGCTCGCTGCCGGCGGTGATCTCGTGGAAGCCCTGGGTGTAGGAGACGATCTTCGAGGCGTAGAGCGCCTGTTCCACCTGGTCGGCGAAGGCGGCGGCGGCCTGCTCGTCCAGCGGCTGCGGGGTGGGGCCGGCCAGGTCGCGGGAGGCCTCGCGCAGGGCGGCGTGCCCGGACAGGGAGCGGGCGAAGACGGCCTCCGCGATCCCGGACACCGGCACTCCCAGGTCCAGCGCGGTCTGCACGGTCCAGCGTCCGGTGCCCTTCTGCTCGGCCTGGTCGAGCACCACGTCCACGAAGGGCTGCCCGGTGCGGGCGTCGACGTGGGCGAGGACCTCGGCGGTGATCTCGATGAGGTACGAGTCGAGCCGCCCGGCGTTCCAGCCGCGGAAGATCTCGGCGATCCGGGCCGGGGAGTAGCCGGCGACGTCGCGCAGCAGTTGGTACGCCTCGCCGATGAGCTGCATATCGGCGTACTCGATGCCGTTGTGCACCATCTTCACGAAGTGCCCGGCGCCGTCCGGACCGATGTGGGTGCAGCAGGGGCTGCCGTCGGGGGCGGTGGCCGCGATGCTCTCCAGCAGCGGGCCGAGGGAGGCGTAGGACTCGGTGGAGCCGCCGGGCATGATGCTGGGCCCGTTCAGCGCGCCCTCCTCGCCGCCGGAGATTCCGCTGCCGACGAAGTGGAGGCCCCGCTCCCGCAGGGCGCGTTCCCGGCGCCGGGTGTCCTCGAAGTGGGCGTTTCCGCCGTCGATGAGGACATCGCCCTCCTCCAGCAGCGCGGCGAACTCCTCGATGACCGCGTCGGTGGCCGCACCCGCCTTGACCATGATCACGATCCGGCGGGGCCGGACCAGGGAGGCGACGAACTCCTCGGCGCTCTCGGCCGGTACGAAGTCCCCTTCGTGGCCGTGGGCGTCGATCAGGGCGCGGGTGCGGGCCGGGGTGCGGTTGTGGACGGCGACGGTGTGGCCGTGGCGGGCGAAGTTCCGGGCGAGGTTGCTGCCCATGACGGCGAGCCCGGTGACGCCGATACGGGCGGTGGGTTCGGGGGCGGACGTGCTGGGCATTCGGGGCTCCACTCGGGTCGGCGTACAGGGGCACTGCGGTCGCGCCGGCGGGCGGCCCGGGAGTGGGGGCGGGCCGCGGGGCCCGCCCGTCCGGCGCCCGGCCATGGTGACATGCGGCACCGGGCCCGCCCCCGCCGCCGGCCGCTCCGGCTCGGCCCGGTCGTCCAACGGGCGGGCCGGCAGGCGCCGTTGGCGGGGCGCGGTACCGGGGCGGGTCAGGTGGTGGCGAGGGAGATCCCGGTGGACTTCACCAGGAGGTCGACCGCGGTGCCCTCGACCAGCCGGAGGTCCCCGGCGGACTCGGCGGTGATCGCCGCGGTCACCTCCTGTCCGCCCGCGAGGCGGACCCGGACGGTCGCCATGGCTTCCCCGGTGGTGACGGAGGTGACGGTGTCGGGAAGCTGGTTGCGGATGCTCAGGCTCATGGCTGCGCTGCCTCACAGGGTGCGGGTCGGCCGTGGAAACGGCGGCTCGATGATGTCCGCCGTATTGTGCGGGTTTGCATCATCTGGCGGCCGTCGCCCGCTCCCCGCCGTCGTGCGGGTCATCCGATCGGTTGACCCGCGCGTCTTCCGGGGCCGCCGACAATGACGGGGAGGCCGGGACGTCTGCCGAGGAGTGTGTGCCGTGGGAATCAGAGGGTGGAGCGGGGGCGGGGGTGCGGAGGAACGCGATGCGCGGGTGCTCGCCTTCGTCACCCATGCGGCCTTCTTCCTGCTGCTCGGCTCCTCGCTGGCGCGCTTCGCGCAGCGGCACGGCGGGGAGCCGCGCGCACCGTGGACCGTCGCGCTCGCCGCCGTACTCGCGCTGCTGTACCTGGTGGAGCTGGCCACCGGGGCCTTCACCGAGGCACGGGGTGCGGTGTCGCGGCCGCGGTGGGACCGGCTGCTGTGGCTGGTCGCGGTGGTCGCCGTCTGGGCGGTGCTGGTGGCGCTGGCGCCGTCGTTCGCCTGGGTGGCGGTGCCCCTCTTCTACACGGTGCTGCGGATGCTGCCGACCCGCGCCGCCTACGTACTGGTGGGGCTGCTGACCGTGCTGGTGGTGATCGCCCAACTCCAGCTCGCGCGCCGGGTCGACGTCGATCTGGTCGTCGGGCCGCCCGCCGTGGCCGCGCTCGCCACCGCGGTCTTCACGCGCATGGAACGGCAGGCCCAGCGGCAGCGCGCCCTCATCGACGACCTGAGCACCATGCGCCGTGAACTCGCCGCCACCGAGCGCCGCGCCGGCACCCTCGCGGAACGCCAGCGGCTCTCCATGGAGATCCACGACACCCTCGCCCAGGGCCTGTCCAGCCAGCAGATGCTGCTCCAGGCCGCCGAACGCACCTGGGAGTCCGCCCCGGACAAGGCCCGCGGCCATGTACGGTCCGCCACCGCCATCGCCGAGCACAATCTGACCGAGGCCCGCCGCTTCGTCCAGGACCTCGCCCCCGCCGACCTGGTGCAGGCCGGCGGCAGCCTCCACCAGGCGCTGGGCGCCCTCGCCGGCCGCGAGTCCGGCGAGCGGCTCACCGTCCGGCTGCACCTCGACGGCAGCGACGCGGAGCTTCCCGAGACGGTCCGCGCGGCCCTGCTCCGTATCGCCCAGGGCGCCCTCGCCAATGTCCGGGAGCACTCCGGTGCGGCGACCGCCGCGCTCACCCTGACCTGCCTGGACGACCAGGTGGTGCTGGATGTCGCGGACGACGGCCGCGGCTTCGACCCGGCCGCCGCCCCCGGCCGGACCGCCGACGGACGCGGTCACGGGGTGGCGGCGATGCGGGCCCGGGTGCGGCAGCTCGGCGGCACCCTCACCATCGAGTCCCGGCCCGGATCGGGCACCGTCGTCACCGCCGCTGTCCCCCTGGAGCCGAACTGATGAACCCGTCCACCCCGCCCACCGCCCCCGTGCGCGTCCTGCTCTGCGACGACCATGCGGTGGTCCGCGCGGGACTCCAGGCACTGCTGGACAGCGCGGACGGAATCGAGGTGGTGGGGGAGGCCGGCACCGGCGAGGAGGCGCTGGCGCTCTGCGCCAGGCTCCGGCCCGACCTGGTGCTGATGGACCTCCAACTCGGCGCGGGCATCGACGGGGTGGAGACCACCCGCCGCCTCACCGCCACCCCCGGCGAGGACGGCCCGCGCGTCCTGGTCCTCACCACCTACGACACCGACGCCGACATCACCCGCGCCATGCGGGCCGGGGCCACCGGCTATCTGCTGAAGGCGGAGCGGCCCGAGGAGTTCTTCGCCGCGATCCACGCCGCCGCACAGGGGCGGATGGCGTTGTCGCCGCCCGTCGCCACCCGCGTGATGGCACAGATGCGGCACCCCGGGCCGACCCTCACCGACCGGGAACGCGACATCCTCGCCCACCTCTCCCAGGGCCTGGCCAACCGGGAGATCGCCAGGGCCCTCTTCATCAGCGAGGCCACCGTCAAGACTCACCTCGGCCGGATCTACGCCAAGCTCGGCGTCGACACCCGGGCCGCCGCCGTGGCCATCGCGAAGGAGCAGCGACTGCTGCCCTGACTCCCGCTGGCCGCTCAACGGCGTTGTGTACGGCGGCTGTTGGCAGGCCGGCGTGATATGCGGGCGGTCGGGTTTCGGCCGGGGCCGGGTGGCGGGGCGGGTGTGGCGACCGTGGGGGCGGTAGCGGGCAGTCCGCAGTACACGGGGGTGGTGCGGGGCCGCGGGGCAGGTCCGCGGGCGTCGAATCCGAGTGAAATGCACGGCTCATTGCTGTCTTGTCATGGCCTGTTCCGGGCGCTTAGTTTTGCGGCGCCTTGTGACGGGAGGCGGCCCCACGCGGCTGCCCGGCGGGGTGCGCCACGTGGAACGAGACGCGCCCCCGCCCGGGGCCGCACCTAGGGGGTCGCCTCATGGCCGTACGCGGACGCCACCGCAGACATCAGCCGAACCGGATCAACCGGGCCTCGCTCACCGCCACCGTCGGCGGCGCCGGTATGGCGATCCCGCTCATCGGGGCGGCCCCCGCGGGCGCCGCCGACGCCGCGACCTGGAGCAAGGTCGCCGCCTGCGAGGCCAGCGGTGACTGGAGCATCAACACCGGCAACGGCTACTACGGCGGGCTCCAGTTCAGCGGCAGCACCTGGGCCGAGTACGGCGGGCTCGCCTACGCGCGGCGGGCCGACCTCGCCACCCGGGAGCAGCAGATCGCCGTCGCCGAGCGGGTGCTGCGCGGCCAGGGCCCCGGCGCCTGGCCGGCCTGCGGCCCCCGCGCCGGACTGAACCGCGACACCGCCGCCCACCCGGACCGCGGCACCCCGCACGTCGCCCGCCCGGCCCCGTCGAAGACCCCCACCGTCGCCGAACCGGCCACCGCACACCGCGGGGCCGGGGAAGCGGGGGTGGGACCCGAGGACACCCCGCAGTCCCGGGCCGGCAGCGCCCGGATGTACACCGTGGTGCGCGGCGACAGCCTTTCCGGGATCGCCGACGAGCAGCGGGTACCGGGCGGTTGGCACCGGCTCTACGCGGTGAACCGCGAGATCGTCGGTGAGGACCCGGACCTGATCGTGCCCGGCCAGCGCCTCACCCTGGACCCGACCGCCGGACCCACCACCCCGCCCCCGCGCCGCACCCCCGCACCACGTCCCCCCACCCGGCACACCCAGCCCACCACGGACACCAGCCGCGACCACCGGTCCGCCGACGAACGCGACCACCCCGACCGCGACCACCACGACCAGGACCGCGGTACCGCCCCCGCCGCCCGTAAGCACACCCCCGCGCCCCGTGCCCGCGAGCACGCGCCCGCCCCCGCCGAGCGGCACCGGACCCCGGCCCACCCCGCGCACGACAGCGGCAAGAACCTTGTGGCCCCGGTCTCCGCCGCCATCGGCACCGCGTACCACGCGGCCGGCGGCTCCTGGTCGAAGGGCTACCACACCGGCGTCGACTTCCTTGTGCCGACGGGGACTTCGGTCAAGGCCGTCGGCGCGGGCCGGGTGACCGCGGCCGGCTGGGGCGGCAGCTACGGCTACCAGGTGGTGGTCCGGCACGCCGACGGCCGCTACAGCCAGTACGCCCACCTCTCCGCGATCTCGGTACGGGCCGGGCAGCGGGTGGGGGTCGGGCAGCGGCTCGGGCGGTCCGGGGCCACCGGCAATGTGTCGGGCCCGCATCTGCACTTCGAGGTGCGGACCGGGCCCGGCTTCGGCTCCGACGTCGACCCGCTCGCCTATCTGCGGGCCCGCGGCGTCAGGATCTGAGACCCGACTGCGGTGGCGGCAGCGGTCCGCAGGGGCCGCTGCCCGCGTGCAGCAGATCGTCGGGCGCGGCGGCGGGGCGAGAGCGGCCGGCCGCGGATCCGGGTAGGTCGGCGAGCGGTCCCAGGATCGGCGGGGCCGCCAACTCGGCCGGTTCCGGCAGCCGTTCGGGCCTGGGCACCCCGGAGTACTCGTCCATCACGACCCGGCGCACCGCCCCCGGCAGCACCACCGCCATCCCCGGCCGCGGCACCCGCACCGCGGCCCGTACGACGCCGCGGGCGGTGACCGGGAGGGTGGGGGCGGTGCCCGCGGCGGTCGGTGCCGTCGGCATCGCCGTCTCGTCTGCCGGTTCCAGCCGGGTGCTCCCGCCCGGGCTCGCCGTATGTGCCTCGGGCAGCGCCCTCGGCTGTGCCGTCTCGCCGGAGGCCGTCGTCCCGGCGGTGAGGCGTTCCGTGGTGAGGAGGATCAGGCCGCCGGCCGCGACGACTCCGCAGCCGAGGGCGAGGGCGGTGCCCGCGGTGCCGTAGCGGAAGGTCTCACCGAAGAGGGTGAGGCCGACGGCGGCGGCGATCACCGGGTTGACCACGGTGACCGTGGCCAGCGGTGCGGCCAGGCCCGCGCCGCGGTAGGAGGCCTGGGAGAGGAGCAGGCCGCCCGCGGCGAGTACCACGATCACGCCCAGGCTGGGCAGCAGCAGGCCGCCGACGCCGCTGCGGGTCCAGTCCACGGCGACGGTCTTGGTGAAGACGGAGGCGATACCGAAGGCGAGGCCCGCCGCCGTGGCCAGCAGCACCGCGCGCACCGCGGGATGCCGGTGCACGGCCTGGGCGGCCACCAGCAGCGCCACCACCGAACCGCCGGTGACCACCGCGACCATCACCCGCTGCGGGCCGTCCAGCGAGCCGGTGTCGGAACCGCTGGTGAGGGCGAGGAGTCCGGCCAGGCCGACCGTCGCCATCAGCGCCCCGCGCCAGGCCGTGGACCCGGCCCGCCGGCCGACCAGCAGCGCCGCCATCGGCAGCGCGAAGACGATGGTGAGGGCGCCGAGCGGCTGCACCAGGCTGAGCGGACCGTAGGCCAGCGCCACCACATGCAGCAGTGCGCCCAGGCCGTTCAGGATCACCGCCGCCCACCAGGCGGGGCGGCGCAGCGGCGCGTACTGGCGGGCGGGCCCGGTGGCGGCGACCCGCTCCTGGAGGATGGCGCCGCCCGCGTACGCGACCGCCGAGACCAGGGAGAGCAGCACGGACACGGCGAGAGGACTCATCGGGCGTCCCCCGGGGTCCGCGCGGCCCGCACCAGGTCCGGGGTGCGATGCGGTCCACGCGGCGTACGGTCGGCTTCCATACTTCTACGATGCCTCGCGCCGCCACCCCGCGTCGTCGTCCCTGAGCACTCAATACGTCGTACTACCGATGGAGTACCCGGAGGTCGGGGTCCTCCCCCAGGGGGGTGGCGGGGCGGGCGCGGAGGGGGGCGGGGGCGTGGACGGCGCAACGGGCGGGCGGTGCACGGTACTTGACGCGGGGTAGCGGAGCCCCGAAGAATGTCCCGGCGTTCTGACAACGTTGTCCACCGTCCTCCCGGAGGTCAGCCACCATGAGATGGATCCGGCGCCGCGCAGGGGGCTTCTCCCCGCGCGCCGCGGCGGCGGTGTCGGCCGCGGCCCTGCTCTGCGGCGCCCTCGTCGCGCCCGCCGCCCAGGCCGCCCCGCCCCCCGACACCCGCCTCACCGACCTGGTCAACCCCTTCATCGGCACCGAGAACGAGGGCAACACCTACCCGGGCGCGGCGGTGCCCTTCGGCATGGTGCAGCTCTCCCCGGACACCGGCCACAACACCGGCTACGACCACGCCGAGAACCACATCCGCGGCTTCTCCGCGGTGCACATCTCCGGCGTCGGCTGCGGACTCGGCGGCGACCTGCCCGTCCTGCCCACCACCGGCGACATCACGGAGACCGACTACGCTCGCTACGCTGCCGAGTTCAGCCACGACACCGAGGAGGCGCACCCCGGCTACTACGGCGTCACCCTCGACAGCGGCATCCGCGCTGAACTCACCGCCACCGCCCGTACCGGGGTGCAGCGCTACACCTTCCCCGCCACCGGCAAGGCCAACGTCCTGCTCAACGCGGGCCAGTCGCTGCACAAGACGGTCGCCACCGATGTGGAGGTGCTGGACAGCCGTACCGTGCGCACCACCATCACCGGCCGCGGCTTCTGCCAGGACACCGAGCCGTACACCCTGCACACCGTCACCCGCTTCGACCGGCCCTTCGACTCCGCCGGCACCTGGAAGGGCGGCACCGTCACCCCCGGCGCCACCCGCTCCACCGCCGGCGGTGAACGCAACGGCGCCTATGTCCGCTTCGACACCACGAAGGACCGCACCGTCGAGGCGACCACCGCCATCTCCTACGTGGACGCGCCCGGTGCGCAGCGCAACCTCCGTGCGGAGGGCGGGAGTTCCTTCGACCGCACCCGGCGGGACGCGGACACCGCCTGGCAGGACCGGCTGGACGACGTACGGGTGCGGGGCGGCAGCGAGACCCAGCGCCGCACCTTCTACTCCTCGCTCTACCGGGCCCTGCTCGCGCCCAACATCGGCAGCGACGTGGACGGCCGCTACACCGGCTGGGACCAGAAGGTGCACCGCGCCGTCTCCTCCGACGGCCGCTTCACCTACTACCAGAACTGGTCCCTGTGGGACACCTACCGCACCCAGACCCAACTGCTCGCTCTCCTCGCCCCGCGTGAGGCGCGGGACATGGCGCTGTCCGTGCTGCGGATCGACCAGGACAGCGGCTGGCTGCCCAAGTGGGGCTACGGCACCGTCGAGACCAACATCATGACCGGCGACCCGGTCACTCCCTTCCTCACCAACGCCTACCGGCAGGGCCTGCTCAAGGGCCACGAGGAGGAGGCGTACCGGGCGCTGAAGAAGAACGCCGACGGGGTGCCGCCGGCCGGTTCGCCCGCCGTGGGCCGCGAGGCCAACAAGGAGTATCTGGCCGACGGGTTCGCCCCGTATCTCAAGGGCCGTCCCCATGCCAAGCCCGGCGACTCCGACTACGACCACGGGCCCTCCGCCACCCTGGAGTACGCCCTGTCCGACGCGATGCTCGCCGAGATGGCGCGCGGCCTCGGCCATGACGCGGACGCCCGGCGCTATGCGGAACGGGCCCAGAACTACCGCAGGATCTTCGACCCGGACACCGGTTTCTTCCGCGCCCGGGACGGCTCCGGTGCCTTCGCCGGCCCCGCCGACCCGGCCAAGAGCGAGGGCTTCCACGAGGGCACCGCCTGGCAGTACCAGTGGCTGGTGCCGCAGGACCTGCCCGGCATGGTCGGCCTCATCGGCGGCACCGACGCCGCCAACGAGCGCCTGGACTCCTTCTTCGCCTACGACCGGCTCCTGGCCGACCCGGAGAAGACGGCCCGCGAGGTGTGGGTCAACGGGCCGTACGACTACTACAACGCGGACAAGTACAACCCGCAGAACGAACCCGACCTGATCGCGCCGTACACCTATCTGTCCACCGGGCAGCCGTGGAAGACGACCGACGTGGTGCACGCCGCGCTCACCCTCTTCACGGACAGTCCCACCGGCATGACCGGCAACGACGACCTGGGCACCATGTCCGCCTGGCAGGTGCTCTCCTCGATCGGGATCTTCCCGGTCCAGCCGGGCACCGACACCTGGGGCCTGTCCACGCCGCTCTTCGACCGGGTCGACCTCACCCTGGACCGGCGCTACTACCCCGAGGGCCGGCTCACCGTACGGGCCGAGGGCAGCTCCGGCACCGACCGCTATGTGCAGTCCGCCCGCACCGACGGCCGCGACCTGGACCGCACCTACCTCACCACCGGTGAGCTGCGGCACATCCGGGAACTGGCGTTCACCGTCGGCGCCGAACCGTCCCGCTGGGGCACGGGGGCCGGCGCCGCACCCCCGGCGCTGAACTGACCTTGGCCAGGCGCCGGGCCGTCAGCGGATGCGGCCCGGCGCCGCGCGGTCCCCATGGGAGTGCCGTCAACCGGCATTTTGCCGCCGGGGAGCGCTTCAGTATCCTCCTGAGCTGGTGGGACGGGCCCACCACCGGGCGATCCGCGCCGCGCCTCGGGCCCGAGGCGACGAGGAACACCACGCGATGACCGTGACAGAAGGCACCCGGCCGGCCCCGGAGCCCCAGGAGCCCGACGGGTACGGGCCGGGCATCGACCCCGAGCGGCTCGCCGTCTGCCTCAGTGTGCTGGCGGAGCTGGACCGGCTGGAGGTCGACCACCCCGACGCCGTCGCCGTACGCCGCGCCACCTCCGGCATCTACCGCACCGTCAAGCAGCGCCGCCGCCAGGAGCGCCGGGCCGCCAAGACCGCGCACGACAAGGCCGTCACCGAGGCCACCGCCACCGGCTCCGCCGAGCGCATCGACGACGAGACACAGGGCGTGCTGCCCTCCGGCACCGCCCGCGGTGAGATCGCCGGCATCCTCCGGCGCCCCCGCTCCTGCTACGTCTGCAAGACCCGCTACGCCGAAGTCGACGCCTTCTACCACCAGTTGTGCCAGAACTGCGCGGCCGAGAACCGCGCCCGCCGCGACGCCCGCACCGACCTCACCGGCCGCCGGGCCCTGCTCACCGGCGGCCGCGCCAAGATCGGCATGTACATCGCGCTCCGGCTGCTGCGGGACGGCGCCCACACCACCGTCACCACCCGCTTCCCCGCCGACGCGGTACGCCGTTTCAAGGCCATGCCGGACAGCGCCGACTGGATAGACCGGCTGAAGATCGTCGGTATCGATCTGCGGGACCCGGCGCAGGTCGTCGCGCTCTGCGACTCGGTGAGCGCCCAGGGGCCGCTGGACATCCTCATCAACAACGCGGCCCAGACGGTGCGCCGTTCACCCGACGCCTACCGGGAGCTGGTCGCGGGGGAGTCGGCCCCGCCGCCGCCCGGCGAACTGCCCGCCGCCGAGACCATCGGCACCTTCGGCTCGGGCGCGGTGGCGGCCCTGCCGGAGGCCCGCGGCGGTGGGCTGTCCGCGCAGGACGTCACCGAACTCGCCCTGGTCTCCGGCTCGGCGGCCCCCGCCCGGATCGCGGCCGGCACCGCCATCGACGCCGGTGGCCTGGTACCGGATCTGCACGACTGCAACAGCTGGATCCAGACCGTCGAGGAAGTCGACCCGGTGGAGCTGCTGGAGGTCCAACTCTGCAACTCCACCGCCCCGTTCATCCTGATCAGCCGCCTCCGCCCGGCGCTCGCCGCGGCCGCCGCCGCGCACGGCCGCGGCTATGTGGTCAACGTCTCCGCGATGGAGGGCGTCTTCGACCGCGGCTACAAGGGCGCCGGCCACCCGCACACCAATATGGCCAAGGCCGCGCTGAACATGCTGACCCGCACCAGCGCCCAGGAGATGTACGAGAAGGACCGCGTCCTGATGACGGCGGTGGACACCGGCTGGATCACCGACGAGCGCCCGCACCCGGACAAGATGCGCCTCGCGGACGCCGGGTTCCACGCCCCGCTGGACCTCGTCGACGGAGCGGCCCGCGTCTACGACCCGATCGTCCGCGGCGAGAGCGGCGAGGACCTCTACGGGGTCTTCCTCAAGGACTACGCACCGGGCCGCTGGTAGCCGCACCGCCTTCGCGTTCCGGGTGTTCCGGGACGTTCCCCGCTCCGTATCGGGCGCTGGATTTGCGTCACTGTTGCCGCCGTCACATTCGCGGCCACCAGCCCGGAGCAGAACGGGACCATCGGGGGCGAGGTGGGCGCGGGGAGCCGGGCGTGCGGCATGGAGCAAGTGGTTCCGTGCCGGGGAGGGGTCGCTTCCGGCGTCCGGGACGCGCGTCGGTGCCCGGGTCGGTGGCCGGATCCGTGCGGGACATCTGCGAACAACCGGGTGGAACCACCTCGGGTTGTCGACCCTATCGAGCAGCGGTCCGCTCAGATGGTTAATCTGTAGTCCGACGGACAGCACACGGGGTCCCACCCATCACCCGTGGGCGGTCCGGGGACAGGTCGGCCACCACGGTCCGTACCCACAGCGAGTCACCGGCGCCACCGCGTCCTGGCTGCCCTCAGCTCAGCTCAGCCCCGCCGGGTCCAGGCCCGGGGAGAAGCCCGGGTGCGTCTGCCCGGGGTCATCCGACACAGAAGGAGTGCGCGGTGCCACCAGAGACGAAGAACCGCGAAGAGAGCCCCGAGGCCCAGCGGGACACCGCAGGCGGTCCGGAACAGCTCGGCAGTCTCGACGTGTGGGCCAGGTCGGCCCCCATCCGCCTCGCCGGCTACGAGGAGGACCTCGCCGAGCCGCACATCCTGCAGGGCGTCGACTGACACGCACGCGCGGTACCCACGGCGGCCCCTGCCGACAGGGGCCGCCGCACTTGCGGCCCCGCAGAAAACGGGCTGAGCGCCGGGCCGCCGCCTGGCAGACTCGCCCCATGCCCATCAGAGAAGCCGCCCCCGGAGACTGGCCCCGTATCTGGCCCTTCTGGCACCGCATCGTCGCGGCGGGTGAGACGTACTCCTGGGACCGGGACACCACGGAAGCCGAGGCCCGCGAGCTGTGGGCCGGGACCGGGCGCCAGGTGTATGTGGCCGAGGAGGGCGGGGTGATCCTCGGCTCGGCCTCGCTCAAGGCCAACTATGGCGGGCCGGCCTCCGGTATCGCCAACGCCGCCTTCATGGTCGACCCCGAGCACACCGGGCGGGGGACCGGCCGCCGCCTCGCCGAGCATGTCCTCGCCGAGGCCCGCGCGCTGGGCTTCCGCGGCATGGTCTTCAACGCCGTCGTCGAGACCAACCCCGCGGTGGCGCTGTGGACTTCACTCGGTTTCACCGTACTCGGCACCGTCCCCGAGGCCTTCGACCACCCCCGCCGAGGGCCGGTCGGCCTGCACATCATGTACCGGGCGCTGTGACGCCTCCGCAGCTACCCGGGCGACGAGGACCCGAGGCGCCCGCACCGTCCGGCCCGCCGCCGCCCGCCGTGCGCTTCGGC
The DNA here is from genome assembly GCF_042885635.1 of Streptomyces sp. NPDC058045. Taxonomy (NCBI): domain Bacteria; kingdom Bacillati; phylum Actinomycetota; class Actinomycetes; order Kitasatosporales; family Streptomycetaceae; genus Streptomyces; species Streptomyces sp. NPDC058045. Next base: position 78,765 of record NZ_JBHVRR010000001.1, on the reverse strand, counting down.
GCCAACTACACGCCCAGCCAGGGCTGGTTCCACCACTGGCTCGACTTCGACGTGGACGCCGTCCGGGCCGACCTCGACTCGATCGCCGCGCTCGGCCTCGACCACATCCGGGTCTTCCCGATCTGGCCGTACTTCCAGCCCAACCGCACCCTCATCCGGCCGCGCGCCGTCCGACAACTCGTCCAACTCGTGGACGCCGCCGCCGAGTTCGGGCTCGACGTCAATGTGGACGGGCTCCAGGGGCATCTGTCCAGCTTCGACTTCCTGCCCGCCTGGACCGGCACCTGGCACCGGCGCAACCTCTTCACCGACGAGGACACCGTCACCGCGGAGGCCGCCTATCTGCGCACCCTCGCCGCCGCCCTCGCCGACCGGCCCAATTTCCTCGGGATGACCGTCGGCAACGAGATCAACCAGTTCGCCGCCGGACCGCACCCCGACCCCGACCGCATCACCCCCGGGCAGGCCGAGCGCTGGCTGCGGCGGATGCTCGCCGCCTGCCGCGAGGGCGCCCCCGGCGCCCTGCATCTGCACGCCGAGTACGACGCCACCTGGTACCAGGACGACCAGCCGTTCACCCCCGCCCAGGCCGGCGCCCTCGGGGACCTCACCGCCGTGCACTCCTGGGTGTTCAACGGCACCGCCCAGCGCCACGGCCCCACCGGCACCGCCACCGAGCAGCACGCCGCCTATCTGGTGGAACTGTCGAAGGCCTGGGCCGAGGACCCGCACCGCCCGGTCTGGCTCCAGGAGGTCGGCGCACCCGCACCACACATCCCCGCCGCCCGCGCCGCCGCCTTCACCGAGGCCACCGTCGAGGCCGCGCTGGACTGCCCGGATCTGTGGGGCGTCACCTGGTGGTGCTCCCACGATGTGCCGCGTGAACTGGCCGACTTCCCCGAACTGGAGTACAGCCTCGGCCTGTTGACCAGTGACCGCGCCCCGAAACCCGCCGGGCGCGCACTGGCCCGCCGGATCGGGGAGTGGCGCCGCACCCCGCCCGCGCCCGCACCCCGCAGCACCGCCCTGGTGGTCGACGCCGGGGACCCGGTCACCGCGCCGCACCGCTCGGTCTGCGCGCCCGGCGGGCCGGTCTTCGAGGCCTTCGCCCGCCTCACCGCCGACGGCGCCCGCCCCACCACCGTCCTCGCCACCCGCACCGCGGACCGCCCACACCTCGCCGCCCGCGGCATCACCGAACTGGTCCACCCCGCGGACGTCCGCTGAACACCTACCCCTCCAGTCTCGTCGGCGGCAGATACTCCCGTACGTAGGTGCGGTGCCAGCAGTCGCCGGTGGTGCGCAGTTCGGCGGGGGTGGTGAAGCGGTAGCGGTAGAGGCGGGCCCGTACATAGCGGGGTGGGTGCTCGGGTGGGAACGGGGAGTGGCGGAGGAGGCGCAGGGTGTCGCGGTCGCCCTCCAGCAGCCGTTCCACGAACGCCCCGAACCAGGGCGCGGCATAGGCGGGGGAGAGTGCCGCGAACCACATCAGCCAGTCCAGCCGCAGATGGTACGGCGCGAACTGCCGTGGCCAGCGCCGCACTTGGCCCGGTTTCCCGCGGAACTCGTACGCCAGCCACCGCCCGTCCGGCCGTGGCTCCGGATCCGCGGTTCCCTCCACCACGACCTCCATCCGCACCCGGCTGACGCTGCCGAAGGCGCCGTAGGTGTTGACCAGGTGCAGCGGGTCGAAGGAGCGGTTCATCACCTGGCGGCGGGAGATCATATTGCGGGCCGGACGGTAGCCGAGCAGCAGCAGGCCCGCCGCGACCACCAACACCAGCACCTCGTACCAGAGGGGGGCGGCCGGCTGGGGGCGGGTGCCGGTGAAGGGGGTGAGGTCGAGGGCGCCGGCGGCGAGGAGGATGGCGAGCCAGTTCAGCCAGGCGAAGTTCCCCGACAGGACCAGCCACACCTGGGTGACGATCATCAGCGCGGCGGCCGCGCTCGCCACCGGCTGCGGGGTGAACAGCAGTACCGGCACGAGGAGTTGGGTGACATGGTTGGCGGCGGTCTCCACCCGGTGCAGGGGCTTCGGCAGGTGGTGGAAGAACCAGCTCAGCGGGCCAGGCATGGGCTGCGTCTCATGGTGGAAGTCCAGACAGGTCAGCTTCCGCCAGCACGGGTCGCCGCGCAGCTTGATCAGCCCCGCTCCGAACTCCAGCCGGAACAGCACCCACCGCGTCAGGAACAGCACCACCACCGGCGGCCCCACCCGGTCGTTGCCCAGCAGCACCGCCAGGAACCCGGTCTCCAGCAGCAGCGACTCCCAGCCGAAGCCGTACCAGGTCTGGCCCACGTTCACCACCGACAGATACAGCGCCCACGGCACCAGCCACAGCAGCATCGCGCCCCACAGCGGCAGCAGCCCGTCCGCCCCCGCCAGCAGCGCCGCGGACACCGCGGCCCCCGCCCACGCGCACCCGGCGAAGAAGCGGTCCGAGTAGTGCAGCCGGAACAGGCTGGGCGCCGACCGGGCCGGCACCCGGGCGGTGAACCGGCGCACCGGGAGCATCCCGCGGCTGCCGATCAGCGCCCGGAACTGGAGCGCCGCCGCGATGAACGCCACCAGGTAGACCGCGGCCAGACCCCGCTGGAAGACCAGCCGGGCCGGCCAGTACTCGGGCGCCGTGAACCACTCCACCCCTCCATTGTGGCGTCGCCGCGCCAAGCCTTCGCCTCGCCGGGGTCCGGGTGGCGGTGGCACCCTGGAGCCATGCCGGAGCTACCCGAGGTCGAGGCGCTGGCGGACTTCCTCCGCGACCAGCTCACGGGGCAGACCGTGGCCGCCGTCCTGCCCGTCGCCGTCAGCGTCCTCAAGACATACGAGCCGCCGCCGGACGCGCTGCGCGGGCGGACCGTGACCGGGGTCCGGCGGCACGGCAAGTTCCTCGACGTGGACACCGGCGGGCTGCACCTGGTGACGCATCTGGCCCGCGCCGGGTGGCTCCAGTGGCGCGACCGGCTGCCCGACGGACCACCCCGCCCCGGCCGCGGCCCGCTCGCCCTCCGCGTCGCCCTGGAGACCGGCGCCGGATTCGACCTCACCGAGGCCGGCACCCAGAAACGTCTCGCCGTGTACCTGGTGGACCACCCCGGGCAGGTCCCCGGCATCGCCCGCCTCGGCCCCGACCCGCTCGCCGACGACTTCGGCGAGGAACAGCTCGCCGCCCTCCTCACCGGTGAACGCCGCCGCCTCAAGGGCGCCCTGCGCGACCAGAGCCTGATCGCCGGAATCGGCAACGCCTACAGCGACGAGATCCTGCACGCCGCCCGCATGTCCCCGTACAAACCGGCCGGTTCGCTCACCGCCGAGGAGCTGCACACCCTGTACGAGGCGCTGCGGGGCACGCTCACCGAGGCCGTGGAGCGCTCCCGCGGGGTGGCCGCCGGGCGGCTGAAGGCGGCGAAGCGCAGCGGGATGCGGGTACACGGGCGGGCCGGGGAACCCTGCCCGGTGTGCGGGGACACCGTGCGCGAGGTGTCCTTCAGCGACTCCGCGCTCCAGTACTGCCCGACCTGCCAGACCGGCGGCCGCCCGCTCGCCGACCGCCGCCTGTCCCGCCTGCTCAAGTAGCCCCGCACCCACGGCAGTCGGCGCCCGCACCGGATCGACCCCGCGGCCCGGCGCCCTCTACACTCCGCGACATGCTGCGCGTACTGGCCGTCGACGACGAGGAACCCGCGCTCGCCGAACTCCTCTACCTGCTCCGCGCCGACCCGCGGGTACGGCACGCGGAGGGCGCCACCGACGCCACCGAGGCACTGCGCCGCCTGGGCCGGGCCGTGGACGCCGGGGCGGGCGGCGAGGACACCTTCGACGTGCTCTTCCTCGACATCCGGATGCCCGGACTGAGCGGGCTCGACGTGGCCCGGCTGCTGGCCGGTTTCGCCCGGCCGCCGCTGGTCGTCTTCGTCACCGCCCACGAGGACTTCGCCGTCGAGGCCTTCGACCTGAAGGCCGTGGACTACGTACTGAAACCGGTACGCCGGGAGCGGCTCGCCGAGGCCGTCCGCCGCGCCGACGCCCAACTCGCCGCCGCCCGCGCCGCGGAGCCGGTCCCCGTCGACCACGGCGACTGCATCACCGTCGAACTCGGCGGCGTCACCAGGCTGGTGCCCGTCGCCGACATCAACTACGTGGAGGCGCAAGGCGATTACGCCCGGCTGCACACCGGTGACGGCAGCCACCTGGTGCGGATTCCGCTGTCCACCCTGGAGGAGCGCTGGCAGCCGCACGGTTTCGTCCGCATCCACCGCAGCCACCTCGTCGCCCTGCACCGCATCGACGAACTCCGGCTGGACGGCGGGGGGATGAGCGTCGCAGTCGGCGGCACCCTGCTCACCGTGAGCCGCCGCCACGCCAGCCGGGTCCGCGAACTGCTGCTCCGCCGCCCCGCGCCCTGACCTGTCCTTCCCTCCGCCGGGCCGCGCTGTCTAGACTCCACGCCGTGTCCGCCAGCACCGATCCCGCCCCCCGCCGAGAACGGGTCACCGGCGAGCCGCGCCATGTGCACCGCGCCCCCCACCACCGCACCCAGTGGGAGATCGAGGAGCAGACCACCCTCGGTGCCGCCTATGTGAGCGCCCTGATGCGCAGTCAACTCCGGGCCGGAATAGCGGTGTTCGCCGCGCTGGCGCTGCCGGTGCTCACCCTGCCGCTGTTCTTCGCCGCGCTCGGTGACCCGGTGGTGGTCTGGCTCGTCCTCGGCTTCGGCTGCTACCCGCCGTTCGTCGCCCTCGCCTGGTGGTATGTGCGCCGCGCCGAACGCAACGAGCGGGACTTCGCCCGGCTGGTCCACGGCACCGACCGGAACGGGGCCCCGTGAACGAGGCCTACGCCGTCACGGCCGTCGCCTTCGTGGTCCTCGCCACCGTCCTCATAGGCGGCTTCGGTCTGCGCATCTCCCGCACCACCTCCGACTTCTACGTCGCCTCCCGCACCGTGGGCCCCGCCCTCAACGCGGCCGCCATCAGCGGCGAATACCTCTCCGCGGCCTCCTTCCTCGGCGTCGCCGGACTGCTGCTGGTGCACGGCCCCGACATGCTCTGGTACCCGGTCGGCTACACCGCGGGCTATCTGGTGCTGCTGGTCCTGGTGGCCGCCCCGCTGCGCCGTTCCGGGGCCTACACCCTGCCCGACTTCGCCGAGGGACGGCTGGAGTCGGTGGCCGTGCGCCGCCTGGTCAGCGTCTTCGTGGTGGGCGCCGGATGGCTCTACCTGGTGCCCCAACTCCAGGGCGCGGGGCTCACGTTGACCATCGTCAGCGGAGCGCCCCGCTGGCTCGGCAGCGTCCTGGTGGCGGCCGTGGTGGTCCTCGCCGTCGCCGCCGGCGGGATGCGCTCCATCACCTTCGTGCAGGCCTTCCAGTACTGGCTGAAACTGACCGCGCTCCTGGTGCCCGCCTTCTTCCTGCTGCTCGTCTGGTACCGCGACGGCGGCAGCGCCCCGCCCTCCTTCGGCGACTGGACGTCCGGCGGCACCGGCACCGCCCAGCCCCTCGCCGCCAGCCGCGCCGAACACCCGCTGTACGCCACCTACGGACTGATCGCCGCCACCCTCCTCGGCACCATGGGCCTCCCGCATGTCGTGGTCCGCTTCTACACCAGCCCCAACGGCCGCGCCGCCCGCCGCACCACCGTGGTGGTGCTCGCCCTGATCGGCCTGTTCTACCTGCTGCCGCCGCTCTACGGCTGGCTCGGCCGCGTCTACGCCCCCGACCTCACCGGCGACTCCCTCGCCGACGCGGACGCGGTGGTACTGCTGCTCCCGGGCCGCGCCCTCGGCGGCCTCGGCGGGGAACTGCTCGGGGCGCTGGTCGCGGGCGGCGCCTTCGCCGCGTTCCTCTCCACCGCCTCCGGACTCACCGTGGCGGTCGCCGGAGTCCTCGGCCAGGACGTCCTCCCGGCCCGCGGGATACGGCACTTCAGGCTGGCGGCGCCGCTGGCGATCCTGGTGCCGCTGGGCGGGGCGCTGCTGGTGAGCGGGGTGCCGGTGGCGGACGCCGTCGGGATGGCGTTCGCGGTGTCCGCGTCCTCGTTCTGCCCGCTGCTGGTGCTCGGCATCTGGTGGCGGCGGCTGACCCCGCCGGGGGTGGTGGCCGGGCTGCTGCTGGGCGGCGGTTCGGCGCTGGTGGCGGTGACGGTGACGGTGGCCGGGCTGGTGTCCGGCGGCTGGCTGCACTCCCTGCTGGCGTGGCCCGCGGTGTGGTCGGTGCCGGTCGGCTTCCTCGCCATGGTGCTGGGCTCGCTGGCCACCCCGGGCAGCGTCCCGCGGCACACCAGCGCCACCATGACCCGGCTGCATCTCCCGGAGGCGCTCGGCGTGCGGCAGACCGCGACCGCGTCCCGCCGGCAGCAGCGGCGCCGTACCGCGCCGGGCGGGGAGGGCACCCGGTGAGCGGCGCCGGCACCGCCGCCCTGCTGGCCCTGTGCCCCGTACTGCTGGCGGCCGGCTTCTGGGTCGGCCGCCGTACCGCGCATCCGGGCGGGCGCAGCGATGTGGGCTCGCCGGTGGAGCGCGCCACCTTCGAGACCCTGCACACCGCCTCACTGGCCGCGCCGGCGCTGCGGGCCGGACTCACCGAGGAGACCGCGGGCCGTGCGGTACGCGGGCTGCGCACCCTGCTCGGCACGGAGGCGCTCTGTGTCACCGACCGGTCCGCGGTGCTCGCCTGGGACGGCCGGGGCGAGCACCACGGGCGGCATGTGATGGCGAAGCTGGGCGGGCTGCTCGACACCGGGCGCTCCGCGGCCTTCGACTGCGGCTGCGGCGGCGAGGACTGCCCGCTGCGGTGGGCGGTGGCGGCGCCGGTGGTGGTGGACGGGCGGGTGCTGGGGGCGCTGGTGGCGTACGCGATGCGGGACTTCGCGGTGCTGGCGCGGGCGGCGGACGAGGTGGCGCGCTGGGTGTCGGTGCAGTTGGAGCTGGCCGATCTGGACCGGTCCAGGACGCAGGTGATCGAGGCGGAGATCAAGGCGCTGCGGGCGCAGATCTCCCCGCACTTCATCTTCAACTCGCTGGCGGCGATCGCCTCCTTCGTCCGTACCGACCCGGAGCGGGCCCGTGAACTCCTCCTGGAATTCGCCGACTTCACCCGCTACTCGTTCGGGCGCCGCGGCGACTTCACCACGCTCGCCGACGAGTTGCACTCCATCGACCAGTATCTGGCGCTGGTGCGGGCCCGGTTCGGGGAGCGGCTCGCGGTGACGTTGCAGATCGCGCCGGAGGTGCTGCCGGTGTCGCTGCCCTTCCTCTGCCTCCAGCCGCTGGTGGAGAACGCGGTGAAGCACGGTCTGGAGGGCGCGTCGACCCGTTCCACCATCGAGATCAGCGCGCGGGACGCGGGCGCCGAGGCGGAGGTGGTGATCGAGGACGACGGGGTGGGCATGGACCCGGAGCGGCTGCGGGGCATCCTGCGCGGCGAGGGCGGCCCCTCGGACGGCTCCTCCGGGCTCGGCCTGTGCAATGTGGACGAGCGGCTGCGGCAGGTCTTCGGTGACGACTACGGGCTCGTCATCGACACCGGCATCGACGCCGGCACCCGGATCACCGTACGCATCCCCAAGTACCGTGCCGGGGTGCACCCTTCACCGGCGACGGGGGAGGACTGACCCGCCGCCGGACCCGTTCCGGAGCACCCGGTGCACGGTGTGTGTCAGAAGAGGTGAATGGCGAGGTGGCCCAGCGGCAGGCCCAACTGCCAGGCGGGCGTCCACACTTGGGGCGCGTCCTCCTCGTCGGGCACCGCGCCGCCCGGTGCGGCGTCCAGATCGGGGGCGAGCAACTCGGTCTCCTGCAACCAGCGCCAGGCCTCCGCGGCCAGCAGCAGATCGGGCGCCGGGCGCCCGCTCGCCGCCGCCTCACCGGCGATCTCGTCCATCCGCTGGGCGACCCAGTCCCGCCACGGCCGGTCGGCGGCGGTCAGCGACAGCCAGTTGTCGAGCTGCGTCACGACGCGGATGCCGGACAACTCCCCGTTGATGTCGGAGAGATAGATGGTCAGGGCCAGCGCGTCCCGCCCGGCCCGGTACTCGAACGAGGTGGGCGGCATCAGATCGCCGGTGCGCAGCACCTCGTCGGCTATGTACTCCGCGTAGAGCCACGCCATCGGCACGGTGAGCCCGCCGTCGGCGCCCTCCCTGCTCTTGCGTCCAGGGTGCTGCATCTCGTCCCGCCTTCCTCCGGTCCCGCCTCGCGCGAGTCCGGCGTGCCTCTGTGCTCTGTGGAACACGGATGAGGACAGCCGATTACGTCACGGCGGCACTGGCAAGGCGCTTTACGGAGCTTTGACCGGGCGTCCGGTTTCACCGCAGGTCGGGTGCGTATCCCGGGAGGGCGTGGCGCAGTGCGCGCAGCGCGTAGTACGCGCGGGACTTCACGGTACCGGGCGGGATGCCGAGGGCCCGGGCCGCCTGCGCCACACTGGCCCCGCGGAAGTACACCTGCACCAGGACGGCGCGGTGTTCGGGGGTGAGAGTCATCACCGCGGCCCGGACGTCGATGCCGGCGGCGGAGCGTTCCGCGTGGTCGGCGCAGACCCGGGTGTGCTCCAGAGCCGCGGTGTCGCCGACCTCGGCGGGCCGCGCCTGCCGCGCCCGCCGGGCGTCGATCGCCAGCCGCCGCCCGACGGTGAACAGCCAGGGCCTCACCGAGGTGCAGCCCGCGGGACCCGGGCCGTCCAGTACCTCGGGATGCTGCCAGGCCCGGACGAAGGTCTCCTGGAGCAGGTCCTCGGCGCGCTGCCGGTCCCCGTCGCTGAGCCGCAGCAGCAGCGCGAACAGCGGCCCCGCGTGCTCCCGTTGCAACTCGGCCAGCGCCGCGGCGGGCAGTGTCCGCCGCGGCGCTGAGCGGTGGCCGAGCGCCGGTCGGCGGCCCGGGGTGAAGCCCGTCCGTCCCGTTGCCGGCTCGCGTTTCCCGGTGCCGGCCGCCGCGGTGATGGTCGTCATGCGCGTATGGCAGCGCAGTCCCCGGGGTGCGGACAGCAGTGGGGCGGGGGTGTGCGGCGGGCGGTCGATGCGGTCGGTGAGCGGTGCGGTGAGCGGTAGCGGCGGGCGGCGGACGGGCCGCGCCCGTTGAGGGGACGGCGCCGGTATTGCTCCTTGACTCCCGATTTGTCGTATTAGCGGATTGATCGGAGAGACCGCCTACCCGGGAGAGCCGAGCGATGCCGCAGCAACCCGAACCCGTCAGACCCCTCAGCCCCACCAGATCCCTCAGACCTCACAGACACCCCGTCAGACCCGCCGCCGCAGCCGCCCTCGCCGCCCTGCTCCTCGCGGCCGCCGCCACCGCCTGCACCCCCGGCCCCCGCTCCGGCGCCGACCCCGGCACCCCGCACCCCGACCGCACCACCGCCGCCGGAGCCCGCCCGCAGGCCCGCGGCTTCACCCTCGTCGCCAGCGGAGACGTCCTGCCGCACGACTCGATCATCGCCGACGCCCGCCGCGACTCCGGCGGCACCGGCTACGACTTCGCCCCGATGCTGTCCGGCGTCAAACCGGTCGTCTCCCGCGCCGACCTCGCCCTCTGCCATATGGAGACCGTCTACGGCGCCGCCGGCGACTACAGCGGCTACCCCAGTTTCAAGTCCCCGCCCGAAGTGGCCCGCGCCCTGCGCGACACCGGCTACGACTCCTGCTCCACCGCCTCCAACCACACCCTGGACGACGGCGCCGCCGGCATCACCCGCACCCTCGACGCCCTGGACCGGGCCGGCGTCCGCCACGCGGGCACCGCCCGCAGCGCCGAAGAGGCCCGCGGCACCGGCTTTCTGCGCGCCGGCACCGCCCGGGTCGCCCACCTCTCCTACACCTACGGCACCAACGACATCCCCGTCCCGCAGGGCGCCCCCTGGTCGGTGAACCTCCTCGACCCGGGCCGCATCATCGGCGACGCCCGCGCCGCCCGCCGCGCCGGGGCGGACGTGGTCCTGGTCTCCGTGCACTGGGGCACCGAGTGGCAAGACGCCCCGGACGCACAGCAGTTGAGGCTCGCCGGGCAGCTCACCGCGGCCCGCAGCCACGGCCGCCCCGACATCGACCTGCTCCTCGGCACCCACGCCCACATCCCGCAGGCGTACGAGAAGGTCAACGGCACCTGGGTCGTCTACGGCATGGGTGACCAGATCGCCGGCGACATGGTCAACGACCGGAACGAGCACGACCCCCGCGGCAACCAGGGCAGCATCGCCCGCTTCACCTTCGCCCCGCCCACCGAGCGCGGCGCCCGATGGCGGGTCACCAAGGCCGAGTTCATCCCCCAGTGGTTCGACACCGCCTCCGGCCGCGTGGTCGACCTCAACCGCGCCATCGGCAACGGCAACACCTTCCTCACCCCGGTACGGGACCGCATCCGCTCCATCGTCCTCAGCCGGGGAGCCGCCAAGTACGGCCTGAGAATGGGGAGTTGAGACGGCGGTGTGCTCAGCCCCGCGGCGGCCCGTCCTTCGTCCGCTGCGGCTGCCGGGCCAGCTCCGAACGGTGGTAGGAGTAGCCGAAGTACACCGCGAGGCCGATCACGAACCACACCGCGAACCGCAGCCAGGTCTCCCACTTCAGGAAGGTGATCAGCCAGATCGAGAACACCACCCCGACCGCCGGCACCACCGGCATCCCCGGTGTGCGGAAGGCGCGCGGCAGATCGGGGCGGCGGTAGCGGAGCACGATCACCGCCACACACACCACCACGAACGCCAACAGGATGCCGATATTGGTGAGTTCGGCGGCCTCACCGATCGGAATGAACCCGGCGATCACCGCCGAGGCCGCCCCCACGATCCACGTCACCCGGGTCGGCACATGCCGCGTCGGATGCGTCTTGGCGAACCACTTCGGCAGCAGCCCGTCCCGGCTCATCGAGAACCACACCCGGGTCACCCCCAGCATGAAGGTGAACATCACGGTGAGGATGCCGATGATGGCGCCCACCGCGATCACATCCGCCAGCGAACCAAGACCCACCGACTTGAACGCGGTGGAGAACCCGCTCTCCTTGTCGATGTGCCGGTAGTCCTGCATACCCGTCAGCACCAGGCAGGCCAGTACGTACAGCACCATGGCGATGATCAGCGAGTAGACGATCGCCTTCGGCATGTGCTTCTGCGCGTCCTTCGACTCCTCCGCCGCGGTGCTCATCGCGTCATAGCCGAAGACGGCGAAGAACACCGTGGCCGCACCCGTGAACGCACCGCCCACCCCGTACGGGAAGAACGGATGGTAGTTGCCGGTGTTGATGTGGAAGAAACCCACCCCGATGACCACCAGCACCACCAGCACCTTGAGACCGACCACCACCGTCTCGAAACGCGCCGCGTTCTTGATGCCGAGATTCAGGAGATACGCGATCAGCAGGCAGAGCGCCGCCGCGAACAGATCCACCCGGTGACCGTCGCCGGTACCGGGCGCACCCAGCATCCAGTGCGGCAGCGAAGCCCCCATGTCCTCGATGAGGAAGCTGAAGTACCCGGAGATCCCGATGGCGACCACCGCCACGATCGCGGTGTACTCCAGCAGCAGATCCCACCCGATGAACCAGCCCGCCAACTCCCCGAGCACCGCGTACCCGTAGGTGTACGCCGACCCCGCCTTCGGGATCAGCCCCGCGAACTCCGCGTACGACAGGGCCGCCGCCGCACTCGCCACACCGGCGATCAGGAACGACACCAACACCGCGGGCCCGGCAGTGCCGTTGGCCACTGTGCCGGCCAGGGTGAAGATGCCGGCGCCGATGATGCCGCCCACCCCGATCGCGGTGAGCTGCCACAACCCCAGTGTCCTGGTGAGCCGTTCGCCCTCGGCCGCGTCGGTGTCGGCGGTTATCTGGTCGATGGGCTTGCGGCGCAGAACGCCCTCGCCCATACGCAGTCGGGCCATGGGCCACACCCCTTCGTGGACGGCGTCGGCTGACGGCCGGTCATGATGTCCCAGCATCACCCGAGAGGGAAGGGATCGCACCCGGTGCCCGGAAGGCGGCGATCAGGGAACGACGGTAACCGGCCAGCGCCCCGCCTTCACCAGCCGCACCGCCACCGACCCCACGATGCGGTGTCCCGCCTGCTCCGAGGCCCCCACCACCACGGCGTCCGCGGTCAGTTCGTCCGCCGCGGCCACCAGCCCGTTGTACGGATCACCGCGGAAGGTGTGGAACTCCCAGCGCACCGCGAAGATGTCCTTCACCCGCTCCGCCGCCGCGCGGATGTCCGAGATCAGACCCTCCGCGATCTCGTCGGAGGTGTCCGCGACCGGCACCCCGAGCGCCGCCCCCGCCGTCAGCACCGGCTGCACGTAGACCACCGCCAGCAGCGCCCGCTGCCGCCGGGCCAGACCGCCGGCGTACGCGGCGGCCCGCAGCGAGGAGTCGGAGCCGTCGACACCGACGACGATCACCTTCGGCCCGTCGGTGCCGCGTTCGAACCGGGTGGACTGCTGATCGGTCACAGCCGCGAGGCTAGCGGAACCTCCAGCTCAAGACACCCCGCCCCCGATCACCCCGCCTCGCTCACCGCGCGTCGACCATCCGCGCGAACACCACCACATTGCCGTCGTAGCCGTTCTGCTTCGTGAAACCGCCGCCGCAGGTGATCACCCGCAGCTCGGCCCGCCCGGTGTTCCGGTACACGCGGTTGCCGGGGAAGTCCGACTTGCTGAAGACCTCCACCCCGTACACCTCGAACACCGCGGTCTTGCCGTCCTTGCGGCGGACCTCGACCCGGTTGCCCTTCTTCAGCGCGCCCAGACCGTAGAAGACGGCCGGGCCCTGCTCGTTGTCGACATGGCCGTCGACGACGGCGGTGCCCTTCTCGCCGGGGGAGACGGCGCCGGTGAACCAGCCCGCCAGATTGGGGTTCTCCGGCGGCGGCGCCCCCACCCAGCCGTCCGAGTCCAGCCCCACCGGTGTCACCGGCGAGTCCACCTGGATCGCCGGAATCCGCACCCGGTCCGCCATCGAGTACGGCAGCGCCGCCGTCTTGGCGGTCACCCCCGACGGAGTGCCGGAGTCGGCCGCCGCGGCCGACGCGGGCTGCGGCGGACCCACGTCGAACTCCCCGGAACCGTTGCGGATCAGAGCGAGGCCGGTCAGCAGGACAAGCGCGAGGACACCCCACGGGGCGCGCTTCTTCTGCGGCTCCTCATCCTCACCGGGCTGCGACGAAGGCATTCCGCCATCCCCTCTCGACAGGGCCTGGACCGCCGTGTGCTGCGCGTACCAGCACGCTAGGCGCCCCGCCCGGCGGCGGCGAACGACCAGGGTCGAACGGGTGGCACCGGACCCGAAGTGCGCCATCCGGGTCGGTACCGGCAGGAAATTTCCGACGGTGCTTGACCTGCGGCGTTCCCGGCCCGCGGCGATCATGCCCGGCGTGTCGTCTCACCGGTACGGACCAGTGCCGACATGCGGCCCCCAGCACCGCAACTGAGGGTCTGTCTCGAAGGCGCTCTCGCCGAACGACCGGGGGACGAATCCCCCGGGGCGCCTTACGCGGAGGATTCCTATGCGTACATATCGAGCCCTGGCGGTCTCGGCCGCCGCGGTCGCGGCCGTCGGACTCGCCGCACCGGCGGCCTCGGCCTGGACCGATCCCACCAACATCACCGTCACGCCCCGAGTCATCGCCCGCGGTGGGCAGTTGACCATCACCGTCGACGGCACGGCCTGCACGATGGACCACAGCTTCGTCAGCTCGAACGCCTTCCCCAAGACCCGGCTGATGCCCAGGGACAGCGTCGGCGGCAAGGCCACGGTGCGGGTGAACCGGGACGCGCGCCCCGGCTCCTACGACGTCACCGTGCGCTGCGGCGAAGGCAAGTCCCTCACCAAGCCGGACGCGTTCACCGTCATCCACGGCGGTGTGCAGGGCGGCCTCGGCGGCTCCAGCACCGTCGGCGCCACCCCGAGCGACATGGCGATCGGCGGCGGACTGGTCGGCGCCGCGCTGCTCGGCGGCGGTGTCTTCTGGATGCGTCGCCGCGCGGAGAGCCGGGCCTGAACAGCCCTTCCGTACAACGGAGTTGACACCACCGCGCCCCGGCCCCCGTAGCGACAAAGGGGGCCGGGGCACGGTGGTGTGTCCGGCGTGGCACGGGGAGCACCGGGCGGGCCTACGCGGCGTCCTCGCCGTCCCGGCGGCGTGTCTTGAGGTAGGCGGTGCCGAGGGCGCCGCCGATGAGAAGGGTGCCGAGGCCGATCTCCCGCAGATTGAGCCCGCCGAGACTGCCGCCGACTCCGGCGTGCACCCCGTGCTGCTGCTCGTGCGGCTGCCGGTGACCGTCGTCGCGGCCTCCGTCATGGCCCCTGTCGTGACCTCCGTCGTGGCCCCCGTCATGCCCTCCGTCGTGGCCGCCGGTGATGGTCAGGTCCACGGAACGGGTCGGGCCGCGGTCGCAAGCGAACATCACCGCGTACACCGCACCGCGTTTGGCGTCCCAGTCGACGGTGGCGGTGGTGGTGTTCTGGTGGCGGCGGATGACCACGGTGTCGAAGACCCCGGAGGACACCTTGGTGTCGCCCTTGCACCCGCGGGCGGAGAGCGTCACCTGCCCGCCCGGGGCGATGGTCGTGGGGGTGACGGAGACGTCGAAGCGGTCGTTGCCCTGGGCGGACGCCGCGGCCACACACCCCGAGGTGAGGGCGCGAGGGAGCCGGCACTCAGCAGAGCGGCGGCGGCCACGCGTATCGCGCGCATGTGAACCTCCAGGTCCCTGAGATGCTTTCGCGGAACTCTTCCGCGGGGGACGGGCCAGCACCTCATGCCGGGAACGCTAGGGAGGCGCGCCGCACACCGCGCGCGGTGTCGCGCGAACGGGTCAAAGCGGTGCGCCGGCCGGGCGACCGGACGCCGCTGCCGGGGTCACCCCAGGTGCGGGAAGAGCGAGGTGAAGGGCTCGCTGGAGGCCGCGAGCCCGCGGGCGAACGGCGTGTCCAGATCCCAGATCAGAAACAGCAGGAACGCGATCAGCGCCGAGAACAGCCCGGACAGCAGCAACTCGCGCCCGGTACGCCGGATCTGCAAGGTGAACACCATGCCGATGGTGACCGCCGCACCGGTCAGCAGCCCGAACCACACCACCCCCGGCATGGTGGCGCCCGCCGCGTCGGCACGGGCGCCGCGCATCTCGTCGGCCACCGCGACCTGGTCCAGCAGCGGCTGATACGCCTCGGCCTGGAAGTCGGTGCGCGGCCGGTAGTCGGTCACCCGGTGCCGGACCCGGGCCAGCAGGGCGCCGCCGCGGTCGGTGAGCGTGCCCTGCTCCGCCATCGCCGGCCACTCGCGGTGCACCACCTGTCCGACATAGGTGTTGACGTCGGCGCGGATACCGTCACGGACGGCGGGTGGATAGACCCGGACCCGTTCCTGGATCTCATGCAGGGCCTGGGCCTCCGCGCGGACGTCGTCCTGGGCGGCCGCGCGTGCCTCCCACACCCCGGCGATCGCCAGACCCAGCACGATCGCGTACACCACGCCGATCATCATCGTCATGTACTCGATGACGTCCGGAGTCTCGCTGGGGTCTTCGTCCTCGCCGATACGGCGCTGTCTGAGCACCGTCACCGCCAGGACGACGGCACAGGCGGCGGCCATGGCGAGGGCGAGAACAAGCCATTCCGACAAGGGAACCTCCGGTCGATCGGTCAGCGGGGGCGGAGTGCGGCCACGGCGAGGATCGCGGGCGCGGCGATCAGCAGGGTCAGGGTGACCAGTGAGGCCCGGCCGTGGGTGGCCCGCCGGTGGTGGTGGGGCCGGTAGCGGGGATAGGCGACGGCGGCCGGCGCGGGGCGGGCACTGGGGGAGCGGCTCGGCGAGGGGGAAGAGGGGGAAGGGGAGGGCGTCGGGTCCGGTGAAGGTGCCGGGGCGCGGGGCGGCGGCGGTGGTGGTGGCGCGGGGCGGGGTGCGGCCGGTGGCGCGGGCTGGGCAGGTGGGGCGGGTGGTGCCGGGGGTTTCGGGGTTTTCGGGGGTTTCGGGGCGGGAGGTTCGGGTGGCGGGGGCTCAGGGGTGGGTGCGGGAGGCGGCTTCGGGTGGGGAGGGGTGGGACGGGGCGGACGGGGAGGCGGCGGCGTACTGCACAGACCGCCGTCCCCGGACACCGCCACCACCACGCCGACCGAGAAGGAGTCCCCGATCTCGGCGTACGCGCAGGCGTCGGCCACCGCGGGCTGGGGTGCCGTGGCGGCCGGTCCCGCCAGGGCCAGCAGCGTCAGCAACGCCCCGGCCCCGAGGGCGCGTACGGTCCGGGTCCGTGGCGGTGGGTGGGGCGGCGGGTGAGCTGAACTGCCTTTGGGGAGTGGGTGGTTGGGCGCGGGTGCGGTGGTGGGGAGGAGGGGCGGCTGCGGGATCACGACGGGGAGTCTGGTCGGCGCGGGGCGCGGTCAAGCCACGGCGGCCCGCGAATGCTCCGATCGTGCGGAACGGGCGCACCCGGGTTTGGCGCCCGCGCCCCCGCCGTCCCTCACACCCGCGCCCCCCGATAGCCACCCGTCAGTCGGGCGCGGGTAACGTCGTCCGGGCCGCCCCGAGTTGGGCCTGACGGACCTTCGACGTCCGGTCCGGTTCACCGCTGTTCCGGGGGCGTCCGGTGGCCCGCGGTGGGCTCCGGCGTCGCCAACTGGTGGGGAACCGACCGGTGTTCAAAGGCTTCGACGGGCTTTCAGGCGGTTTGGAACACGTCAACGGAGGGCATTTGCCGCTGGCAGTGACCGAGAACGGACCGCCAATTTCCGTTTGGGGTCGCTCTGTTGGCAGGCGATCAGTAGCCTCTGGTCGAACACCGGAGCCAAAGCCTTGGAGGCTTGGATGGAGCGGCCCGCCTGGGCCCCGCAGAGCATCGACATCACGGTGCCCAGCGTGTCCCGCATCTACGACTACTACCTGGGCGGTTCGCACAACTTCGAGGTCGACCGGGAGACCGCCCGCAAGGCCATGGAGTTCATGCCGGGCCTCCCGAAGGTCATGCAGGCCAACCGGGCGGTCATGCGGCGCGCGGTCCGGTACGCGGTGGACGAGGGCATCGACCAGTTCCTCGACATCGGCTCCGGCATCCCCACCTTCGGCAATGTGCACCAGATCGCGCAGGAGGCCAGACCCGGCGCCCGCGTCGTCTACGTCGACCACGACCCGGTGGCCGTGGCGCACAGCCAGGCCGTGCTGGAGGGCAACCCCGACGCCGGTGTCGTCGGCGCCGACCTGCGCCGACCGCAGTGCCTGCTGGCCTCCGAGGAGGTGACCCGGCTGCTGGACCTGAAGCGCCCGGTCGCGCTGCTGCTGATCGCCGTCCTGCACTTCGTCGCGGACGCCGACGACCCGCACCGGGCGGTCGCGGAGCTCACGGAGGCGCTGGCGCCCGGCAGCCTCCTCATCGTCACGCACGCCTCCTATGAGGGCATTCCGGTGTCGGCGGAGCAGGCCGCGGGCACCGTGGACGTCTACGAGGACATCCGCAATCCGCTGATCATGCGCTCGCCCGACGAGATCGCGCGGTTCTTCGAGGGATACGAGATGGTGGAGCCCGGTCTGGTGCCGATCCCGCTCTGGCGGCCGCAGACCGCGCCCGAGGACGAGGACCCGTTCGCCTACTCCGGGTTCGTCGGCGTCGGGCGCAAACCGTGAGTACGGAACAGGACGGCCCGCAGGACAGACTGCGGCGGTTCGCCACGATCTGGAGCCGCGCCATCTTCCCGGTCACCGCGACCTCGCTGACCCGGCCCGAGTTCGAGCAGCAACTGCTGCCGCTGGCAGGCCTGTTGCGCGACGCCCTGCTCGCCCGCAGCTTCGACGCGGAGGCCGGCCGGCGTACCGGCGCGGCCCTGATCGAGGTGCACTGCACCGACCCGGAGGCGCTCAGCCGCACCCTGGACGTGGTCGACGCCTATCTGGTGCTGTACTGCGGCGGGGACGGCCCCGGCGAGGACCTCAGAGCCCGCTCGGCCCGGATCCAGCACGCGGTGGCCGCCGGTTTCGCGGAGGCGCTGCGGGAGCGGACCCGTGCCGAGCAGGAGGCGATATCGAGGGCCGCGCTGGACGCCCGCAGTGCCGTCGCCAAGGCACTGCACGCCAGCGAGGCCCGCTTCCGCGCGGTCTTCGAGGAGGCCGCCATCGGCATCAGCATCGCCGACCTGGACGGCACCGTACTGGAGTCCAACGAGGCGCTGGTGCGGATGTTCGGCGGCCCGGAGAACCTCGTCCGCGGCACCAACGTCGCCCAGTGGACCCACCCCGAGGACGCCCCGCAGGTATGGCGCCTCTACGAGGAACTGGTACGCGGCCAGCGCGAGCACTACCGCACCGAGAAGGCCTTCCACCGGCCCGACGGCACCGTCCTGTGGACCAATCTGACGGTCTCCCTGCTGCGCGACGCCGACGGCGAACCCCGCTACCAACTGGCCCTCATGGAGGACACCACCGAGCGCCGCCTGCTCAACCTCCGGCTGCGCTACGAGGCCACCCACGACGCGCTCACCGGGCTCCCCAACCGCACCCTCTTCTTCGAACGCCTGGAGAAGATCCTGGCCGCGGGCGAGGACAAGCGCTTCGGCCTCTGCTATCTGGACCTGGACGGCTTCAAGACCATCAACGACAGCCTCGGCCACGCGGCCGGCGACCGGCTGCTGGTGGAGGTCGCCGACCGGCTCCAGTCCTGCGCCACCGCCCCCGGCGAGATGGTGGCCCGGCTCGGCGGCGACGAGTTCGTGGCGCTCACCACCGCCGGCGACACCCGTACCGAGGTCGACGAACTCGCCGCCCGCATCATGGGAGTTCTGGGTTCGCCGCTGCGGATCGAGGGGCGGGAGCTGACCGTGCGCGGCAGCATCGGCATAGTGGAGGGACCGGCCGGGGAACGCAGTCCGGCGGAGGTGCTGCGCAGCGCCGACATCACCATGTACCGGGCCAAGTCGGCCGGCGGCAACCGCTATGAGCTGGCCGATCCGGAAGCCGACGCCCGCGCCATCACCCGGCACGGACTCACCACCGCGCTGCCCGCCGCACTGGACCGCGGTGAGTTCTTCATCGAGTACCAGCCGCTGGTGCACCTCGGGGACGGCAGTGTGCGGGGGGCGGAGGCGCTGGTGCGGTGGGCGCATCCGCAGCACGGGGTGCTCGGCCCCGACCGGTTCATCCCGCTCGCCGAACACACCGGCCTGATCGTGCCGTTGGGCCGCTGGGTGCTCGCCGAGTCGGTCCGGCAGGCCCGCCGCTGGCAGGAACGCCACGCGGACGCCGGGGAGTTGCGCATCAACGTCAATCTGTCGCCGTGCCAGCTCACCCACCCGGCGCTGGTCGCGGAGACGGTGGACATCCTGGAGGAGTCGGGGCTGCCGCCGTCCGCGCTCTGTCTGGAGGTCACCGAGTCCGCGCTGATCGGCGCCGACGACGACCTGCTGAAGCCGCTGTGCCGGCTCGCCGAGATGGGCGTCGACATCGCCCTGGACGACTTCGGCACCGGCTACTCCAACCTCGCCAATCTGCGCCGACTCCCGGTCCGCGTACTGAAGTTGGACCGCTCCTTCACCCAGGGAATGCAGCAGTACCCCGCCGACCCGGTCGACCTGAAGATCGTCGAGGGCATCGTGTCGCTGGCGCACAGCCTCGATCTGTCGGTGACGGTGGAGGGCGTGGAGACCGGGGCGCAGGCCGCGCAACTGCGCCGGCTGGGCTGCGACACGGCGCAGGGCTGGTACTACGCGCGTCCCGGCCCGCCGGACAAGCTGCACCAGCTCGCCCTGGCCGACGCCACGAGCTGACCCCGCGCCCGAACCCGCCGGCCGGGGCGGCTCAGCGGTCCAGCAGCATCCGCTGGAGTTCGCGGGCCGCCCTGGGCGGGGCCACATCGCTGCGGTGGGCCAGGGCGATGGTGCGGTGCAGCCCCGGCCGGGCGAGCGGGGTGACCCGCAGCCCGGGCGCGGACCGTACCGCCACCATGTGCGGCACCACCGCCACCCCGAGCCCGGCCCGTACGAAGCCGAGGACCGCGTCCATCTCGCCGCCCTCCACCGCGAAGTCCGGCTCGAAGCCCTCCGCGCGGCAGGCGGCGACGGTCAGTTCGCGCAGGTCGTAGCCGTGCCGGAACATCACCAGGCGCTCGCCGGCCAGGTCCTTGATACGGACCGGGCGGTCGGCGCCGCCGCGGCCCGGCGCGGGGGAGTGCGGCGAGGACACCACCACCAGCTTCTCCCGCAGCAGCTCCACCGTGGTCAGCGCGGGGGACGGGGTGGGCAGCGGCAGCACCACCAGCGCCAGATCGAGCGCACCGCGGGCCAACTCCCGTACCAGATCGTGCGAACCGCCCTCCTCGATCAGGAGCCGGATGCCCGGATAGCGGTCGTGGAAGGCGCGCAGTACGTCGGGGAGGAGGCCGGTGCAGAGGCTGGGGGTGGCGCCCAACCGGACCCGGCCGCGCCGCAGTTGCGCCAGCTCCTGCACCTCCTGGCGTGCGGTGTCCGCGTCGGCGAGGATCCGGCGGGCCAGCGGAAGCAGGGCCTCCCCGGCGTCGGTGAGCGTGATGTTGCCCCGGGCCCGGCGGAAGAGTTCGGCGCCCAACTCGTGCTCCAGCGACCTGATCTGCTGGGACAGGCTGGGCTGCGCGACATGGACCAGCTCGGCGGCGCGGGTGAAGTGCCGGGTCTCGGCGACCGCCACAAAGTACTGGAGCTGCTGGAACTGCATGGGGCCAGCGTAGACGCCCGATAGGCAAAAGCTATCGAAATCAGCTTGACCATGTCTTGGACTGATCGGGCCGGCGCCCCCTACCGTCCTGTCCCATGGCTCTGGCAACGCGGACGGACCCACGACCGTCCAGGACGCGCGGCATCTGGCGGTCCACCCTCGGCAAGAAGACGGTGATGGCCGTCAGCGGCCTCGTCATGCTGCTCTACCTGGTGGCCCATATGTTCGGGAACCTGAAGATCTTCTTCGGGCCCGGCCAGTTCGACGGCTACGCCCACTGGCTGCGCACCCTCGGCGAACCGGTCCTGCACTACGAGTGGACGCTCTGGCTGATCCGCGCGGTGCTGGTCCTCGCCGTCGTGGCGCACGCCACCACCGCCTACCAGCTCAGCCGCCTCGACCTGCGCGCCCGCCCCAGCCGCTACGTACACCGCAGGCCGCGGTCGAGCTACGCCACCCGCACCATGCGCTGGGGCGGCGTCATCCTCGGGCTGTTCACCGTCTGGCATCTGCTGGACCTCACCACCGGCACCGTCCACTCCGGCGGCTTCCAGCCCGGCCACCCCTACCAGAACGTGCTGGACACCTTCTCCACCTGGTACGGAGACACCATCTACCTGGTGGCGATGCTCGCCCTCGGACTGCACATCCGGCACGGCTTCTGGAGCGCCGCCCAGACCCTCGGCGCCGGCAGCCGCACCCGGGACCGCGCCCTCAAGACCCTCGCGAACACGGTGGCCCTGGTGCTGACGCTCGGCTTCGTCGCCGTCCCCGTCGGCGTCATGACCGGATGGGTGAGCTGACCATGACCGAGCACACCTCGTACCCGCACTACACCACCGGCGAACCCGTCGCCGACACCAAGGCGCCCACCGGACCCGTCCAGGACCGGTGGGACACCCGCCGCTTCCAGGCCGGGCTGGTCAATCCGGCGAACCGGCGCGGGCACACCGTCATCGTCGTCGGCACCGGACTCGCCGGCGGCTCGGCCGGCGCCACCCTGGCCGAACAGGGCTACCACGTCGTGCAGTTCTGCTACCAGGACTCACCGCGCCGCGCCCACTCCATCGCCGCCCAGGGCGGCATCAACGCCGCGAAGAACTACCGCAACGACGGCGACTCCGTACACCGCCTCTTCTACGACACGGTCAAGGGCGGCGACTTCCGCGCCCGCGAGTCCAATGTGCACCGCCTCGCGCAGATCTCCGTCGAGATCATCGACCAGTGCGTAGCCCAGGGTGTGCCCTTCGCCCGCGAGTACGGCGGCCTCCTCGACACCCGCTCCTTCGGCGGCGTCCAGGTCTCCCGCACCTTCTACGCCCGCGGCCAGACCGGGCAGCAACTACTGCTCGGCGCCTACCAGGCGATGTCCCGGCAGATCGCCGCCGGCAGCCTCCAACTCCACCCGCGCACCGAGATGTTGGACCTGATCGTCATCGACGGCCGGGCCCGCGGCATCGTCGCCCGCGACCTGGTCACCGGCCGTATCGACACCCACTTCGCGGACGCGGTGGTCCTCGCCACCGGCGGCTACGGCAATGTCTTCTACCTGTCCACCAACGCGATGAACTCCAACGCCACCGCCGTCTGGCGCGCCCACCGCAAGGGCGCCCTCTTCGCCAACCCCTGCTTCACCCAGATCCACCCCACCTGCATCCCGCGCACCGGCGACCACCAGTCCAAGCTGACCCTGATGAGCGAGTCGCTGCGCAACGACGGCCGTATCTGGGTGCCCAAGGCCGGAGGACGTGCTTCGGAGCACAGCGACTCCGCTGAGGGTGGTGGTGGGCGACGGGTGGGCGACGACCGGCCCGCCCACGAGATCCCCGAGGACGAGCGGGACTACTACCTGGAGCGGATCTACCCGGCCTTCGGCAATCTGGTGCCCCGTGACATCGCCTCCCGCGCCGCCAAGAACGTCTGCGACGAGGGCCGCGGCGTCGGCCCCGGCGGCCAGGGCGTCTACCTCGACTTCGCCGACGCCATCGCCCGGTTGGGACGCGAGAAGGTGGCCGAGCGGTACGGCAACCTCTTCGAGATGTACCAGCGGATCACCGCGCAGGACCCGTACCGGGTGCCGATGCGGATCTACCCCGCCGTGCACTACACCATGGGCGGACTCTGGGTCGACTACGACCTCCAGACCACCGTCCCCGGCCTGTTCGCCATCGGCGAGGCCAACTTCTCCGACCACGGGGCCAACCGCCTCGGCGCCTCCGCCCTGATGCAGGGCCTCGCCGACGGCTACTTCGTCCTGCCCGCCACCCTCAACGACTATCTGGCCCGCCACCCCCACCTCGACCCCGTCGACGCCGAACACCCCGCCGTACAGGAGCTGTTGGCCGAGACGGAGGAGCGGCTGCACCTCCTGCTGGCCGTCGCCGGGGACCGTACCCCGGACTCCTTCCACCGTGAACTCGGGGAACTGATGTGGGAGTTCTGCGGGATGGCACGCAACGAGGCGGGACTGCGCGTGGCACTCGACCGGATTCCGGAGATCCGCGCCGAGTTCTGGCGGCGCGTCAAAGTCCCCGGCACCGGCGAGGAGTTCAACCAGTCGCTGGAGAAGGCCAACCGCATCGTCGACTACCTGGAACTCGCCGAGCTGATGTGCCTGGACGCCCTGCACCGCACCGAGTCCTGCGGCGGCCACTTCCGCGAGGAGTCCCAGACCCCGGACGGCGAGGCGGCCCGCCGCGACGAGGACTTCTCCTACGCCGCCGCCTGGGAGTTCACCGGCACCGGCACACCGCCCGTCCTGCACCGGGAAGACCTGGTCTTCGAGTACGTCCACCCCACCCAGCGGAGCTACGCATGAAGCTCACCCTGCGCATCTGGCGGCAGCGCGACGCCGCCGGCGAAGGCGCCATGTCCACCTACCGGGTGGACGGGATCTCCTCCGACATGTCCTTCCTGGAGATGCTGGACACCCTCAACGAGCAACTCATCCTCAGCGGCGAGGACCCGGTCGCCTTCGACCACGACTGCCGGGAGGGCATCTGCGGCGCCTGCTCGCTCGTCATCAACGGCGAGGCGCACGGCCCGAATGGGGTGTCCCCTGCTCAAGCGGATTCGAGAGCTGGGGGAGGCACCACCACCTGCCAACTCCATATGCGGTCCTTCCGGGACGGCGACACCATCGACATCGAGCCCTGGCGCGCGGGGGCCTTCCCCGTCGTCAAGGACCTGGTGGTGGACCGCTCCGCCTTCGACCGCATCATCCAGGCCGGCGGCTACATCACCGCGCCCACCGGCTCCGCACCCGAGGCGCACGCCACCGCGGTACCCAAGCCGGACGCCGAGCTGGCCTTCGAGCACGCCGAGTGCATCGGATGCGGTGCCTGCGTCGCCGCCTGCCCCAACGGCGCCGCGATGCTCTTCACCTCCGCCAAGGTCAACCACCTGAACGTCCTGCCGCAGGGCGCGCCGGAACGGGAGACCAGGGTGCTCGACATGGTGGAGCAGATGGACGCCGAGGGCTTCGGCGGCTGCACCCTCACCGGGGAATGCGCCACCGCCTGCCCCAAGGGCATCCCTCTGATGTCCATCACCGGTATGAACCGCGAATGGCTCCGCGCCACCCGCAAGTCCGTCGCCCGATAAGGGCAGTTGGCAGCAGCCGGTCGAAAAGGTTCGCCGATCAGCCGATGGAGAACGGCACTTGGGCGCCCATCGTCCGGAGCCCGGCCGCCTGCTCCGGGTCGGGGGTGCGGCGGCCGGTGCCGAGTAGCAGGGCGTCCCGGTCGGAGAACGCGGCCGGGAAGGGCGCCCCGGCGATCGCCTCCAGCAACTCCCTTGACCGGCCCAGCCCTTCGGCGGGCGGCGGCGGCACCTTCGGCAGTTGGGCCTGGAGGTCGAGGTGGTGCAGGGTGCACTCCAGTACATACGCGGTGAGGTAGTCGCCCGCGGTGAGCACCTGGTCCTGGGTGCTGACCGGCGCGGCGGGATCGGCCAGACCGGCGGCCCGGCCCGCGGCCGAACCGACATCGTCCAGATGGAACAGCAGCAGCCGCGGATCCTGATACGCCGCCGCCAGCCGCACCGTCAGCGCGTCCAGCGGATCCTCCCCGGTGGGCTCCGGCACGATCTGCCAGTACGACACGGCGTCCCGGGTGGGTGCGGTGTCCGCGGGGGTGGCGAGGGTGATGAGGACGTCCTGGGCGTCGATCACCAGATGGCACACCAGGTCGCGCACCAGCCATCCGGCGCATCCGGAGGGCCGCCCGAAGTCCTCGTCGGACAGCTCGGCCACCGCGGAGAGCAGCGCGTTCCAGGAACGGGAGAAGGGATTCACCCGTGCAAGCTAACAGCCCCCCGCTCCCGCCCGCGACCGCGATCTCCGCGCACCGCCTATCACGGTGCGGGTGCCGGGCCGGGCTCGAACTCCACGACGAGATCGGCGAGTTGACGTCCCGGGGCGACCCGGCGCGCATTGGCCTCGTCGGAACGCAGTACAAAACCGCGGGCCTCACCGGGCGGCTTGCCGAACCGCTCGTGGCGGGCGATCAGCCGCCGCACCCGCTCGGCGTCGGGCAGCTCGACCCACCACACCTCGTCCAGGAGGGGACGCAGCATCGGCCACGGTTCCTCGTCGAGCAGCAGGTAGTTGCCCTCGGTGACGATGAGCGGGGTGCCGGGGGAGACGGGCAGCGAACCGGCGACGGGCTGCTCCACCTCCCGGTCGAAGGCGGGCGCGTAGACGGTCTCGCCCGGGTGCGGGGTGCGCAGCCGGTGCAGCAGCGCGGCGTAGCCATGGGCGTCGAAGGTGTCCGGCGCGCCCTTGCGGCCCAGGCTGCCGTGCGCGCGCAGTACCGCGTCGGCGAGATGGTGCCCGTCCATCGGTACGAGCGCCGCCCGCGGGCCCAGGGCGGCGGTGAGATGCGCGGCCAGGGTGGACTTGCCGGCGCCGGGCGGACCGGCGATACCGAGGATGCGGCGACCACCCTCCCGTTCCGCGGCATCCGCCAACCCACGGGCGCGTTCCACCAGTTCGTCCGGGGTGAGGGGAGAGGTCATCTGGTCCCTTCGGCTCAGGTGATGTGAGATGTGTGCGGTGCGGGTCAGGGGCGGCGGCCGGTGGCGGCGGCGATCCGGTCGATGAGCGGGGGTCCTCGCCGAGGTGAACGGGCGTGCCCCACGGCTGCGGCAGCGGTGCCCTGGGCGCGAAGTCGAGCACATGCGTGCAGGCCGTGTCCCATCCTCCAGTGCAGACAAAACGGATCCCGGTAACTCATCGCGGTCACCCGGCCGTCCCGTCGCGTGGCCGGAAACGTACGGTGGGCGCAGGGCAGCCTGTACCGGAGGGCGCGCCGGGCGAAGGAGACATGATCATGGCCATCAGCCTCGACAAGGTGCCCGAGGGGCTTGTGTCCCTGGTGAAGACCGCCGCAGTCAGCTTGGAGAAGCGGGGCCTGAGCGGGCAGCGGGCCGCGGTCTACCTGGTGCTCGACCGCTCCTTGAGTATGAGCAAGTTCTACCGCAATGGCAGTGTGCAGCACCTGGCCGAGCAGACCCTCGGCCTCTCCGCGAATCTCGACGACGACGGTGTGGTGCCTGTGGTCTTCTTCGACACCGACGCCTATGAGCCGGTGGACCTCCAACTCGACGCCTACCAGGGCCGGATAGCCGCCCTGCACAAGTCCTTCGGCAGGATGGGCACCACCAACTACGCCGCCGCGATGGACGAGGTCATCACCCACTACCTGGACAGCGAGGCGGCGGACCCGGCGTTCGTGGTGTTCCAGACGGACGGCTCGCCGGACTCCCGCCGGGCCGCGGAGCAGATGCTGTGCAAGGCGGCCGGGCTGCCGATGTTCTGGCAGTTCGTCGGCTTCGGCCGGGACCGCTTCGACTTCCTGCGGAAACTGGACGAACTGGCGGTGCCGCAGCGGCGTGTGGTGGACAACGCCGGTTTCTTCGCCGCGGGCCGCAAGCCGAGCGAGCTGTCCGACGCGGAGCTGTACGACGCGCTGATGAACGAGTTCCCCGACTGGCTGCGGGCGGCGCGAACGGCCGGGATCCTGCGGTGAGTTGACCTGGGTCAGGTGGTCCAGGTGCGGAGTCGGCGGGCGATCCCGGGGACTCCGAGTGCCGCCTCGGCCGCGTCGTGGACCAGGGCCACCGCGTCCTGTGGCGGATAGCGCAACCGCAGGCCCTGGAGGGACAGATAGGCCTCGCAACTGTGCCAGGCGAAGGCCGAGTTGGAGTGTTCCAGCGCGGGCAGCCGTACCAGGTGGTGGAGGAGTGCGGCGGCCTTGAGGTGGGGCGAGCCGTAGACATCGCGGCCCAGGGCGTGGGCGTTGACCCGGGCGACCGCCGCGTAGAGCAGCCCGTAGTCGTCGACCTGCGGGTCGCCCTGGAGCAGCTCGGCGGCGTGCAGCAGGAACGGCACGTCGAGTCGGCGGGGCTCGGGATGGTTCACTCGGCGCGCCCTTGTCTGTGTCCGGATGCCGGTCCGTGGCCAGGGAGTTGACGATCCCGGCCATCGGACTCGACATGGTACCCGTGGTACCACGCCCGGTCGGCCCGGTACCCGGCGGCGCCTGGTATCAGACGCCTCTCGCAGGTGAAGTAGGCCGTGATGCCGGCGAACCCGGCCCAGGCCGAGAGATACGGATGCCGCCGGAGGGAGCCCCGGAGCGCGGGCGGAATGCGCGGGTCGGTCGGGGACGGCCGGTGCTGTATCGCCCGGGTGCGGTCAACTGACCGCGCGCCAAGACCGCTTGGGTCCGGGGAAGGCCAACCGGCGGCGCTCCCAGGCCAGTCCGCCCCGAGTGCGTGCGAACCTCCCGGCGCCACCGGTCTGTTCAAGCCACGCAATGCGTGGTTCACTCCTCAACGGTCCACGCTGACCGCACTGAAGACGCCTCACCGGCCCGGCAGCGGCCTCCCCGGCACGGGGGCCGTACCGGGTAGTTGCGGACGACCCCACGAGGGTTTACCGCGGCGGCCGGTTTTTTCCACCCCCCTCGAACGGTGCTGACCGCTGCCCTCAAGCGCGGGACGTACCGGCACCGAACGGATGGATGACGGACGGCATCAAGTGTGGAGGAGCCATGGACAACCTCGCCCCCGTGATCACCTGCGCGACCGTCGTACTCCTCGCCTCGGCCATCGCGCTGACCGGCGCCCGCAGGGGGCCGCGCCGCACCGGGGCCAGGGCGGATCTGGAGGACTGGGCCCTGGCCGACCGCAGGCACGGCAGCGGACTCGTCTGGTGCCTCCTCGGCGGCACCATCTACACCGCGTACACCTTCACCGCCGTCCCGGGCGCCGTCTTCACCTCCGGCGGTATCGGCTTCTACGCCCTGCCCTACACCACCGTGGTCTGCGCCGTCGCCTTCGTGCTGCTGCCCCGGCTGGCGGCGACCGCGCGCGCCCACGGGCACATCACCGTCGCCGACTTCATCCGGGTCCGCTACGGCTCACCGCTGCTCGCCCTGGCCGTGGCGCTCACCGGGATCTTCGCCACCATGCCCTACCTCGCCCTCCAACTCCTCGGTCTGCGGGCAGTACTCGGCGTGCTGGGCCTCAAACAGGACGGCATGGCGGGCGACTTGGCGCTCACCGCCGTGTTCGCGGTACTCGCCGTCTCCACCTACCGCTACGGGCTGCGCGCCCCGACCGCCGTCTCCGTCGTCAAGGCGGTGCTGGTGGTCGGCTCGACGATCGCCCTCGGCTGGCTCGTCCTCAGCAGGACCGGCAGCCCGGCGGACCTCTTCCACCGCGCCGGCGCCGCGCTGGAATCCACCGGGACCACCTCGGCCCTGGTCCCCGACCCCGCACTGGCGCCCGCCTACGCCTCCCTGGCCGTCGGCTCGGCGCTCGCCCTCTTCGCCTTCCCGCACGTCCTGCTCACCGCCTTCGCCGCCCGCAGCGGTGACGTACTGCGCCGCACCTCCGTCACCCTGCACGGCTGGACCGCGATGCTCGGTGCCTTCGCGCTCTTCGGGCTGGCGGCACTCGCGGCCGGGGTACGGCCGCCCCCGGGCCGCAGCGAGCGCGCTATCCCGCTGCTCGTCCTGGACCTCGCCCCCGGCTGGGCGGCGGGCCTGCTGCTGGGGGCCTTCGTGGTGGCGGCGCTGGTACCGGCCGCGGTGATGTCCATCGGCGCCGCGACCCTCTTCGCCCGCAATGTGTACCTGGAGTTCGTCAACCCCACGGCCACCGAGGCACAGGTGACCCGGATGGCGCGGCTGATGTCGCTGGTGGTGAAGATCGGTGCGCTGGCCTTCGCCCTCGGGCTGCACGACCAGGCCGCCATCAACCTCCATCTGCTGGGCGCCGTATGGGTGTTGCAGATCCTGCCCGCCATCGCCCTCGGCCTGCTGCACCGCGCCCCGCACCGCCTCGCGCTGCTCGCCGGCTGGCTCCTCGGCATGGTCGCCGGTACCGCCCTGGTCAGCCACGGCGGCTTCGCCCCGCTGGTACGGCTGCCGTTCGGCCACATCCCGCTGTACGCGGGGGTGGTGGGCCTCGCCGTCAATCTGGCGGCGGTCGCGGTGGCGGGCCCGCTGCTGGACCGGCTCGGAGTGCCGCGCGGGCTCGCCGGGGTGCTGCTGCCGGCGGGAGCGGGACGCGGCAGAGAGGCGGCGTCCTCGTGAGCAGACGGACCACCCGGCCCGCCGTCAGCAGGCCGACCCCCCGCACCGCCCCGGCCGGCCCCGCCGCGGAACCAGGCGTCGATCTGCGCGATGTGGAACGGGAGTCGGCGATGATCCGTCTCTTCGACGGGCACCATGCCCAACTGGTCCGCCTGGCCGTGCTGTTGGGCGCCGAGCAGGACGCGGAGGATGTGGTGGCGGAGGCGTTCTGTGTGCTGCACAGCCGCTGGTACCGGCTCCGGGCCAGCGAGTCGGCACCCGCGTACCTTCGGTCCGTGGTGTGCAATCTGGTGCGGATGCGGATACGGCGGCTCCAGTTGCTGCGGCGCCATACGCACGTGGAGGCGGCGCCGATCGCCTCCGCCGAAGCCACCGCGCTGCTGCACGAGGACCAGCGGCAGGTGGTCGGCGCACTGAAGAACCTGCCGGCGCGGCAGCGGGAGGCACTGGTGCTGCGCTACTGGATGGACCTCAAGGAGAGGGAGATAGCGGAGGCGATGGGCATCAGTGCCGGTGCGGTGAAATCCCATGTCTCCCGCGGTATGCAGGCACTGGCCCGGGCCATGGAGACCCCCGGGGGACCTGGCGGGACAGATGAGTGTGGACGACCCTGAGACCCGGCTCCGCGACACCCTCGACTCGCTGGCGTCGACGGTGGTGCCGTCCCCGGACACCTACGCCAGGGCGCGCACCGAGTGGCAGCGCCGGGACCGGCGCCGGCGGCTGGTCATGCTGGTGCTGGCGGTGCTGATCGTGGCGGCGGCCGACGTGGTGGGCCTCTGGGCGCTCAACTCCCGTACCGAGCCGGACCGTCCGCCGGGCAAGGAGCAGATCGACGTGGTCGTCCAGCCCTGAGCGGGCACGGCGGGGGCCGGGGCCGCGGAGATCGTCCGCGGTCCCGGCCCCGTACCGTGCCGGTGGGTCAGGCCATCGCGCGGGAGACCTTCCACATCGCGTCCACGGCCCGGTCCACGTCCTTGCGCTGGTGGAACAGGTGGGTGGAGACCCGGACCACCTGGTGGTTGCGGGACGAGCCGATCACCGGGAAGTCACTGGTGCGGATCACCAGCCCGTGCTCGTCCTTGAGCCGCGCCACATACGCCGTCGCCTTGGCGCCGTCGTACACGTCGGCCGGGTTGCTGAACGGCGCGAAGGAGGTCAGGCCGCACACCAGCCTGGGGTCGTCCTTCGGCGAGTACAGCGAGTTGACCCCCCAGCGCTCCACTATCAGGTCCTTCAGATAGGCGGAGAGGTCCAGCACATGCTCCTGGATCCGGTCCCGGCCGATACGGTCCCAGACCTCGAAGACCTTGGACACACCCGCCATGGCGGCGAAGCTGCCGTTGCCCACCGACTGGAGCTGCGCGGCGATGTCGTAGCTCTCCTTCGGCCCGGTCGCCCGCGGCGGCACACCGCCCTCGGCGGGGTAAGCGCTGGACACCACCGGCCAGAACTCCGGCAGCGGGTTGGGGTTGTAGCGGTTGATGACCTTGTTGCGGATGTAGAGGATGCCGGTACCGCCGGGCCCGCACTGCCACTTGGCGGCCGAACCGGCGAGGAAGTCCACCCCCAGCTCATGGAAGTTGTAGTTCATCATGCCGGGGATGTGCGCCCCGTCGACGACGCTGGTCAGACCGTGGTCCTGGGCGAGCTTCGCCAGCATCGCGATGGGCAGCATGGTGCCCGTCTTGTAGGTGGGCGCGGAGAACAGCAGCACCTTGGTCCGCTTGGTGATGGCCGCGCGGAACAACTCCACGTAGTCCTCGGCCCGTTGGCGGTTGCCGACCGGCAGTTCGACCTTCTTGATGACGATCCCGTGCCGGTCCCTGGCCATCGACATGGGCACGATGCCGCCACCGTGCTCATGGTTGGTGGTGAGGATCTCGTCGCCCGCCTTCAGACCGAGCCCGGCGACGATCTTCGACATCCCGTCACTGGTGTTGTGCGAGATGACCACCTCGTCCGCGTCGCACCCGAAGGCACGCCCGGCCGCCTTCCGCTCGTCGAGGAAGTTGCTGTACGCGGACAGCGCTCCGGCGGACACCTCCCGGTACTTCTTGTCGATGGCGTCCAGCACCTCGCGCGGCGGGGAGCCGACGGTGCCGACGTTCATGAACAGGAGGTCCTTGTCGATGGTGAACAGCCGCCGCACGGCGTCCCAGTAGGCGCTGGAGTTGGGCGGCGGCAGAGTGCCGGAGGTCGGCCCGCTGCCGGTCGCGGCCGCCGCCGGGGACACCCCGGCCGCTCCGATGCCGGCGGTCGCCGCTCCGGCGCCCACCAGTCCGACGAATCCGCGCCGGGAAACCCCGGCCTTTCCACGGGTGTGCAGTCTTGGCACGGCCATGTCCCTTTCCGTTTCTGTTCCTTGAGTGACTTCGCTGAGTGAGTTCGCTGAGTGAGTTCGCTGAGTGAGTTCGCCGATGTCTCAGCGGACGGCGATGGCGGAGATCTCGACCTTGGCGTCCTGCGGCAACCGCGCCACCTGCACGGTGGCCCGCGCGGGCGGATCGGATTCAAAGAACTCGGCGTAGACCGCGTTGAAGCGGGCGAAGTCATTGAGGTCGGCCACATAGACGGTGGTGCTGGTGATGTGCCGCAGCGACATACCGTCGGCCCGCAGCACCGCCTGCACATTGCGCATCGCCTGCCGCGCCTGGTCCTCGATGGAGGAATCGGCGGGGATCTTCCCGATCTTGGGATCGATCGGCAACTGCCCTGACACGAAAGTAAGTTGACCTGCGGAGATCCCCTGTGAGTACGGCCCGATCGCGGCCGGAGCCTCCGGGGTACTGATGGCCCGGTGCCGCCCGCCACCCTGGTCGGACACGGCGGAAGCCCCACCGATCCCGCCGACCAGCAGTACGGCCGCCCCGAGCGCGACCAACCCGCGGCGCATACGGCGCCGACCGGACCTGTCCTCGGGCGGTGGGTGGAATGGGGAGTGGTGCGCTGTCATTACGGCTGTCCTCCCGAACGTCGACCGCACGCCTGCACGCCGGCGTTTCCTATCTGGTGCGGTGTTTGTTTGTTGCGGACGGCGGCGGCTTGGTTTACCGCAAGCGGAAAAAGACCCGCACGGCTTTTCCGGACGGCGGCCGCCGGGCGGAATCACCGCCGCGGCCGGGTTGTTGACCAGGGGCATGAGTTCCGTACAGAAACTGGGCCCCGTCCGATCAGCGGGCCGGCGACCATCTGGAGACCGAGCGCGGCCGCCGGGTGCTGACCGCCCTCGACGAGGTCGCCGCGGCCCACGGCGCGGAGCAGGCCACCGTCGCCCTGGCCTGGCTCGCCGCCCAGCCGACGGTGGTGGCACCGATCGCCTCCGCGCGCACCGTGGAGCAGTTGCCGGCCCTGCTGAAGGTGGCCGAACTACGGCTGACCGAAGCGGAGTTGGCCCACCTCACCGCGGCCTCCGCCTGACCGGGCACAGGAAGTGCCGCACGGCCGGCCGCTCCCGCGGAGGGACCGGCCGCGCACCGGGTGGGATGCCCGCACCGCGGCCCGCGACTTGGATCACGCCGCCGGAATATGTTCGAGTGGGCCGGTGAACGAGAACGTGACGCCGTCGTACGGGACGGCAGAGATACCCGCGCAGACCGCGGCGGGAGCACCGGCCGAGACGGAGACCGACCGCCCGGCGGCACCGGACACCGAGGCCCCGGCCGCGCCGCGCGACTCCCGCTCCACCCGCAGAAAGGTGCTGCGCAGAACCGCCAGGACGGTCGCCGCGCTGGCCGTGGTGACGGCCTTCCTGGCCATCGCCGACCGCTGGGCCGTGCTCTACGCGGAGAACCTCGCCGCCGAGCAGGTGCAGAAGGCCCTCAAGCTGCGTGCCGAGCCCGAAGTGCACATCGACAGCTTCCCGTTCGTCGCCCAGATCGCCACCGGGAGCCTGGACCAGGTCCAGGTCAACATCCCCCATGTGCCCGCGGGACCGGTCTCCGTCGGCCAGGTGCAGGCCACCGTGGACGACATCAGCATCGTCGGCAGCCTGCCCAGCTCGGTGGAGGGCGCGGACCTGGGCCGGGTACGCGGTGACGTGTATCTCGACTTCGACGATCTGAACCGTGAAGTCGGCGCCTCCCAGGTCACGTTGGAGCCCGGCCCGGAGCGGAACACCATCCGTGCGCACGGCGGGCTGCCGGTGGCCGGCACCCGGGTCGACGTGCAGTCCCGGGCCCATGTCCGCCGGGTCGGCGACCGCGGTGTCGCCCTCACCGTCGCCGACACCCGCCTCGTCGTCCCCGACCTGCTGACCTACACCCCCGGCAAGGGCGGCGGGCTCCAACTGGCCGCGCCCGCGGCCGGGAAGATGGACGAGAACGACTTCCAGCAGACCACCGGCCAGCGGCTGCGACCGGGCCGGATGCTCAAGGGCCGCGCCCTGGACGCACTCATCGACCACCCCGCCCTGCTGAAGCCCGCCGGTATCGACCCCAAGCTGGTCCGCGGCCTGCGCGGCACCGAGAAGCCCAAGGTGGCCGAGGCCATGGAGTTCTCCGCCGAACTACCCCCCGAGGTCCCGCCCGAACTCCACCTCTCCGACCTCTCCATCACCAAGCGCGGCATCCACGCCGAGCTGACGGGGGACGACGTACCGGTCCGCCCCTGAGCCGCCCACCGGCAGGTGGTGGTGCTCCTCGCGGCGCTGGTCACGCACACTTCACGGCAGCACCGGACATGTAACACGTGTTACTTTCACGGGGTGAGTGGTGAATCTGTCACGCGGTGGGTGGTCCTCATCGTGCGGCTGCCGGCGCGGCCGTCCCGGCATCGGGTGGCCGTGTGGCGGGAGTTGCGCAAGGCGGGGGCGCTGTCGCTGGGGCAGGGGGTGTGGGCGGCGCCCGAGGTGCCCGTCTTCGCCGACGGGCTGGATCGTGCCGTCTCGCTGACCGGGCGGGCCGGGGGTGAGGCGGTGGTGCTGCGGGCGTCGGGGCGCGGGCCGGGGGACGCCGAGCGGTTCCAGGCGATGTTCACCGCGGCCCGCGAGGAGGACTGGACGGCGTTCCTCGCCGACTGCGGCAAGTACGCCGCGGAGCTGGACCAGGAGATCCGCCGGGAGAAGTTCACCCTGGCCGAGCTGGAAGAGGAGGAGCAGTCCCTGGAGCGGTTGCGCCGCTGGCACCGCGACCTCAAGGCCCGGGACGTCTTCGGTGCGCCGGGCGCCCCGGAGGCGGAGCGCGAACTGGCCCGCTGCGCCCGCCGGTTCGAGGAGTACGGCGAGCTGGTCTTCGCCCGCCTGCACGCCTTCGGCGAGGGGGACACCCCATGAGCGAGCCGACGACGGCGCCGGCGCGGGTGATGTGGCCGCTGTACGCGGCCGGGTTCACCACCGCCTTCGGCGCCCACGGCATCGCCGCCAACCTCGGCGCCGGCGACCACGAACTGATGCGGTCGGTGCTCTACCTCGGCGTCCTCCTCGCCCTGTACGACGGGGCCGAGGTGATCCTCAAGCCGGTGTTCGGCACCCTGGCCGACAAGGTGGGCGCCAGGCCGGTGCTGCTCGGCGGCCTGATCGGATTCGCCGCCGCCTCCGCCGTGTTCGCCGTGGTCCGGGACCCGGGGTGGCTGTGGGCCGCACGGCTCGGGCAGGGGGCGGCGGCCTCGGCGTTCTCCCCGGCCGCCTCCGCGCTGGTGGCCCGGCTCAATCCGGCCGCCAAACACGGGCGCGCGTACGGGAGTTACGGCTTCTACAAGAGCATCGGCTACACCGCGGGCCCGCTTCTCGGCGGGGTACTCGTCTGGGCCGGGGGACTGGCACTGCTGTTCACCGTGCTGGCGGCGCTCGCCGCGGTGGTGGCCGGGTGGGCGGCGGTGGCCGTGCCCGCGGTGCCGCCGCTGCCGAAGTCCCGGCAGACGGTGCTCGGGCTGGTGCGGCGGCTGACCGACGCGGCGTTCGTACGGCCGGTCGCCGCGCTGGCCGCCGCGACCGCCGCGCTCTCGGTCGGCGTCGGCTTCCTGCCGCTGTCCGGTGCGGCGGCCGAGCTGCCGCCCGTCGCCACCGGTGCGGCCGTGTCCGTGCTGGCGCTGTGCGCCGCAGTCACCCAGCCGTGGGCGGGGCGCGCCCTGGACGCGGGGCGGTTGCGGGCGGGTACCGGGATCGCGGCCGGGCTGCTGATCACCGGCTGCGGGGTGGCCGCGGCGATGCTGCCCGGCCTGGGCGGAGTGCTGGTGGCCGCGGTGCTGATCGGGTGCGGCACGGGCCTGATCACACCGCTGGGCTTCGCCGCGCTGGCCTCGGCGACACCGCCGGAACGCCTGGGCCAGACCATGGGCACCGCCGAGCTGGGGCGCGAACTGGGCGACGCGGGCGGCCCGCTGCTCGTCGCCTCGATCGCCGCCGCTGCCACCCTGACCTGGGGCTACGCTGCCCTCGCCGTGGTGACCGTACTCCTGGTCCCGGTACTGGCCGTGCGTCGGGCGGCCCGGTGAGCCGACGGCTATCCGGCGCCGACCGCGGTCAGCAGGAGGTGCAGGTCGTGCACGGCCTCGGCGCTCGCCCAGGTGGTGGCGGCCAGGACGGCGCCGGTGGCGAGGGTCAGGCCCGGGTGGCGGGTGAGGGGCGGGGCGAGCAGGGCGGCGACGCGGCGCGGCACCGGGCCGGCGGCGGCGAGCGGGTTCCGGCGGCGCGGGCCGAGGACGCCCAGGGTGGCGCCGGGGGTGCGGGCCGGGGTGTGCCGGGTGGCGAGCGCGGCCTTGCCGACGGCCCGCGCGACGCAGGTGCGGTCGCCGGTGGTCTCGGCGGCACGCTCGTCGGCCCAGCGTTCGATGGTGTACGTCACCGTGGTGGCGAGCGGACGCAGGAACGGGTTGACGGTGGCGCCGAGCTGGGCGAAGGCGACGAACAGATGGTGCTGGGCGGCCAGATGGGCACGTTCGTGGGCGAGCAGGATGTCGTGCTCGCCCGCTTCGAGTGTGTCCAGCATCCCGGTGGAGACGACGATGCGGCCGGGCAGTCCTGGCACGGCGAAGGCGTCGGGGGCGGCGTCCTCGACCACGACCAGACCGTTGTGCGCCGGCATACACGCCGCTTCCACGGCGGCCGCGACGATCGCCCGGGTCCGGCGCGCCACCATCCGCATCCCCGCGAGTGCCGCGCCGCCCACCAGCAGTGCGGCGAGCAGCGCGACGGACAGCTCGGTCGGGTCGTCTAGCTGCGCGGACCGCGCCGACCAGTGGCCGAGCTGCGCGAAGAGCGGGATTCGGATCACCGCGGTGGCCGCGAGCAGCCCCAGGCACAGGGTGCTGGCCGCGCCCAGGACCACCGAGGACAGGGTCAGCAGCCAGGTGGCGAGCCGGGGTTCGCAGCGTGTGGCGAGCAGCCGCGCACCCCAGGTGGCGAGCAGCGGCAGCAGCAGCGGCAGATAGACGGCGTAGAGCATGGCGGGGTCCCGGTGCCTACCGGCCGGGGCCGTCGGTGGGGCCGAGCAGCCGCCGCAGCAACTCCTCGTCCGTGGTGGACAGTTCGTCGACGAAGCGGCTGAGGACGGCCCGGCGGTCGGGCCGCTCCTCCAGGGCGCCGCGCATCCGCCGGGCCGCGAACCCGTCCTCGTCGGTGGCGGGGGCGTAGGCGTAGGCCCGGCCGCGGGGGGTGCGGGTGAGCAGCTCCTTGTCGTACATGCGGGTCAGGATCGTCACCACGGTGCTGTACGTGGGCCCGCCGGTGAGCCGCTCGGCGACCTCGCGGGGGATCAGCGGCTCGCCGGCCTGGTGCAGCAGCGCCAGGATCTCCGCCTCGCGTTCTCCGTTGGCCCGCTTGGGGGTGGGTTTGTCCTGGCCGGGTGCACTCATGGGTTTGGCGTTCCCTCATTCATCTTCTACAGTCGTGTAGAACTTCTACAGCGGTGTAAATGCCGCCGTGGTCGAGTGTGCCATGCGCCCACCCCCGACCGGCAACCCCCGGTCGGCATCGGCGCACGGCAGGAAAGGACCCCCGGAGCGCATGACCGAGTCCGCGACCGCCACCGAGAACGAGACGCCACGGCAGACCGCATGAAAATCACCTTTCTCATCCACAACGTCTACGGCATAGGCGGCACCATCCGCACCACGCTCAACCTCGCCTCGGCCCTCGCCGAACGCCACGAGGTGACGATCGTGTCGATGCTGCGCCACCGCGCCCGCCCCCAGTTCGCGATCGACGAGCGAGTACGGGTCGTGCCGCTGGTCGATCTGCGCAAGGAGTCCGCCGACACCGGCGACCCCCTGCTGCACCAGCCGTCCGAAGCGTTCCCCACCGCCGAGAAGCGCTACCGCCAGTACAACCGCCTGACCGACCTGCGCGCCGAGGGGTATCTGCGCGACTGCGACGCCGACGTCATCCTCGGCACCCGCCCCGGCGTCAACGTCTACCTGGCTCGCTTCGCCCCGCATCGCGCCCTGCGCATCGCCCAGGAACACCTCACCCACAACAGCCACAGCAAGCAGTTGCGCGCCCAACTGGCCCCCCACTACCGGACGTTGGACGCGGTGACCACCACCACCGAGGCGGACGCCGCCGTCTACCGGGCCCGGATGCGCCTGCCCGGCGTGCGCGTCCAGGCCGTCCCCAACAGCGTCCCCGAACCTCGTGTGGCGCCCGCCGACGGTGAGGCGAAGGTGATCGCCGCCGCCGGACGGCTGGTCCGCGCCAAACGCTTCGACCTGCTGATCGAGTCGTTCACCGAGGTCGCGGCCGAACACCCGGACTGGCGGCTGCGCATCTACGGCGCCGGCACCGACAAGGAACGCCTCCAGTGCCTCATGGACGAGCACGGTCTGGCCGGCCGGGCGCACCTGATGGGCGTGGCCTCCCCGATCGAGGCCGAATTCGCCCAGGCGTCCCTGGTGGTGAGCGCCTCCGAGGCCGAGTCGTTCGGGATGACCCTGGTCGAGGCGATGCGCTGCGGTGTCCCCGTGGTGAGCGCCGACTGCCCGCTCGGCCCCGCCGAGATCATCCGCGACGGCGTCGACGGACGACTGGTCCCGGTCGGCGACCGGGCGGCCCTCACCGCCGTCCTGCTCGACCTGATCGCCGACGACGCCGCCCGCCGCCGGATGGGAGAGGCCGCACGGACCGCCGCCCGCCGCTACGACCCCGAGCTCGTCGCCCAGAACTGCGAAGCCCTCTTCGCCGACCTCGCCGCGACCCGCCGCACCCGCGCCTGGACCCGCCAACGAGCCGTCTGGCGCGGTCGGTTGAGGCGGAGGGTGCCCGCCGCGTTCCGTCCCCTTCTGCCTCTCGTGTCGAGCTTGCCCCGCCGGTTGCGGCACAGGGCCTCGTAGGCGGTCGGGCTGGGGCGGGTGGTTTTCCGGTTCGCGCGGTTTCCGGTTCGCGTGTTCGAATACGTGTTCGGTAACGTGGAGGCGAGGAGGCGCCGCCATGACCACCGAACCGCTCCCCGCGCACCGGGCGAGCATCGTCCACATCCGCTGCCCGGAGGGGCTGCGGGCCGACGGGTACCGTGCGGTGCTGGAGCTGCTGAGCGAGTTCTCGTCCGTTGTACAGGCGCTGCCGCCCCGAGCCGCGCTGGTCGAACTACGCGGCGCCGCCCGCTACTTCGGCACCGCCCCCGAGCGGCTCGCCGAGATCGTGAGGCTGCGCGCCCTGGTCCGCCTCGGCACCGACCTGCGGATCGGCGTCGGCCCGACCGTCACGGTGGCCGCCACCGCCTCCGCGCGGGCACCCCACCCCGGCGGAGTGCTCGCCGTCAGCCCCGGACAGGTCCCCGGCTTCCTCGGCCCGCTCCCCGTCGAGGCCCTGCACGGCTGCGGCCCGCGCCACGCCACCGCACTCGCCGAGTACGGGCTGCACACGGTGGGCGCGCTCGCCGCCGCGCCCCCGGCCACCGTGCAGCGCATCCTCGGCGGCCGGACCGGGCGGCTGCTCGCCGACCGGGCGCACGGCGTCGACCCCCGCCCCGTCGTCCCCCGGCGCCTGCCGCCCCGGGCGAGCGTCCGGCACCGCTTCGACGGCCAGCGACTCGACGGCGCCAGCACCAGGGCCGCCCTGCTCGGCCTGGTGGTACGGCTCGGCCGCCTGCTGCGCGACCGCCGGCAGAAAGCCCAGGCCCTCACCCTCCGGCTGGACTTCGCGGGCGGCACCGGATGGGAGAAGACAGTGCGCCTGCCCGAGCCCTCCGCGCACGAGGACGATCTGCGCACCGGCGCCTACCGGGCCATGGACGCCGCCGGACTGCAACGCGGCCGGCTCACCGCCATCGTGCTGCGCGCCGAGGACCTGCTGGCGGCCGAGCACACCGCCGAGCAGATCTCCCTGGACCCGGCCCGTGACGCCCGGCTCCGCGCCGAGGCCGCCATGGACCGCGCCCGCCACCGCTTCGGCCCGACCGCCATCGGCCCCGCCACCACTTTTCCGCGGGCTTCGTGACGGGGGAGGGGGCGGCGGTGGGGTTTGGCCGGAGGTGGCCGGGGGCTCCTCGGACCTCGGTCCGGTGCGGTCGCCGGTTCAGGTCGCCGTTCCGGTGAGCCAGGCCCAGGCCGCGTCCGCGGTGAACTCGTCCTGCCCGCCGGGGAAGAGCAGCTCGGCGCGGGCGAAGACGTCGGCCCCGGGATCTGTACCGGTTCCTGGGCCGGCGGGATCGTCGCCGCCGGGACCGGCACCCGCCGCCCCGCCCACGTAGGGCACCGCGACGCACCGCATCCCGGCCGCATGGGCCGCGGCCACACCCGGTGCCGCGTCCTCCACCACCACACACCGGTCGGGGGCGGTACCCAGCCGGTGGGCCGCGGCGAGGAACACATCGGGGGCGGGTTTGCCCCGGGCGACCTCCTCGGCGGAGACGGTCACCGGCAGCAGCGGCGCG
Organism: Streptomyces sp. NPDC058045; assembly: GCF_042885635.1. Taxonomy (NCBI): domain Bacteria; kingdom Bacillati; phylum Actinomycetota; class Actinomycetes; order Kitasatosporales; family Streptomycetaceae; genus Streptomyces; species Streptomyces sp. NPDC058045. Next base: position 38,700 of record NZ_JBHVRR010000001.1, on the reverse strand, counting down.
AGCCCCGTGCCCTCCAGGACCGCCTCGATCGCGGCCCGGGAGGAACCGGAGGCCACCGCCATCGGCACCCCCGCCGTACGCAGCCGCTCGACCAGGACCCGCATCTGCGGGAAGACCCGGGTACCGGCGGCCGCGAGCCGCAGATAGTCCCGGTTCTTCTCCGCCAGCAGCTCGTCCAGCGGCGCCGCCAGACCGTACCGGGCCTTGAGGTGGGCGAGGGTCTCGCGGGTGCCGATGCCCACGAAACGCTGGTGCTCCTCCCAGGTGAGGGTGGCACCGTGCCGGGCGAGGGTCTGCCGCCCGGCCTCGAAGTAGTGGGGTTCGCTGTCGACGAGGGTGCCGTCGAGGTCGAACACGACGGAGGGGATGTGCGGGTGCGGCATGTCCCCAGGATGCCAACGCGCCCCCAGCGGCCGACCCCCGCCCCCTTTCCGTGATCCGCCGCCAGGCTCCGCTCCGGGCAGCGCGCCGTCCGCCGCTTGGCCGGTCGCCAGGCTCCGCCACGTCACCAGGCTGATCAACTGCCGTATGGCGTCCTCGACTTGAGACGAGCGCCGACCGGGCCGCGATCTCGTTCAGAGGCCGCCGCCGGGGGACAGGGCCGGACCGCCCCTGGGCGCCCAGGCGGGAGGGCGGCCCGGTCCCGGGGTGAGGGCGGTGCCGGCGGGGGAGGATGGTCCGCGGACAGTGAATCGACAAACCGATGCCGAGGAGCGGTCATGCCCCACCCCAGAGCGGGACAGCCCACCACCCCCGAGGACCTCATCGACGTGGCACGGCTGGTGACCGCGTACTACGCGCTCCACCCCGACCCCCGAGAGCCCGGCCAGCGCGTCGCGTTCGGCACCTCGGGGCACCGCGGCAGCTCGCTCGCCACCGCCTTCAACGAGGACCACATCGCCGCCACCAGCCAGGCCATCTGCGAGTACCGGGCGGCGCAGGGCGTCGACGGGCCGCTGTTCCTCGGCGCGGACACCCACGCCCTGTCGGAGCCGGCGAAGACCACCGCCGTGGAGGTCCTCGCCGCCAACGGGGTGACCGTCCTCCTCGACCAGGCCGACCGCTACACCCCCACCCCCGCCGTCTCGCACGCCGTCCTCACCAGCAACCGGGGCCGCACCGCCCACCTCGCGGACGGTATCGTCGTCACGCCCTCGCACAATCCGCCGTCCGACGGCGGCTTCAAGTACAACCCGCCGAGCGGCGGCCCGGCCGGCTCGGACGCCACCGGCTGGATCCAGGACCGGGCCAACGCGATCATCGCCGGCGGCCTGAAGGACGTACGCCGCACGCCCTGGGCCCGCGCCCTGGCCGCGGACACCACCGGACGGTACGACTTCCTCGGCAGCTACACGGCCGACCTGCCCTCGGTGCTCGACCTGGACGCGGTGCGGGCCGCGGGGGTGCGGATCGGGGCCGATCCGCTGGGCGGCGCCTCCGTGGACTACTGGGGCCGGATCGCCGAGCAGCACCGGCTCGACCTGACCGTGGTCAACCCGCTGACCGATCCGACCTGGCGCTTCATGACGCTGGACTGGGACGGCAGGATCCGGATGGACTGCTCCTCGCCCGCCGCGATGGCCTCCCTGATCGGACAGCGGAACCGCTACGCCATCGCCACCGGCAACGACGCCGACGCCGACCGGCATGGCATCGTCACCCCCGACGCCGGCCTGATGAACCCCAACCACTATCTGGCCGCCGCCATCGGCTATCTGTACCGCCACCGCGAGCAGTGGCCGGCGTCGGCCGGGATCGGCAAGACACTGGTCTCCTCCGGCATGATCGACCGGGTAGCCGCCGACCTGGGCCGCCCCCTGGTCGAAGTACCGGTCGGATTCAAGTGGTTCGTGGACGGACTGTCGGACGGCACGCTGGGCTTCGGCGGGGAGGAGTCGGCCGGCGCCTCCTTCCTGCGCCGCGACGGCTCGGTGTGGACCACCGACAAGGACGGCATCCTGCTCGCCCTGCTGGCCGCGGAGATCCTCGCCGTCACCGGCCGCACCCCCTCCGCGCACTACACGGATCTCACCCGGCGTTTCGGTGAGCCCGCCTACGCCCGGATCGACGCCCCCGCGGGCCGGGAGGAGAAGGCCGTCCTGGCCCGGCTCTCCCCGGAGCAGATCACCGCGGACACCCTGGCCGGGCAGCCGGTGACGGGCGTCCTCACCGAGGCACCCGGCAACGGCGCACCCATCGGCGGGATCAAGGTGACCACCGCCGACGCGTGGTTCGCGGCCCGCCCCTCCGGCACCGAGGACGTGTACAAGATCTACGCCGAGTCCTTCCAGGGCCCGGACCATCTGGCCCGGGTCCAGGAAGAGGCAAAAGCGGTGGTGGACACGGCACTTGGAAGCTGACCCGACCACGCCCGACGGCAGCTCACCGGACCCCGGGGCTCAGGTCAGCAGCCGCAGCAGATGGGCGCAGGCGGCCGCCTCGTCGGGATGCCGCCCCACCACCTCGTACCGCCCCCGCTCGTACACACCCGTCTCCCAGCCGCCCCCGGCGGAGCGGCGCAGGAAGGCGAAGTCGGGTGGGGTGGGCGCCGGTTGGTGGACGCCCTCGATGAAGTAGTGCCCATCGGGGACACCCGCCCGGCGCAGGGTGGTGAGCAGAGCGGCGCGGTCCACCGGCCGCTCAGCCCAGCCCGGAGGCCGTGGCCGCGGCGCCCGCGACTGCCGGAGCCGGCTCCGCTCTCGGACCCTGCGCCGGCCGCGGCCCGCCCGCGGCCGGGGTGTCCACCTCGGTCAGATATCCGTGCTCCAGCAGCCACTTGACGTTGAGCCGCTCGCCCTCGCCCGGGTCCAGGAACTCCGCGTCGAGCTTGATCTGCTGCCCGCCGCCGGGCTGCTCGAACCAGGGCGCGATCCCGCCCTGCCAGGCCGCGAACGATCTGGTCACCCGGTACAGGTGGTAGTCGCAAACGGCCGCCGCGTCACGGGTGTTGAGATTCTGCGGCGGCAGCGCACGCGCCGAGTACGGGTCCCCGGCCGGGGCGAGATAGCCGCCGTAGACAGAGCCGAAGCGGTCCAGCAGCTCCCCGGCGTGCAGTCCCTCCGGGTGCTTGTCCACTTGGCCGTTGACCTCGGCGAAGCCGTCGTTCGGCGGGTACTTCCAACCGCCGGACTCCGCCGGGCCCTCCCAGTACTTCTTCAGGAACTGCGACGGGGTGAGCTGCCCGGTGCGCTGCCAGTCCCTCAGCAGCGGTCCGACCGGGCGCTCCCACCGTTCGGGCAGGACGGCGGGGCCGAGTCTGGCATCGCCCTGGTGGGCACCGGTGCAGGGGGCGGCGAACGAGGCCGGGCGCTGTGGACGCTCGGAGGCGGCCGCGGGGGACGCGGCGATGGTGGCGGCCGTGACGCCGAGAGCGGCGAGCACAGCGGAGAGGCGGTTCACGCAGGGGCTCCTTGCAGTAGATGAAGACGCCTCACACCCTACTCTGCGTAACTGACAATGCACTCACGGTGATTGAAGGGGATCGGATCCGATCGGCTCGGACCGGACCAGGCCGAATGGGACCGAGGTGGAGCGACTCAGACCGAACCATCCGCCGCACCCGAACCGTCCCCCGCGTCCAGCGGATCCCCCGCGTCCGTCACTTCCGCTGCCTCCGTCACCGCCAGGCAGTAACGCAGTCTGTCCTGGGCGCGGGCGCCGAGGCGGTCGTAGAAGCGGAGAGCGGCCTCGTTCCAGGCGGGTGTCTGCCACTGCAACTCGGTGAGGCCCAACTCCCGGGCCCGTGCCCGCACCGCCGTCATCAGCCGGGAGCCCAGCCCGCGGCCCCGGTGCCCGGAGCGCAGGAAGAGGCAGTCCATGAGTAGATACTCCCGGCCCTCCCAGGTCGACAGCGCGGGCATACACGTCGCATAGCCGACCACCTCGCCGTCCGGTAACTGCGCGACCAGGCACCGCAGTTGCGGGGCGCCGCAGTCAAAGAGCAGGGCGTCCAGCCGTTCCGCGAGGTCGGTCGCCGGGGGAGCGGCCCGCTCGTACACCGCGTGCTCGGTGGCGAGTTCGACGATCCGGGGCAGGTCGGCCCGGACGGCGGGCCGCACCACCGCCGTCCGCCGGGCCTCCTGCTCCACCGTCGCGGCCGCGCGCTCGTGATCGCTCATCCGCCCATCATGCAGTCCAGGACCGCCCGTTGGGACGGGTCCGGGCACATCCGGGTCCCGCTCGTGGGAGCGCTTCCGGTCACCCGTGCGGCGGGTCCGCGTCACTCGATCACCTCGTGCCCGCGGCCCGGCGGTCACCGTTTCATCCGATGAGAGGCCGTCAACCAGCGGCTGACGAACGGAAGGTGACGGATATGAGAGCGAGACGGTTGACCACGGCACTGCTGGTGCCCGGTCTGCTCGGCGGCACGGCGACGGCGGCCGCCGCCCACAGCGGCCCGGTGTCGGCCCCGGTGCGCCTGGTGGTGGCGGACGAACGCCCCACCGGCGAGGCCACGTTGCGGGCGCGCCCGCTGGGGCAGGGGCGCTGGCAGGTGACGGCCGACGTCACCAAGCTGTCGGAGCACCGCGGTTGTGTGGTGCTCCAAGCCGACGACGGCCCCCGGCCGGGCGAGTGGGGCACGCCGCGCGGCCAGGTCCTCGGGATGCAGTGCGGCACCGCGAACACCACGACCCGCATGGTGGGCCAGACCGGTCACCGTGAACTCCGGCTGCGCTGGCTGCCCGTGGGCTCCGCCACCACCGCCTCCCAGGCCTGGGTGAGCACCGACCTGCGTACCGTGGCCGCCCATAGCTGAACCGGCGGCTCCGGCCGGCGCACACCGCGGCGCAAGGCCGCGATCCACCTGTGACGGTGGATCGCGGCCCGCCCGCAGCGACCGTCAGCGCCGCCTCAGCGGCGCTTGCCCTGCGGTCTGCGCCGCAGCACGCTGCACGCGCAGAGCAGCGCCAGCGGGCAGGCCACCGAGAACGCCCAGATCACCCCGGTGTCGGCGGTGCGCAGCCCCACCACCAGCAGCACCAGCGCGGTCAGCGCCAGGACCGCGGTCAGAAAGGCGCGCGGTATGTACGACGCCTCCCAGATCAGCTGCCCCAGCCGGCGGGTGCGCAGGGCGCGCAGTCGCAGGCTGAGCCGGTGATCGTGGCTGAGCGCGGCCTCCATCTCGTCGAGGATGCGCTGCTCGCGCTCGGGGAGCCGGCCGGCCGCCATGGTCCTTACCTCCCACCGCTCATGTCGGCTGCGCCGCACGGGTGCCCCACCGGCCCGCCGCCTAACGACCCCACCCCGGCCGCAGACCCCCGCCCCGGACACCGTCCGCCGCACTACGGGCACAAGCCGGACCCCGCTCCCCGCCCGATCCCCTCCGACCTGCGGGAACGTCCGACCGAAACGGGCGCACCCGGGCCGGATCAAGAGCGCGCACCCGCTGGCGCCGCCCCCGTACGCCTTGTTGAATCCGTCCATGGCACCGCGGTCCACCCCTCCCGCGCTCACGTAAGGACGCCACCCGTGCCGGACGCCACCACCCACCACACCGAAGCCACCGCGCAGCCCCGGCCTCTGCGCGTCCTGGTCGCGGACGACGACCCGGTGGTACGGGCGGGTCTGCGCTCGCTGCTCGCCGGCCGTCCCGATGTGCTGGTCGCCGCCGAGGCCTCCGACGGCCGGCAGGCACTGGCCGCCGCCCGGCGGCACCGCCCCGACGCGGTACTCCTCGACGTCCGGATGCCGGGCGCCGACACCCTCGGCGTGCTGCGGCCACTGCTCCGGCTCGCGCCCGTCCTGATGCTCGGCCACAGCGATGCCGTGGAGGAGGTACGGCGGGCGCTCGGCCTCGGCGCGAGCGGATATCTGGTGCACGGCGAGTTCGGCGCCGGTCAACTCGCCGCCGCCGTACGGGACATCACCCAGGGGTGGCCGGTCCTCTCGCTGTCCTCGGTGCGGGTCCTGGTCGATGAGGTGCGGCAGCGGGCCGCAGCCACGCCGGTGCGTCCGTTACCCGACGGGCTCGGCACGGCCTGGCCCGAACCGGTCGCCGCCGCCCCGAATGTCCCGGCTGCGTACCGAAGCGACGGGTTCCCTCGGCAGTGCCCCGGGCCGTCTGCGATGCTTCGTGCGGGGGAAGCCGGCTTCGGGCTGACGGGGAGGGAGCAGCAGATCATGGACCTGGTCGCCACCGGGATGACCAATCGGGAGATCGCCGCCGCCTGCCTCGTCACGCGCAAGACGGTCAAGAACCACATCAACCGGATCTTCACGAAGCTGGAGTGCACCGACCGTGGCGCGGCCGTCGCCCGGTGGACGCACGGCCGGCTGCCGTGACCGGCAGGGGCGGAACGGCTTTGGGGCGGCAGGGTGTTCAGGAAGTCTGAGAGGCGGTGGCGGCCGGGTACCTCGGTGCGCCGCCGGGTGGTGCGCACCGCACTCGGTGTGGGGGTACTGGTGCTGGCGATGCTGGGCGTGCTGGCCACCTGCGGAGGAAAGAAGGGCCAGCAGTCCGTACGCGAGGGCTCGCCGGTCTCCCGCTTCGCCGCGCCCGCCGGGTACGACAACGGCAGGGGCTGGGATCTCTCACCCGTCGGCGACCAGTACACGCTGGCCCGCGAGGCCGGGGTGCTCGCCTTTCTGACGCCCGCCGACGACGGCCGCTTCACCGTGCACGCCGCCGCTCTGGACGACGGCCGCGCCCGCTGGACCTCCCCGCCCTTCACCCCCCTCACCGGCGACGACTCGGCGCCCCGCCTCTTCACCGTCACCACCGGCGCCCGCCAGTTCTTCGTCACCTGGACCTACGGCACGGTCCAGAAGGGCAGTTCGGTGAACGACACCGAACGAGTCGTCTCCCTCGATGTGTACGAGGCGCTGCACGGCACCCGGCGCCATCTGGACGTGCCATGGCCGCAGGCGCCGGACGTCACCGGCAGCGGCCCCGGCATCCTCATCGGCCGGGGCAGCGCGGACACCGCCGTCGTCGACCCGACCGACGGCTCCGTCACCCGTACCTCGGCCAAGGAGCTGAAGTACCCCGGGGGTTGTGCCGACTGCCGCAAGCAGACCGAGGTCCGCGGGCTGGCGAACAAGGGGCTGCTGGTCCGCGGCGACCACGGGTTCTGGCTCCGCGGCGGCTGGTACAGCCGCGGGCACGCGCCCAAGGGCACCCGGGCCGAGAGCGGAGTGCCCACCTCCGTCACCGGTGACCGGGTCCTCGCCAAGTGGGCCCGGCAGCCCGCGTCGAAGCAGTGGCGCGAGAAAAGCGGGGGCGCCGCCGAGCCGATGGAGACCTGGGCCGTGCACGACGCCGCCACCGGCAAGGTCCTCGCCACCACCGACTGCCGCAAGCCGGCCATAGAACCGGGCCAGTACCCGGAGTTGGTCACCTCGCCCTCCGGCCGGTACCTGGTCTCCGGCTATGTCGCCTTCGACCTGAAGACCCATCGGGGCCACTGCTTCGACGGCGGCAGCGGGCAGCCCCTCACCCTGGTCTCCGTCGCCGACGACGGCACCGCCTACGCCGCCACCGGGGTCCGCGATCCGGACGACGCGCTCGGCGGCCGCGGCCGCCCCGTACAGGTCTCGCTGGAGAACGCCGAGGCCACCCCGCTGGCACCGGCCACCCATGTCCCCTTCGCCGACATCAGGGGCCAGGGCCTGTTCGACTACTCGGACAACAAGGACGTCCGGCACCTGGTCGCCTACCCGGTGGCCGGGTAGGCCTGGCTCAGGCGCTGCGGGTGGCGACCATGCCCAGGGTGACCAGGCCGAGCACCACCCAGCCGAACCAGAGCCAGCCGTTGCTCCCCAGCGCCACCGTGTAGGCGGTCACCACGACCAGCCCTCCGACGGTGACGACCCCCATGGCCTTCGTGGATCCGGGCATCTCGGCACCCTCCTCCCGGCGGCCGGGCGCCACGGGGCGCGGCCGCGGTCCGATCCCCATGGTCGCCCACCGGAGTCCCGCTCCGCCAGCCCGCCTCCGGGAAGAACTCCCGGTCCGTCCCGGTATCTCCCGGTCAGCCGCCGCGGGCGTGCAGTGAGGCGAGGTAGGCGTTGTACGCCTCCAGGTCCTTGTCGCCGTCCCGGTCCGCGGCCCGGTCGATACGGCGGGCCTGGCGCTGCTCGGAGCGGTGCCACTGGAAGAGCAGCGCCAGCAGCACCACCACCGACGGCACCTCGCTGAACGCCCAGGCGATACCGCCGGCCGCGGTCTGGTCGGAGAGCGCGTCGATACCGAGGGAGGCGGGCGGATGGCTGTAGGTGCCGATCATCGGGCCGGAGGCCATCATCAGCGCGATACCGAAGAAGGCGTGGAACGGCATCCCCGCGAACAGCTCCAGCATCCGCATCACATAGCCCGGCCGGTGCGGTCCCGGGTCGACGCCCATGATCGGCCAGAAGAAGACCAGTCCCACCGCGAGGAAGTGCACCATCATCGCGATGTGCCCCGTCCGGGACTCCATCAGGAAGTCGAAGATCGGGGTGAAGTAGAGGGCGTAGAGGCTGGCGATGAACAGCGGGATGGTGAAGGCGGGGTGCGAGACGATACGCACCAGGCGGCTGTGCAGCAGCTTCAGCAGAAGCTCCCGCGGCCCGGTGCGCCCGCGTCCGGCGACGGGCAGCGCGCGCAGCGCCAGTGTGATGGGCGCGCCGAGCAGCAGCAGGATCGGCGACAGCATACTGATCACCATGTGCTGCACCATGTGCACGCTGAACATGACCATGCCGTAGTCGTTGAGCTGGGTGCACATCACGAGCAGCACCGTCAGCACACCCACCACGAACGAGATCACCCGCCCCACCGGCCAGCGGTCCCCGCGCCGCACCAGCCGCGCCACCCCCCAGCCGTACAGGGCGAGGCCCACCAGGCAGGAGACGAGGAAGAACGGGTCCGTGGACCACTCCAGGCCCCGGCCGAGCGTGAACGGCGGCAGATCCGTCATCATGCCGTGCCCGCTGTGATCCATCCGCCGGCTCCTGGTTCGTGCTGGTGGTGCCCGTCTGTCCGCACCAGACTAGAGCCGCCCCCGAGGGGCCCGGCCGCCGGGGGCGTGATCTGGGACGACGGGGAGCGATCAGCCCGTCACAGCACGCAGTCGGCCTCGCCGTAGCGTTCCGCGGGCACCGTCTTCAGCGTCTCCACGGCCTCGGCGAGCGAGACCATCACGATGTCGGTGCCGCGCAGTGCGGTCATCTGCCCGAACTCGCCGCGGTGCACGGCCTCGACGGCGTGCCAGCCGAAGCGGGTGGCGAGCACCCGGTCGTAGGCGGTGGGGGTGCCGCCGCGCTGGACGTGGCCGAGGATCACCGGCCGGGCCTCCTTGCCGAGGCGCTGCTCCAACTCGACGGAGAGCTGCCGGGCGATACCGGCGAACCGCTCGTGGCCGTAGACGTCCTTGCCGCCCTCGTCGAAGGCCATGGTGCCGGGGCGCGGCTTGGCGCCCTCGGCGGCGACCACGATGGCGAACTTCTTCCCGGCGGAGAACCTCTCACCGACCCGGGCCGCCAACTCCTCGATGTCGAAAGGCCGTTCCGGCACCACGACGGCGTGGGCGCCCGCGGCCATCCCGGAGTGCAGTGCGATCCAGCCGGTGTGCCGGCCCATCACCTCGACGATCAGCACCCGCTGGTGGGACTCGGCGGTGGTCTTCAGCCGGTCCAGCGCCTCGGTGGCGACACCGACCGCGGTGTCGAAACCGAAGGTGACATCGGTGACGGCGATGTCGTTGTCGATGGTCTTGGGGACGCCCACGATGGGCAGGCCCGCGTCGGACAGCAGCCGCGCCGCCTTGAGGGTGCCCTCGCCGCCGATCGGGATGACCGCGTCCAGGCCCAGGTCCGCGACATGGCCCCGGGCGCGCTCCACCCCGTCACGCAGATGCGCGGGCTGCACCCGGGAGGAGCCGAGGATGGTGCCGCCACGGGACAGGATGCCGCCGACGGCGTCCAGATCAAGCTTGCGGTAGTCGCACTCCAGCAGGCCTTTCCAGCCGTCTTGGAATCCGATGACGTCGTCGCCGTGGTCGACCACGGCGCGGTGCACCACGGACCGGATGACCGCGTTCAGGCCGGGGCAGTCGCCGCCGGAGGTGAGGACACCAATACGCATAGCCCGAAATACCTTTGCAACGTGGGCCGACGGCCGGACGGCCTCGTCCGGCTGGACCCCCGCCACCCTACCGGCGCCGGGGGTCCCCGCCGAACTGCCTGTCCGCCTGCTGGACGCCTCCGCTCACCTGTGCGGACGGGCCGTCAGGCGGGCTGCTGAGCGGCCGCGATCCGCTCCTTGCGCAACTCCTCGTACCAGCGGTCGTCGGTGGGCGGCAGCGCGTTCACATCGAGCGCCAGCTTCAGCAGCAGATCCGCGATCAGCGGATTCCGCGCCAGCACCGGGCCGTGCATATACGTCCCGAACACGGTGTCGTTGTACGCGCCCTCGGTGCCGTCGCCGGTGCCGTTGCCCCGGCCGAGGCGGACCTGGGCGAAGGGGCGGGCGCTCGGCCCGAGGTGGGTGACGCCCTGGTGGTTCTCGAAGCCGGTGAGCTGCGGCAGATTGAGCCGCGGGTCGATGTCGCCGAGTACGTCGCCGACGCAACGGGCGCCCTCGCCGCGGGTGGAGACCACGTCCAGCAGGCCGAGGCCGGGCTCCTGCTCGCCGAGGTCGTTGACGAACTCATGGCCCAGGATCTGGTATCCGGCACAGACGGAGAAGACGATCGCGCCGTTGGCGACGGCCCGGCTGAGGCCACCGTCGCGGCGCAGCCGCTCGGCCGCCAGCCGCTGCGGCCGGTCCTCGCCACCGCCGATCAGATAGATGTCGCCGGAGGTCGGCACCGGCTGGTCGCTGCGGACGTCGATCCGGGTGACGTCGAGGCGGCGCTGCCGGGCCCGGCGCTCCACGACCAGGGCGTTGCCCTGGTCGCCGTAGGTGCTGAGCAGGTCCGGGTAGATCCACACCAGACGCAGGCTGTTCTCGCTCATGGTCAAGTAGTCCTTCTCGGGGGCCGGCGGTCAGTTGCCGACGCGGCGGCGCAGGTCCTGGAACGCGGTGTAGTTCGCGATGACCTCGATCCGGCCGGGCGGCGCGGACTGCACCGCCTGGTCGATGGTCTCGCAGACCTGGAACGTCTGGCCGGCGACTTCGAGGCGCACCGCCAGATCCAGCTTGCGGTCTCCGAGTACGAAGATCGGGTGGCCGGTGAGGCGGGTGTAGTCGACGTCCCACAGCCAGGAGGTGTCGGTGCCGTCGGCGCCGCGGGCGTTGACGGAGAGGATCACCGGGGCCGGGGGCTGGTCGATGAGGGAGAAGGTCTCCAGCCAGCCCGCCGGGTTCTTGGCGAGCAGCAGCCGCAGGTCGCGGCCGAGGAACTGCACCACGTCATAGCGCCCGGCGACGGCCTGCACCTGGTACATCCGCTCCAGGGCGACCTGCGGCGGGACACCGAAGGCGGCGGCGACGGCGGCGGAGGTGGCGGCGTTGGCCTTGTTGGCGCGGCCGGGGAGCTGGAGGCGGATGGGCCAGGCCGAGCCCTGCGGGTCGAGTACATGCTCGCCGTTGAGCACCCAGCTCGGGGTGGGCCGGCGGAAGCCGCACTCGCCGCAGAACCAGTCCTCGCCGGGCCGCTGCATCACACCGCCGCAGGACGGGCAGGACCAGGCGTCGTCCTTCCACATCTGGCCGGCCGCCACCCACACCACGTTCGGTGAGGACGACGCGGCCCACACCACCAGCGGGTCGTCCGCGTTGGCGATGACGACGGCCTTGGTGCCGGAGAGGCCCTCGCGCCAGTGCTCGGCCAGCATCCGCGTCTCGCCGGCCCGGTCGAGCTGGTCGCGGGAGAGGTTGAGCAGTGCGATCGCCTTGGGCTCGACGTCCCGGGCGACACCGGCGAGATACTTCTCGTCGACCTCAATCACCCCGAACCTCGCGGCCGAGCCACCCGCCAGGGCGGAGGTGATGCCGGCTGGCATATTGGCGCCGAGGGCGTTGGAGACCACCTCGCCCGCGGCGCGCAGGGCCTCCGCGATCAGCCGGGTCGTGGTGGTCTTTCCGTTGGTGGCGGAGACCAGGACCACATCGAGGTGCTGGGCGAGCCGGCCGAGGAGCTCGGGGTCGAGCTTGAGGGCCACCCGGCCGCCGATCACCGAACCGCTGCCGCGGCCCGCGGCGCGGGAGACCGCCGCCGCCGCCTTGCCCGCCGTCACGGCCAGCTTGGCCCGCGGCGTCAGCGGCTCCGAGTTGCCTGCCATCGTTCTGCGTCCTCCTTGCGTCCGGCGCCGCGCCTGCCCGGGCGGGAGCGGCCCGGGATCGCGTGGCACCTCAGCCTATCGAGATCCGGTCAGCAGCCCGAATCACGGGATACCGGCCGCTGCTGCGCCGCCCTCGCGCCCCGGCGTCGCGGCCCGCGAACCGTACCCTTGCCGCCATGCGACACGGTGCGATTCCCGGCGCCTCCGGGCGCGTTCGGCCTCTGACCCTGCTCGGTGACCCGGTGCTGCACACGGCGTGCGCCGAGGTGGCGGACGGGGCCGCGGGGCTCGACCGGCTGGTGGAGGACATGTTCGCCACGATGTACGCGGCCCAGGGCGTCGGCCTCGCGGCGAACCAGGTGGGCGAGGGCCTGCGGCTCTTCGTCTACGACTGCCCGGACGACGAGGACGTGCAGCACCGCGGCCATGTGGTCAACCCCCGGCTGGTGGAGACGGGCGGGGTGGTGGTGCGGGGGCCCGAGGGGTGTCTGTCGCTGCCGGGGCTGGAGGCGGCGACCGAGCGGCACGACCATGTGGTGGTGGCGGGGCGCACGCTGGACGGGGCGCCGGTCCGGGTGCAGGGCAGCGGGTTCTTCGCGCGCTGCCTCCAGCACGAGTGCGACCACCTGGACGGGACGGTGTTTCCGGAGCGCGTCACCGGCTGGCGCCGGCGCCGGGTGCTGCGGCAGGCGGCGCGCGCACCCTGGGGCCGGGGCCGCCGCGGGTGAGGCGCGGCCGCGGCGGGTTCAGAAGCCGGGGCCGCCCGGGCGGTCGTCGGCCACGGCCAGCCGGCCCCAGAGCAGATCGGCCAGGCTGCTCACCAACTGGGCGCGGGAGCAGGGCCGTTCACCGAGCCACCAGTCGCCGGCGGCGTGCATCATGCCGACGATGCCGTGGCCCCAGACGCGGGCCAACTGCTCGTCGCCCGGGCCGAGATCGACCCGCTCCTCGATGACCTTGGCCAGTTCCTCCCCGAGGCGGCGGAGCAGCGGGGCGGAGTGCCGTCCGACGTCGAAGCCGGCCTCGGCCTGCGGTCCGGCCTCGGCGGGGTGCATCAGGAAGCGGTAGACCTGCGGGCGGGCCTCGATGGCGGCGAGGTAGGTGTCGAGGGTGGCCTCGACGCGGGCGCGGCGTTCGGCCGGGGCGTCCAGCGCGGCGCGCAGGGCTTCCAGCAGGGCGTCGGTGTGCCGTTTGGCGAGGGCCGCGTAGAGGCCGCCCTTGTCGCCGAAGTGGCGGTAGAGGATGGGTTTGGTGATGCCGGCTTCGGCGGCGATGGCGTTCATGGAGGCGCCGGGGCCGTCGCGGAGCACGACCCGGTCCGCGGCTTCCAGCAGTTCGCGTCGCCGACGCTCGGCAGACCGCTGCTGCTCGGTCCGCTGCGTGGTTTCCATGATCTCTCCCCACCCCGTGCTGATTCGGCCCCGCCTGCGCAAACTAACACTTGCCGCAGGTGGTCCCGGTCGCCGCGGGGAGCGGTCCGGGGGGAGTTGACATCGCTTACTGGCGGGTAACAGACTCCTGTTACCGTTAGTAACGCTTGCCGGGAACGGATCCGCTGGAGGGGCCATGGCCGAGTTCACGATGGAACTCAACGACGAGCAGAAGGAGATCCGGGACTGGGTCCACGGCTTCGCCGCCGATGTGATCCGGCCCGCGGCCGCCGAGTGGGACGAGCGCGAGGAGACACCCTGGCCGGTCATCCAGGAGGCGGCCAAGATCGGCCTCTACTCCCTGGACTTCTACGCCCAGCAGTACTTCGACCCCACCGGCCTCGGCATCCCGATGGTCATGGAGGAGCTCTTCTGGGGCGACGGCGGGATCGGCCTGTCCATCGTCGGCACCGGCCTCGCCGCCGTCGGCGTCCTCACCAACGGCACCGACGAGCAGATCGGCACCTGGATCCCGCAGATGTACGGCGACGCCGACGATGTCAAGGTCGCCGCCTTCTGCTCCTCCGAACCCGACGCCGGCTCCGACGTGGCCTCCCTGCGCACCCGCGCCGTCTACGACGAGGCCAGGGACGAGTGGGTGCTCAACGGCACCAAGACCTGGGTCACCAACGGCGGCATCGCCAACGTCCATGTCGTCGTCGCCCAGGTCGAACCGGAACTGGGGTCCAAGGGTCACGCCTCCTTCATCGTCCCGCCGGGGACGCCGGGCCTGTCCCAGGGGCAGAAGTTCCAGAAGCACGGCATCCGCGCCTCGCACACAGCCGAGGTCGTCCTGGAGGACGCGCGCGTCCCCGGCCGCTGCCTGCTCGGCGGCAAGGAGAAGCTGGACGAGCGGCTCGCCCGGGCCCGCGAGCGCGCCGCGTCGGGCGGCAGGAACGCGGCGATGGCGACCTTCGAGGCGTCCCGGCCCGCCGTCGGCGCCATGGCCGTGGGCACCGCCCGCGCCGCCTACGAGGTGGCCCTCGACTACGCCAGGACCCGCGAGCAGTTCGGCCGCCCCATCATCGACAACCAGGGCGTCGCCTTCCAGCTCGCCGATATGCGCACCGGGATCGACGCGGCCCGGCTGCTGGTGTGGCGGGCCTCCTGGATGGCCGTCAACGGGCGGAAGTTCACCGCCGCCGAGGGCTCCCAGTCGAAACTCTTCGCCAGCGAGACCGCCAAGAAGGTCACCGCCCAGGCCGTCCAGATCCTCGGCGGCAACGGCTACACCCGCGAGTACCCGGTGGAGCGGATGCACCGGGACTCCGCGATCTACACCATCTTCGAAGGCACCAGCGAGATCCAGCGCCTGGTCATCGCCCGCGCCCTCTCCGGGATGCCGATCCGCTGACCCGGGCGGTGGTGCGTACGCCGGTCACGGGCCGGCCGGGGTGACGTTCTCGGCCGGTCCGTGCCGCAGCGGGGTGAGCTGCTCGATGTCGTAGCGGGCCCGCAGTTCCTCGATGGCAGCGTGGTCGGGCGGCCCGCCCCGGTCGAGGATGGCCAGCAGTTCCTCGAAGTACCGCTCGTGGTCGGGGGGCGGGGAGGCCTGGAAGAACATCTTGGCGGGCTCGCCGGTCGGGTTGGCGAAAGCGTGCGGGCAGCCGGGCGGCACCACGATCACGGTGCCGGGGGTGGCCCGCACCACCCGGTTCCCGCTGCTGGACTCCCAGCGCTGCCAGCGGTCCGCGGTCCGCACCACCGGCTCGAACGCGAGCATGTCCAGCTCCCCTTCGAGGACGTAGAACAACTCCTCGCTGCGGCTGTGCACATGGGCGCCCACATCGAAACCGGGCGGCACCAGCACCTCGAAGCTGGAGGCGCTGCGCGAGTGGGAACCGGTCACCTTGAAGGTGACCTGCTGGGCCGCGGTCCGGATGGCCCGGCCGTGGCCCGGCGGCACCAGCAGGCCCTCGGGCGGAGTCAGCGCGGTCATCGCTCTCCCTGACGGCATCGGCACGGGTACGGGGTGCGCACGGCGGGCCTCACCAGGTGACCGGCAGGGCCTCGGGCCCCCGGATCAGCGCGCCCTTCCGCCACGGCACATCCTCGGCCGGCACCCCGAGCCGCAGCCCGGGCAGCCGGTCCAGCAGCGTGCCCACCAGCAGCTCCGACTCCAGCCGGGCCAGCATCCCGCCCGGGCAGTAGTGCGGCCCGAAACCGAACGACACATGCGGGTTGGGGCTGCGGTCGAAGTCGATACGGTCCGGGTCGGGGAACACCTCCGGATCCCGGTTGGCCGCCAGATACGAGACGTACACCGCGTCACCCGCGTTGATCCGCACCCCCCGCACCGCCACGTCCTCCAGTGCGATCCGGGAGAGGCCGACGGCCGAGCGGTGCGGGATGTAGCGCAGCAGCTCGTCCACCGCGGCCGGCCGCACCTCCGGCTCCGCGCGCAGCCGTTCCAGCAGTGCCGGCCGGGTCAGCAGCAGATAGAACATCTGGCCGCTGTTGTTGGTGACGGCCTCGCCGCCGATCTGGATCAGCACCGCGAGCCCCACCGCCTCCTGCTCGGTCAGCTCCCCGCGCCCCAGCGCCGCGCCCAGCAGCGAGCACACGTCCTCGTCCGTACTGCCGCGGCGCGCACCGATCAACTCGGCGAAGTACGCGGACATTTCATCCCGGGCGCGCTCGCTGACGTCGGCGCCGTGAGTGGACGAGAGGATCAACTGCGTCCAGGTGTGCAGCGTGGTCCGGTCCTCCTCGGGCACGCCCATCACCTCGCACACCACGGCGATCGGGAACGGGCCGAGGACCCGCTCGGTGAGGTCCTGCGGCGGGCCGTCCGCGACCATGGCGTCGACCAGTTCGTCCAGCATCTCCTGGGCCCGCGCCCGCAGCCGTTCCACGCCCCGGGAGGTGAACGCGGGCGCCACCGCGCGCCGCAGCCGGGTGTGGTCCGGCGGGTCGGCGAAGCCCACGGCACCCGCGGCGGGGATGAAGTGCGGTGCCAGCCTGGTGACTTGGCGCCCGAGCACGGCCTCCCGGCTGAAGCGCGGGTCGTTGGTGACGGTGCGCACATCGTCGTAGCGGGTCACCAGCCAGGCCCAGCCCTCGCCGTTGGGGAGCTGGATGCGGGTGACCGGGCCCTCCCGCATCAGCTCGGCCAGCATCGGGTCGAAGTCCACGGCGGTCAGATCGAGCGCCGGCCAGAACCGCACCGGCGGCAGGAACGGCACGCCCGCGCCCGCGTCCCCGGCGTGCTCGGCGGTGGTGGTGGTCTCCTCGGCGGTCATACGGCGGCTCCCACGGGGGGTTCGGCGGCTCGGTCGTCGGCGGTCCAGCGGCCCAGGGACATCTCCGCGGTGATGCCCGGGCCGAAGCCGGCCAGCATCCCGCGCGCACCGTGCTCGGCCCCGCCCTCGTCGAAGAGCCGGCGCAGCGCGTCCAGGACGACGGCGCTGGCGATGTTGCCGTACTCGGTGAGCGTGGCGCGGCTGAAGCGGAACGCCTCCGGGGGGACCCGCAGGAAGGTGCTGAGGTCGTCCAGGATGCGCGGGCCGCCCGCGTGGATGATGTAGAAGTCGAGGTCGGAGGCGTCCCAGCCGTGGTTCCCGGCGAGTTGGGTCAGGGCCGGGGCGAGGGGCTCCATGGTGGTCGGCACCCGCTTGTCCAGCAGGAAGTGGAAGCCGGTGGCGCGGACGTCGTAGGCGATCCAGTCCTCGGTCTGGGGGATGAGGTAGGAGCCGTTGCGGACCAGTTCGATGCCGGTACCGCCGGTGCCGCGGACCACGGCGGCCGCGATGCCGTCGCCGAACAGGCCGTTGGAGAGCAGCGAACCGATGCCGAGGTCGGTCGGCTGGTAGCAGAGCGAGCAGAACTCGCAGGCCACGATGAGGGCGTTGGCCTGCGGGTAGGCCGTGCAGAAGTCATGCGCCCGGTTGACGGCGGCGCCGCCCGCGGCGCAGCCGAGCTGGGCTATGGGTATCTGCCGGGTGTGGCTGGGGAAGTCCATGGCGTTGATCAGCCAGGCGGTCAGCGACGGCATCATGAAGCCGGTGCACGACACATAGATGATCACGTCGATGTCGCCGGCGCGGAGCCCGGCGTCGTCCAGGGCGCTGCGCACCACGGCCGGTACCCGCGCCTTGGCCTCGGACTGGTAGAGGCGGTTGCGCTCCTCGAAGCCGGGGTGCTTCAGGGTCTCCTCGATGGGCTGCACGATGTGCCGGGTGCGGACCCCGGTGTTCTCGATCAGCCGTAGGGCCAGCGGGAGTTGCGGGTGGTCGGAGTGGAGGCGGCGCGCCAGTCGGAGCGTCTCCTCCATGGTGATGACGTGTTCCGGCACGGACACCGTGGGCCTGCACAAAGTCGCCATGAACCTGAGCCCCTGTCTCGCCCCCCGGCGGTGAAGGATGACGCTCTCCACGATTGCGCGGGCCGGTCCGGATCTCGCGCCGGACTGCTCCGTCTGCGGGATCGCGGACGGCCCGGCGCCGCGGCGAAATCCCCGCTCGGGGCGGGGATACGGGGGAAGCGAGTCGGCCCGCAGGGGTGACGGGCGGGCGGGTCAGTCGCCGGTGGTGGTGCTGCGGTGGGCGATGCAGGCGACGTCGATCCGGTCGGCCAGCTTGGCGAGTTCGATGGTGAGCGCGGCCACGGTGTCCTCGTCCAGGTCGCTGCGGCCCGAGTGCACCAGCCGCAGCCAGTGCCCGCCGACCGCGCGGAGCAGGGTGCTCACATCGTCGGCCGCCATCCGCAGCTTGCCGTTGCTGTCGACGATCGGGGGCGGTGTCATCTCTCGGCCCACTGGACCTCCGGGGGACGGGCGCTGGCGGCGAACCTGCGGATGCTAACCGCCGCCCATCTGCGGAAGGCGCCGCCGCACGGGGGGAGAGGTGAGGAAGGCCCCGGCCGGAGGGGGATCACGGCCGGGGCGGCCACGGGTGGACGCGGCAGTGGCCTCCCGCACCCACATATAGGTGAATATTGAATCAACATCCGCCGTTCCCCCGTCCCGTCCCCACCCGAGGTGAGCTGTGTCACCGGGCGCCCGGGAGGGCCCCCGGCCGCCGTCGTCTCACGCCCCGTGCCAGACGGTCGTGATGTTGCAGAACTCATGGATGCCGTGCCCCGACAACTCCCGCCCATAACCGGAGCGCTTCACCCCGCCGAAGGGGAACGCCGGGTGCGAGGCCGTCATCCCGTTCACATACACACCGCCCGCCTGGAGATCGCGTACACAGCGCGTGACATCCCCCTCGTCGCGGGTCCACACATTGGAACTCAGCCCGAACTGTGTGTCGTTGGCGAGCAGCACCGCCTCGTCCAGGTCCGCCACCCGGTACAGCGTGGCCACCGGTCCGAACGCCTCCTCCCGGTGGATACGCATCTGCGAGGTCACCCCCGCCAGGACCGTCGGCTCGTAGTACCAGCCCCGCTCCAGCTCCTCGGGACGGCGCCCGCCGCACAGCACCTCCGCGCCCTGCTGCACCGCGTCGTCCACCAACTCCTCCAGATCGGACCGGCCGCGCTCACTGGACAGGGGCCCCACATGCGTCGCCTCGTCCCGCGGATCGCCCACCCGCAGCGCCCGCATCCCCGCGGTGAAGAGCTTCCCGAACTCCTCGTACACATCGCGGTGGACGATGAACCGCTTGGCGGCGATGCAGGACTGGCCGTTGTTCTGCACTCGCGCGGTGACCGCGGTCTCCGCGGCCCGGGGCACATCCGCCGAGGGCAGCACCAGGAACGGGTCGCTGCCGCCCAGCTCCAGCACCGTCTTCTTGATCTCGTCACCGGCGACCGAGGCCACCGCACGCCCGGCCGGTTCACTGCCGGTGAGCGTCGCCGCGGCCACCCGCCGGTCCCGCAGCACACCCTCCACCGCGCCCGACCCCACCAGCAGCGTCTGGAAGCAGCCCTCCGGGAAACCGGCCCGGCGGAAGAGATCCTCCAGATAGAGCGCGGTCTGCGGCACATTCGAAGCGTGCTTCAGCAGCCCCACATTGCCCGCCATCAGAGCCGGCGCCGCGAACCGCACCACCTGCCACAGCGGGAAGTTCCACGGCATCACCGCCAGTACGACACCCAGCGGCCGGTACACCACCCGTGCAGCGCGCCCGCCGGAGTCCTCCACATCGGTCGCCGCCGGGTGCTCGTCCGCCAGCAGCGACTCGGCGCGCCCGGCGTACCAGCGCATCGCCTTCACACACTTCGCCGCCTCCGCACGGGCCTGGGTGACGGGCTTGCCCATCTCCCGGGTCATCAGCCCGGCGATCTCGTCCTGGTCCGACTCCAGCAGATCCGCGGCCCGCTCCAGCAGGATCGCCCGGTCTCCGACGGAGGTGGTGCGATAGGCGGCGAAGGTCGCGTCGGCCGTGGCCAGCCGCCGCTCGATCTCCTCACTCCCCAGCGCCTCGTACGTCTTCAACGTCTCACCGGTGGACGGGTCGACCGTTGCGATGGGCATGGCTGTGACACCTCCTGTGACGCGGATGGTTCCGACCTTCGCGCCGCGGCCCGGATACCGCCACCGCAGTACGGCCCGATGCCGCTGGACGGCGGTGGCCGGGTCGGGCGTGGTGGGGTCGGGCGGCCGGGATCCGGTCGGGCGGTCCAGGGTCAGTCCGGGTACCCAGGCGCCGGGCGGCCATGCCGGAACGCGGCCCCGAGGCACCCGCTACGGCGCCGCCCCGTCCAGCCGTTCCAGGAGCCGGTCCAGGAAGACCCGCTGGGCCGCCACCATCACCTCGCGTGCCCGCTGCGGCCCGAACCACGCCACCCGGTCCAACTCCGGAAACTCGACCGTCCGGCCCGAACGCGGCGGCCACTCCAGCGTGAACGTGCCCGGCACCACCGCCGCCGGATCCACCTCACCCGCCACCGCCCAGGCGACCACCCGCTTCCCGCCCGACTGCCGCACCTCACCCAGCGGCAGCGCCTCCCCCCGCGGCACCGGCAGCCCCAACTCCTCGGTGAACTCCCGCCGAGCCGCGTCCCAGGCCTCCTCCGGCGGCTGGTACTCGCCCTTGGGCAGAGTCCAGGCACCCGCGTTCCGGCGCGCCCAGAACGGGCCGCCCATATGCCCGAGCAGCACCTCCACCGCACCGCCCCGCCACCGGTACACCAGCAGGCCCGCGCTGCGCCGCCCGCTCACCGGTGCGCCGCCAGCACATCGTCCACCGTGTCCGCCTCACTGGCCGACTTGTCCTCCCGGTAGCGCACCACCCGGGCGAAGCGCAGCGTCACCCCCGCCGGATAACGGGTCGACCGCTGCAAGCCGTCATAGGCGATCTCCACCACCAACTCGGGCCGCACGGTGACCATATGACCGTCGTCCGACACCGCCAGCTCCCCGAGCCGCCCGGTCTGCCACTCCAGCATCCGATCGGTGAGCCCCTTGAACGTCTTGCCCAGCATGGCGAAGCCGCCCTCCGCACGGCGCGCCCCCAGATGCAGATTGGACAGCTTGCCGGTACGCCGCCCATGCCCCCACTCGGCGGCCAGCACCACCAGATCCAGGGTGTGCACCGGCTTCACCTTCAGCCAGGCCGCCCCGCGCCGACCCGCCTGGTAGGGCGCGTCCAGGTCCTTCACCACCACACCCTCCTGCCCGCGCGCCAGGGCCTCGGTCCAGAACGACTCCGCCGCCGCCCGCGCCTCCGGCAGCGCCGGATCCACCACCAGCCGCCGCACCCGCAACGCCTCCGGCACCAGCGCCGCCAGCCGCTCCTGCCGCAGACGCGCAGGCAGTCCCAGCAACTCCTCGCCGTCCACCGCCAGTACATCGAAGAAGACCGGGGAGACCGGCAGCCCGGCCGCCGCCCCCGTCACATCCAGCCGCGACCCCACCCGGCCCGCCGTCTCCTGGAACGGCCGCGGCCGCCCGTCCTCCCCGAGCGCCAGCACCTCCCCGTCCAGCACCAGCCGCCGCGCCCCCATCTCCCTTACGGCGGCGGCCACTTCGGGCAGCCGCTCGGTGATGTCGTCCAGCGTCCGCGTCCACACCCGCACCCCGTCCGCGTCGCGGTGCACCTGGATCCGGATCCCGTCGAGCTTCTCCTCCACCGCACACGGGCCCAGCCGATCCAGCGCCTCGCCCACCGAGCCCGCACTCTGCGCCAGCATCGGCTGCACCGGCCGGCCCACGGTCAGACGGAACGACGCCAGTACGCCCGGCCCCTCGGCCAGCAGCGCCCGGCCCACCGGCGCCACCGCACCGGTCAGCATCACCGCCCGGCGCACCTCCGCCGCCGATGCGCCCGCCGCCTGCGCCAGCGCCTCCACCGCCAGCGCGTCCAACGCACCCTGCCGGACCTCCCCGGTCAGCAGCCCGCGCAGAAAACGCTGCTCCTCAGCGGTGGCCGCACCCGTCAACTCGCCCAGCAGACGCCGCCGTTCGGCCTGCGAACCCGGTCCGCCGACCGCACCCAGCGCGCTCAGCGCCGCATCCACCCCCGACACCGTCAACGTGGCCTTGGCCGCCGGCGGCGGAATATCACGCAGCGAACTCCAGCCGACACCGAGCCGCCCCTGCCGCAGCCGCCCCGAGAGATAGGCGATCACCAGCGGCACATCGGCGGGCTCGGCCTGCGCGAACAACTCCGCCAGCAGCGCCGTCTTCCGGGACCGCGCCGAGGCGGCGGCAACCTCCCGGGACACTCGCGCAAGCCGCACAAACAACATGCAGCCATGGTGCACCTGCCCACGCCCGGCCGCCTGGGCGGCGGGGCGCGGCCACGGACGATCTCGACGGGGCGCCGGGTCGACTTCGGACGGCCGGGCGCAGCGTCTGCTGCAGGTCCGCTCGGTCCGGCCCGCGTGCGGCAAAAACCGCACGACAGTCCGATACGGGGCTTGCTAACGTCCCATGACCATGGAACCGCTCGCCGAGAAGGACATCCGCGCGTCCTTCATCAACTGCTCCAAGGGCGAGGCGAAACGCATCGACCTGCCACGCGACCTCGCCGACCGGCCCTGGGAGCATCTCGACTTCCTCGGCTGGCGCGACCCGGGCGCCCCCGACCGCGGCTATCTGGTCGTCCAGCGCGGCGACCGGCTCACCGGCATCACCCTCCGCGCCGCGCAGGGAGTGCGGCGCAGCTTCACCAAGACCACTGTCTGCAGCCTCTGCCTGACCGGGCACCCCGGCTCCGGAGTCGCCCTGCTCGCAGCCCCGAGAGCGGGCGTCGCCGGCCGCCAGGGCAACACCGTCGGCGCCTACGTCTGCGCCGACCTGGCCTGCTCCCTCTACCTCCGCGGCCGCCGCGAAACCGGCCTCGCCTTGCGCTACGAGGAAACCCTCACCCTCGACGAACGCATCCACCGCACCCTGACCAACCTCGACCACTTCCTCACCAAGATCCTCGTCTGAGGGGCCCACGCGGCGGTTGGACGCGCACGACTGCGGGAGTGTGGCCGGCCCCGTGGGGAAGACGGGCCCCATGTCCGTCTCGCCCTTCCTCGTCCCGACGGCCGCCGCCCCGCCCGGCGCCGCCTTCCTCTTCGACCTGGCTTCGGGCTAAGGACTGCGGAAGTTCACCGAGTTGGGCTTCGCACTCCTGCTGTCCTCGCTGATCGGCCTGGAGCGCGAGGTACGGCAGAAGGGCGCCGGGCTGCGCACCCACACCCTCGTCGGTGTCGGCAGCGCACTCTTCATGGAGGTGTCCGTACGCGGCTTCGGCGGGGTCCTCGGACTGGAGAACGTCTCCTTCGACCCCTCCAGGGGCGCCGCACAGGTCGTCTCCGGTATCGGCTTCATCGGCGGCGGACTGATCTTCGTCCGCCGGGACGCCGTCCGGGGACTCACCACCGCGGTCACCGTCTGGCTCACGTGTGCCATAGGCATGGCCTGCGGCGGCGGGCTGCCACTACTCGCCATCGGCGCAACAGCCGTGCACTTCCTGGTGATTCGCGGCTTCCCCGGATGTTCACCTGGCTGCCGTCCAGCCTCGCCCCCGGCCAAGTCGAACTCCGGCTGAGTTACCAACCCCGCCGAGGACTCCTGGGCCGCACCCTGGAACTCCGCACCGGCCGAGGATTCCGAGTGGTGGACGTGCAGGTGGACAACCACGAGGGCGACGAACGGGAACCCGCCGAAGTAGCCCTCCACCTGGAAGGCACCGGCACCGCAAACGCCTTGTCGCCGAACTCACCGAATGGCCCGGCGTCACCTCCGTAGGCCTCGGTGCCACCACCGCCGCCCTGGCCCGCGCCGAGTACGTACGCCCCCAGTCGATGCGGCTCACCCTCGGTGTCCTCGAAGAGCGCGGCCTCCTCCAGCGCAGTCCGGACCCCGACGACGGTCGCCAGTCCGTGATGTCAATCACCAAAGAGGGCGAGAGCGTTCTCAGCGATGTCCGCGCCGCCAAACAGGGCTGGCTCGTAGAAGCCATCGACCACCGCCTCGACCCGGCCCAGCGCCGGACACTCACCGAAGCCGTGACCTTGGTGGAACGGCTGGTCGCAGAGTGACCGAACCATCCATGTCCGGCGAGCCACCACCGAGGACGAAACGAGCAACACCGGCCGCCGACTGGGCAATTGGAGGAGCCCAGCCACTCAGGCTTCCGCCGCTCGACTGCACGACAGAGTCCACCGGCACCGGGGCGTCCGCACCGTGTATCACCGCATCACCCCCAAGGAGATCCATATGCCGGCCACCACTCTCGACCCGCGCACCGCTCTGGTCGTCGTCGATCTGCAGAAGGGCATCACCAGCAGCGACACCGCACATCCCGCCGCCGACATCATCCGGCGCTCCGCGGATCTCGCGGAGGCCTTCCGGGCCAAGAACCTTCCGGTGGTCCTGGTCCGCGTGACCGGAGGCGCCCCGGGCCGCACCGAAGGCCCCGCTGGTGGCGGGCAGCGGCCTGCCGACTGGGCCGATCTGGTGCCCGAACTGGGGCGCCACGACGAGGACATCATCGTCACCAAGCAGCAGTGGGGCGCCTTCTACGGGACCCAACTCGACCTCGAACTGCGGCGCCGAGGCATCACCCAGCTCGTCCTGACCGGGATCGCCACCAGCATCGGTGTTGAGTCCACCGCCCGGGCCGCCCACGAGCACGGCTACCACGTAACCGTCGCCACGGACGCGGTCACCGACAGGGATGGCGACGCACACCGCAACAGCGTGGAGAAGATCTTCCCGAGGCTCGGTGAGACCGAGACCACCGAGGCCATCCTGAAGCTCCTCGCCTGAGCGGCTGCCTGTAGGCGGTGTACCTCGCCCGGTCGGTATCGGCTGATGCGGCACTCCCGCCAGTCGTTGCCCCGTCAGCCTTGTCGGACGTGCCCCTGACCGAGCCGTTGCGGAAGCCAGCGCAACTGCACTGCCTCCTGGAACGGCCCACCGCCCTCGTGGTCGTTGAAGTCGTAGACCTCGATGGACTTGTCCTGGTGCGGATACGCGTTGTAGGCCGCGAAGACCGTCGACGGCGGGCATGTCTCGTCTTCCAGTGCGGTCGAGAACAGCGCAGGTGCTCGGCCCCGTGCCGCGAAGTGCACCCCGTCGAAGTAGGACAGCGTCCGACGCACCTGCTCGCTGCGTCCCCGGTGAGCCTTGAGGTAGTTGCCCAACTCGCGATAGGGGAGGCGGTCGGTGAGGGTGAGCGCGCGTGGGAAGTCGCAGAGGAACGGCACATTCGGTGCCACCGCCGCCAGATCCGGGACCAGCCCGGCCACCGCCAGGGCCACGCCGCCGCCCTGGCTGACCCCAGTCACCGCTGTGCGCGAGGCGTCCGTCAGCGGATGGGAGCGGGCGGCCTCCACGGCACGCACCCCGTCGGTGATCAACCGCCGGTAGTAGTAGTCCTCCGGATCTTCCACTCCTCGTGTCATGAACCCGGGGTGCGCGGGGCCGCTCCCCACCGGATCCGGGGTGTCGCCAGGGCCCCAACCACTGCCCTGGCCCCGGGGGTCCATCACGAAGTGGGCGAACCCGGCGGAGGCCCACAGCAGATGGGCATGGGCCAGACCGCGCCCACCGCCGTACCCGATGAACTCCACCACCAGCGGCAGCGGTTCCGTCGAAGCCGCCGGTACGGTCAACCAGCCGCGCACCGGGTGGCCGCCGAAGCCCGCAAAGGTCACGTCGTGCACCTGGACGGTGCGGAGCCCTGTATCGACTGCTTCGAATCGGGCGTCCAACGGATGGGAGCGGGTCTCGTCCAACGTCCTGGCCCAGAAGGCGTCGAAGTCCGGTGGCTCCACGGATGCACTTCGGTAGCCACGAAGCTGGTCGAGAGGCAGGTCGAACAGGGCCATATCGGACCTCCTTGCTGAGATGAAACGGCTGCTGACAGCCCGCAACCGTACGTGCTCCGCCTCCGCCAGGGGAGGGGAGGGGGCCGCTGGCCTGCGACGCAGGGGCCGCGCGTACATCGAGCGCGGCCCGCTGGAGCATCGGAGTAGCATCCGGCGACAGGATCCCCACGGCGAAGGGAACACGGTGCCGCACAGCGAGGAGCCGGGTGTGCTCGCCCGTACCGCGGACTGGTCCGAGGTCTTTCCCGACGGGTGGCGGCTCGGTGCCGAGCCGCGGCACTTCGACGCCGCGCTGAGCAGGCTTGCCCCTGGTGCCGAGACCGAACTCGGCATGGCCGCCGAGCAGGATCTGCTGCTCTGCGTCACCGAGGGGAACGGCCGGTTCGGCTCCCCTTCTGAAGCCGAACCGATCGCGGCCGGAGACGTGGCCTGGGTGCCCCGGGGCCGGCGAACCATGCTGGCGGCCGGAGCTGACGGGCTGGCCTACCTCACCGTCCTGGGCAGGGCACCGCTGCCGATCGCGGGCACGGCCATCTCGTCGCCCGGCGGTGAGGCGGCCTGCCTGCTCCACCGGGTCTGCCCTGCGTGTGGCCGTATGGCGCAGGAGTCGGATGCGCGCTACTGCAACCGCTGCGGTGACCCACTGCCCGCGGAGTGATCCACTCCGTTCTCGGCACCCCACCGCGCGTACCAATCGCCGCACCACACCTTGCAGAGTCAACGGCTCTCTGTGAGCTGACGCAGCGTCAACCTGACGTTTCCTCATGCGAGTTACTCCCTTTCGTCTGATCGGTACTTCCTGACCGTCTGTGCGTTGGACACGGCAGGACGCCGATCGTCACGGGCCGACCCGGAATTTCTTCAAGATTTTTCGGAGGAAAAAAATCGCCCGTTCCGCGTGACACTTCGCCACGCGCTGTGTCGGAAGGGAGAGGCGTCCGGAAGACGCATATGAACCTAGGCGGGCCGATGGGCGCGCCGAGATGCAGAGGAGCAGTCGATTGCCCTGGGAAGGTGCTGGGCCCCCCACCCCGAAGTCGGATGACGGGCCCGAGGAGTCACAACTGGTCTTGCGCGCGAAGGACGGGGACGAGCGCGCGTTCGGGATACTGGTGGACGCCCACGGATCCGTGCTGATCGGTGTGGCCCACCGGATGCTCGGAGACCGGGCGGAAGCCGAGGACGTGGTGCAGGAGGCCTTCTTCAAGGCCTGGCAGCGGCTCTCCCAATTCGACGGCCGATCGGCCTTCCGTACCTGGATGTACCGCATCGTGATCAACTGCTGTCTCAACGCTCTGCGCAGAGTTCGGCCCAGCCTCGTACTCGACGTACTGCCGGAGCAGCCGACACCTGCCCGGCATGGCTCACCCGAGAGGTCCGCGGAGGCGAACGCTGCACTGCGGGCCCTGACGGAGACCCTCCAGGAGTTGCCGGCGGACCAGCGGGCCTGCTGGGTGCTGCGAGAATGGCAGGACCTCTCGTACGAAGAGATCGCGGACGTGGTCGGGGTCAGCCGCGAGGCGGTCCGAGGTCGCATCTTCCGGGCACGGCGCTACCTGACGGAGGCGATGAGCGCATGGCGATGAACAGCAACGCGGTTCCGTCCGACGGCCCACCCGAGGACGAACTGCTCCCGTGCGGGCGGAGGTTGGAAGAGGTCTGGGAGGCGGATGACACGGGTGACGCCGAGTCGGATCCGCATCTGCAGGACTGCACATACTGCTCGGCCGCGCTGCGGGAGTTGAATGATCTGCACCAGGTGGTCCGTCAGGCGCGGCGGACCGAGCAGGACGAGCCGGTGAGCGAGGACTTCACCGACCGCGTCATGGGCAGGATCCGGCGTCATTCCCAGCCCGAGTTCAGCGTTTCCCTCCTGGACTACGACTCGGACCCGTGGACTCTGGAGGCCGTGGCCGCCCGGCGCTTCAGAGCGGCAGCCGATTCGCTGCCCGGTGTGGCGGCCGGGAGCTGCCAGGTGCGGCCGCTGACCGAGGGGGCGTTGGAGGTCACCGGTCCCGTCGAGGTCCGGTTGGAGGTGTCCGCGTCGCTCGGGATGAACTTCCACAGTATTGCCGATGCCATCCGCACCCGTGTGATGGCGGCCGCCGATGAACGACTTGGGATGGAGGTGCAGCGGGTCGATGTCACGGTGACGGACATCCTGGAGGAGAAGAGCGACGCGTAACGGGACAGGCCTTGCCCGTTCCGTATAGCGCCGGTAGCCGTTACCGCCCTCGACGCGGGCCCCACCCCCTTGCTCGCCCGCTTCACGCACTTTTCGCGGAGGTACGGAGACGGTGAGGCTGGGGGAGGGGCAGCTTGGCTCAACTTGGGCTGCGGAGTGTGCGGGTGGGGGCGGAACTGCCGCCGCGGAACGCCCAGGGCAGATTCGGCTCCACCACCGGACGGCACACCCGTCGGACCGGCTCGCTGCACAACAGGGTGATCATGGCCAGAGCGGCGGCGCTCACCACCAGCGCACCCAAGGGAGTGCGCACCCAGTCATGGTCGTACCAGCCTTTGAAACGGGAGGTCTTGATGAGGAAGCCGTGCAGTAGATAGGCGTAGAGCGTGCCGGTGCCCAGGGCGGTGTACCAGTGGGAGCGCGTCGGTACGCAGGCGAGGAAGCAGCCGGTGAGCAGCAGTGCCACCGCGAAGAGCAGGGGTGTGGTGATCAGCCCGACCCAGCGGGAGGCTCCGTCCACCCCGGCCACACTGCCGCGGTGGTAGAGCCACTCGGCACTGAAGCGGGGAGCGGCCCAGTAGGCGGCGCCCAGTGCGGCGGCGAACAGGGCAGCGCGAGCGGCCGCAGTGCACTGTGGCGCAACCGCTCGAAGTGCTCGCGGCGCAGCACCAGTCCGAGGACGAAGCAGGGCAGGAAACCGAGGACGCGCTGGAGTGCTAGATCCCCGCCGAGGTCGGGGGAGATCGATGCGATCACCGCGATGGCGAGTGCCACCGGCACCGGGTGGCGCAGCGTCAGCCAGATCGGTGTGGTGATCCGCCAGATGAAGAGCGCCAGCAGGAACCACATCACGTAGTACGGGTCGAGGAGGCTGATCGGATAGCCCGCATCGTGTGTCGCAAGCCGGTTGTACATCGTGTATGCGATCTCGAAGACCACATAGGGCAGGGCGACTTGGGTGAGGAGGCGGCGCACACGGCCGGGTGACATATCGAAGCTGCGGGAGAAGTAGCCGGAGACCAGGGCGAAGGCCGGCATATGGAAGGCGTAGACGACGAGATAGACGGCGGTGGCGGTGCGGCTGGAGTGGGTCAGCGGCTCCCAGGCGTGACCGCAGGCGACGAGCACGATGACGAGGTACTTCACATTGTCGAAGAAGGGGTCCCGGGCCCGGGGAGCGGCGACGCCCTTCGGCTGTGCGGTGGCGTCGTCCGCCTGTGGTGAGGCTCGGCTCCGGGCGGGCTCGGTGGCGGTGGGTACGGGACCGTTCGGCTGCTCCATGGTGCGTTGCGGCGTCTTCCTTGAGGCTGTGGGGGAACGACATTGTCCCTCGCCGCCCTGCCCGTACGCCGAATTCCCGACGGCCTCCGTTCGAGTGAACTCCCTTTCTGTACAAGCCTCGTGGCCGCTGACGGGCTCAACTCGGATACCGGTCCCGCCCCACCTCGACGATTCGGCTCAGCCGTGGTGACCGTTGCCCCGGGCCGCGGCGCGGCGGCGTAGCGACACCAGGATCCCGGCGGCGAGCAGCAGTGCCCCGACCACTCCGGCCGCCACGGTGAGCGTGGTCCGGGAGCCGAACAGGGTGGAGTGGTCCGCGGGCACGGCGGCGGCCGCGGCCGGTGCCTGCGAGGGACGCGGGTCGGCGGAGTGCGGTGGCAGCAGCGAGCCCACCGGACGCACCTGGCCGTCAGCGGCGAAGCCCCAGTCGAGGAGGGCCGCTGCCTCCGAGTAGACCTTGGTGGGGCCGCCCTCGGGGTGCATCAGGGTGACCAGAAGGGTGCGGTTGCCGCGGTGGGCGGCGGCGATCAGGGTGTGGCCGGCGTTGGTGGTGTAGCCGTTCTTGACGCCGACCGCGCCCGAGTAGCGGTCCACACCGCCGGCGCCGGTGAGAAGCCGGTTGGTGTTCTGGATGCCGTACGAGTCGCCGTGGTCGCCCGGGAACTGCGCGTGGGCCGTGGAGCAGTAGCGGGCGAACTGCGGATCGGAGAGCCCGGTCCGGCCGAAGATCGCCAGGTCGAAGGCGGAGGAGACCTGGCCCGGCATGTCATAGCCGTCCGGCGAGACGACATGGGTGTCTCGGGCGCCGAGCCGTTTCGCGGTGGCCTGCATCTGGCGCACCGCCGACCCGGTGCCGCCGATCATCGAGGACAGGACGTGCACCGCGTCGTTCCCGGAGCTGAGGAAGACACCGCGCCACAGGTCCGCCACCCGGTAGCTGTGGTCGGGGGCGACGCCGACCAGGCTGCTGCCCTCGCCCATCCCGGCCAGGTCCGCGGTGCGCACCCGGTGCTCGGTCGTGGAGTCCAACTGGGGCATCGCGGTCAGCGCGAACAGGGACTTGAGGGTGGAGGCCGGTGGCAGGCGGCGGTGGGCGTCGTGTGCGGCGAGTACGTCGCCGGAGCGGACGTCGGCCACCAGCCAGGATCTGGCGGAGAGTTCGGGGGGCAGTTCGGGGGCGCCGGTCAGGGGGTGTACCCGGGTGCCGGATCCGTCGAGTTGGTCGCCGGGAGGTGCCGGCCGGGGGTGCGGGGGCTGGGGCTCGGCGCGGACAGCGGCGGTCGCGGGGCCGGGCAGGACGAGAAGGGCGCCGACGGCGAGTGCGGCGGCGCGTCCGAAGCGGTGGCGCAGACGTGAACTGAGGGCCATTCCGCCACGGTAGAAAGAGCCGCGGCGGTGCGCAGATCGGGATGCGCCGCTCGGAGGTAAGCCCTCCGGGTGCCTTGCCCGGGCGCCGCCGCCGCGGGCCCGGCCCGTTGTCAGTGCTGCTCGCTAGGGTCGGGAACCGAACGTGACGACGCCGCTGTGCCGTTCTCCGGCGCCCGCCCCTGGCGGGCGGAGGGGCGTGATGCGGACAGAGTGGCCATACCCCCGTGTCCTGGTGCGGCGCCGCGACGTTTTCCGAGGTGACGGTGGATGAGCTAGCGGGACATGGATCGGCGGCCCCTGCCGGGGCGCCGGTAGGTGCCCTACCGGTCGGGAGTGACGCATGGTGATCCGCGAAGAGCGGCAGAGGGGAACGGAGGGCACGGCCTCCGGTCCACGGACGTCCCGGTGGACTTCTTGGCCGGCGCGGCGCCGTGGAGTCCGGCGGCCGGTGGACGACGTGCGGCGCCCCATATCGCGCCCGACCCCCGGGTCTCCGCAGACCGCATCCGACCGCGTGATCGACTTCTCGGAGCAGAAACGGACCAGTCATGCCACCCAACGGTCTTCGCGCCACCACACCGGTCACGGCGCTCGCCCTGCTGGTCACCCTCGCCGGGTGCGGTGCTCTGACCAGTACCCATGAGCGGCCGACGGACGCGGCCACGGACGCGAAGCGGCCGGGCACCCACACGGTCGCCGCGGCCCCGCCGCCCGCCGCGCTCCCGGCCGCCGGTCCACCGCGCGGGCTGCCCGAGCGGCTGCCGGGGCTCGGCCTCGGCACCCGGGCGCGTATCCCGCGGTCGGCGGAGCAGGTGCTGATCGTGACGGGCGACGGCTACGACGACTCGACCGCCACCGTGGTGCTGCATCAGCGGACCCCGCAGGGCTGGAGGCCCGGCACGACCTGGGCCGCGCACAACGCCCGGGACGGCTGGACCACCGACCACCGCATCGACGATCTGCGGTCCCCGATCGGGGTGTTCACGCTCACCGACGCGGGCGGCCGGCTGCGGGATCCGGGGGCCCGGCTGCCGTACCACCGGTCGCAGGACTTCACCGTGGAGGGGCTCGGCTTCAACGGGGAGTCGCTTGATGGTTCCTTCGACTATGTGGTGGCGATCAACTACAACCGGGAGCCGGGTACTTCGCCGCTGGACCGCGCCAGGCCATTGGGCGCCGACCGGGGCGGCGGTATCTGGCTGCATGTCGACCACGACGGTCCGACCCATGGCTGTGTGGCGCTCAGCGAGCGCCATATGCGGCAGTTGCTGCTGCTGCTCGACCCGGCCAGACATCCCGTGGTCGTCATGGGGGACAAGGCGTCGCTGGCTCGTTGAGCGGCGCCGATGTACGAGCTGTGCGCGCGGCCTCGATTGGGTAACGAGCATCAGCACCCGATATGTACGGACCACAGGGCGCGCCTAGCCTGTGGGGGTGAGGGGCAGGGGAAGCGGAGCGAGACCGTCCGCGGCGGCGGCCGGGAGCGGCTCCGACGGAGGGCACAACGGCATGGCCGACGGTGAGCGGACGCTGCTCGCGGTGCTGCCGGTCGCCGTGATGACCCTGGTCGCGCTGATCGACCTGTCGATGGGACCGGGCGGCGGGCTGCTGCCGCTGGTCTCGCTGGGCCCGGCCTTCGCGGGTCTGGTCGGCGGCTGGCGCCGTACCGTGCTGATCGGGGTGCTCGCCCTGCTGCTCTGTGTCGGTCTCGGTATCTACAACGGGCTGTTGCAGGAGCGGCGCGGTTTCACGGCCATGGGGTCGGTGGCCGGTGTCACCGGGGCGGGTGTGGTGGCCGCGGTGATGCGGCGCCGGCGGGAGGCGGAGCTGGCCAGTGTCCGCTCCATCGCCGAGGTCGCGCAGCGGGTGCTGCTGCGTCCGGTGCCGCGTACCGCGGGGCCGGTGCAGGTGGCCGTCTCGTACACCTCGGCGGTCGCGGAGGCGCGGATCGGTGGGGATCTGTACGAGGTGGTGGCCTCGCCGCACGGGATCCGGGTGATCGTCGGCGATGTGCAGGGCCATGGGCTGGCGGCGGTGGAGATGGCGGCCGTGGTGCTGGGGGCCTTCCGTGAGGCGGCGCACGACGAGCCGGATCTGACGGGGCTGGGCGCGCGGCTGGAGCGGAGTGTGGAGCGCGCCCTGGACGGGGAGCGCTTCGTCACCGCGATCCTCGCCGAGATCGCCGCCGATCGCGGCATCGTCTTCCTCAACTACGGCCATCCCGCACCCCTGTTGGTGCGCCGCGACGGCACGGTGGACTTCCCGCGGCCCCCGGTGTACGCGCTGCCGCTGGGGCTGACCGCGCACGGCGGGGACCGGCCGGAGCCGTACCGGGTGGACTTCGCCCCGGGGGAGCAGGTGCTGCTGTACACCGACGGGGTCAGTGAGGCGCGGGGCGAGGACGGGGTGTTCTATCCGCTGGGGGAGCGGGCCGCGCTGCTGAAGGAGCCGGAGGCGGAGGCGGCGCTCGCGGCGCTGCGGGCCGATCTGGTGGCCCATGCGCAGGGCCCGCCGCAGGACGACGCGGCGCTTCTGCTGCTGCGCTACCACGGACATGAGAAGCCGGACCCGGCGCCGGAGGGGGCACCGGATCCGGCCGAGGAGGACCGGTAGCCGCCGGTTACCTGATGTGCACCCACTGGGCTTGGGACGGGGTGTTGTCCTTGTCGGTGGCGAAGACCATGTACCAGCCGGCGGGGACCAGTGACTTGTCGGTGGGGACGGTCACCTTGATGCGGTCGCCGGACTTCTTCATGGTGAGGGCGATGGACCGCTGGTCGAAGTCGGTGACATGGGTGACGGAGCCGGGGTGCATCAGCCGCATCCGGTCGATGTCCGCGGTGTTCTCGCTGCGGAAGTCGAGGGTGTCGCCGCGGGCCACGTCGGTGTCGCCGGTGGCGGTGAGCGCGGGCCGGTCGCCGTGGAAGAGGTAGGGCGGGGAGAAGACCTCCACGCGCTGCTCGAAGGTGCCGGGCCGGGTGTTGGCCTTGTCGGAGAAGAGCGGGTCGGAGCCGAAGACGGCGATCCGTCCGTCGGGCAGCAGCAGTGCCTCGGTGTGGTAGTTGCGGCCGACGGTCGGGGCGGCGGCGGGGGTGAAGGCGTTCTTGGTCTGGTCGTAGATCTGGGAGCGGAGGATGTTGCTCTCGCCGCGGCCGCGGTAGTCCTTGCTGCCGCCGGTGGTGAAGACGGTGTCGTCGGGCATCAGGACGCTGTTCAGATAGCGGGTCTGCTCGGGTAGCTGGGGACCGGTGCGGAAGGCCGGCTTGTCCTTGCCGAGGTCGATGATCGAGGTGCGCGCGGTGGACTTGTGCGACTCGCCGACCCCGCCGCCGCCGAGCACCATCACGCGCTTGTCCTGGGCGGGCGGCAGCAGTACCGAGGCGGAGGTCTCCAGGATGTCGGGGTGGGTGAGGCCGGACACCGGGGTGAAGGCGTTGGTCTTCAGGTTCCAGAGGCCGGGCTCGCGGCCCTTGTCGGCGGGCCCGTAGCCGGCGTTGGAGCCCGAGTAGAAGAGGGTGTCCTTGCCGGTGACGAAGAAGGACGGGTAGGTGGGGAAGTAGCGGGAGGGCCCCTTGGACCAGGTCCTGGTCTTCGGGTCGTAGATCTCGTTCTTGCCGGGGACGACCTGGCCGATGTCGTCCAGGCCGGAGACGGCGAGGACGCGGCCGTCGGTGAGGGTGGTGAGGGTCGGGTACCAGCGGGCCTCGCTCATCGGGCCGACCTCGGTGAACTTCTCGGTGACCGGGTCGAATTCATAGCTGTTCTTGATGCCCTGGAAGTCCTTCTTGTCCAGGCCGAGTTTGTTGGCGATGCCGTAGAGGTTGTCCGCGTCCTTACCCTTGAGGCCCTTGATGCGGTATTGCTCGGTGGCGTTGGTGATGCCCTGCGGGCCGTTCTCGGTGGCCTCGACGAAGACGCGGGCCTCGCTCGCGGTGACCTTGGGGGTGCCGGTGCGTCCGCCGCCGGTCTTCTTCGCGGCCGGTACGCGGACGGCGTGT
The DNA here is from genome assembly GCF_042885635.1 of Streptomyces sp. NPDC058045. Classification (NCBI taxonomy): domain Bacteria; kingdom Bacillati; phylum Actinomycetota; class Actinomycetes; order Kitasatosporales; family Streptomycetaceae; genus Streptomyces; species Streptomyces sp. NPDC058045. The sequence goes on along the minus strand of NZ_JBHVRR010000001.1, from coordinate 4,018 downwards.
TCGGAGCGGTACTCGACGCCGGACGGGGAGCGGAAGACGGTCCCCTTCGGGAAGGATCGGGCCCCGTTCGGGTCCTCGTTCTTCACCAGCATGGCGCCGCCGGCCCGCTTCACATCGCCCTTGAGGGCCTCGTAGGCGCCGGTGCCGCCGGCCACCAGGATTCTGCCGTCGGGGAGTTGGGCGTGCCCGGCGCAGAACAGGTCCTCCGGGGTGTCGATCTTCTTGAAGGTGTTCTTCGCCGGATCCCAGAGGGTGCTGCGGAAGGAGCCGCCGTGGAAGTGCTTGACGTCGTTGCCGGAGCCGGCGATCAGCAGCACCTTGCCGGTGTGCAGCATCACCGCGTGGATCGAGTTGAGTTGATAGGAGCCCGGCATGTCGGCCAGCGCCCAGTGGCCGTGCTTCGCCTTGTACTCGGGCCGGTTGATCTCGTACTTGTGGTACTGCTCCTCGGTGAAGCCGATCAGCGCGGGGGCGTTGAGGCCGGCGAGGACGACGACCACTCCGGCGCCCAGCCAGGTCTTGCGTGCCTTGAGTCGGGAACGGCGCTGCATCGGGCGGGCCTCCGGCGAATACGGGAACAGAATCTCCCGACGACTACCGCACCCCTGATGGGGACTGTCGCAGACACTCGGCGCAACTCGGTCCCCGTAACCGGAATTGGGTCGAATTGAGCAATGGTGCAGGTGGGGTGGGTACGGCTGCCGGTTCGCGGTCCGAGGTCGCCGGTGAAATGTCCGCGGCGTCCGCAACTCCCGGGAACCGGACCAGACTTGACCCGGTCTTTACAACCGGAGACCCCGGAGCGGGCTCTGAGGGGGTGACCGGAAAAACGTCCAGGAGGACGGCACGACAGGTGGGAACTTCGACTGTGCATTCCGAGCCCGGGACCGGTGAGACAGCGATGGACACCGTGCGGCAGGCAGCACCGGCTTCCGCCACGGGCCGACCCGCCCCCGCGCAGGGCGGCGAGGCCGAGGCGGCGGCACTCTTCGCAACCGCCTATCCACGGCTGGCCGGTTGGTGCCGCACCCTGGTGCGCTCCGACGACCTGGCGCATGAGATCGCCTCCGAGGCGTTCACCCGCCTCTGGTCGCGCTGGCGCACCGTGGACGAGCCGGTTCCGTATCTCTACGCAGTCGCGTCCAACCTCGTCAAACAGCAGTGGCGCAGCGCGGAACGGGAACGCCGGGCACTCAGCCGGCTGACCCGGGACGCGACCGAGTCCGCACCTCCCGCCGACCGGGGATCCGCAGTCCGCTCCCTGGTGCAGGGGCTGCCCGTACGGCTGCGGACACCGGTCCTGCTGCACTACTACGCGGGGCTCAGCATCGAGGAGATCGCCACCGCCCTGCACCGCCGCCCCGGCACCGTAAAGAGCGACCTCTACAACGCACGCCAGGCCCTCAGAGCCGAACTGCGAGGACTCCATGAAGTCACCACGTGAACCCAGCCCGGGCCCCGAAGGTCCGGAGCCCACCGAACTCACCGACGTCTTCACCTCCCACACCGCACCGCTGCCCCCGCCCCCCGGGACCTTCGAAGCGGTACGCGACCGGGCCAGGTCGCGCCGCCGCGGCCGGGCGATGTGGGCCGGGGCGCTGGTCGCGGGCTGTGTGGCCGCCGCCTGCGTCGCGATCACCACCAACGGCGGCGGCGACCCCGAGCCGGCCACCGTCGCGGTCAGCCCCGCGAGCGACTCCGCCCGCCCCGCCTCCCCGCCCCCCAGCAGCGCACCCGCCACCACCCCGGACGGCACCCCCGACGCCGGTAGCGGCAAGCCCTCCGGGCCCGCCGACTCCAAGTCCGCCAAGCCGTCCGAGCAGAGCGCCACTCCGGACCGCGACAGCACCTTCGCGGGCGGGCCCCCGGTCTGCCGTACCGAGGAACTCACCATCACGCTCGGCCGGACCGACGGCGCGGCCGGCTCGCTGTACCGGCAACTGCGGGTGCGCAACGATGCCGACAAGCCCTGCACGCTCTACGGCTTCCCCGGGGTGTCCCTGGTGGACAGTGCCGGGCACCAGCTCGGCAAGCCCGCCGACCGCGCCGGTTCGCAGGCCGCCGGGCGGGTGGTGATGAAGCCCAACCAGCGGGAGCAGGTCACCCTGCGGTCCCTGACCGCGGCCGTCCAGACCACGCCCGGCTGCCACCGCGCCAAGGCCGCCGGATTCCGCGTCTACCCGCCGGGTGAACGCGCCTCCGCGGTGATCCACGCCAAGGGCCTGGAAGCCTGCACCAGTACCAAGGTCACGACCCTCACCGTGACCTCCTTCGGCGTCCACTGACCGGGACGCCGGGCGTGCTTCCCCCACGGCACGCCCAGGGGCGGTCGCCGTCTCAGGAACGGCGGCCGCCCGCAGACCCGCGGAGTGCGCCGGGGGCTCAACACCCCCGGCGCACATACCCGTTGGCGCCCGGCACCGACACCGCCACATCCCGCCGTATGACACTCAGCGACCGGCCGAAGCGGGTACAGGCGGCGCGCAGACCGGAGTCGGTGTACTCCACGTCCACCACCCGGCCGTCGAAGGCACGCAGATAGGTGCCGCACTCGCGGTAGGCGCCGCACTCCTCGGTCACCGCGAAGTCCAGCCCCACACGGGCGCGTTGACCCGCCAACTCAGCGGTGTTCTTCTGGCCGGCGGCCAGTCCGCGGCGGTGGGCACGGTCCGCGAGCAGCCGCAGATAGGCGGTGGCGTCCGAGGACCGCAGCAGGCCGCGGGAGCGGGTGTAGCTGTCGTAGTTGTCGAACTCGACCGCGTCGAAACCGCTGCGCGCACAGCCGTCGATCCACCGCCCGACCCGCGCGGCCGCGTCCCGGCGGAGGTCCGCCGAGGACAGGTCCAGCAGCCGCTCGTCCCAGTCGGTGTCGATCACCGGCCGTCCGCCCGGTATGCGCAGCAGCAGCCGCCGCGGCCACCGCTGCTCCGCCCCGGGCTGCACCTGGAAGGCGTTGACGTAGCAGATGTTGTAGCGGCCGGGGGCGGGGGAGTCGGTGCGGTCCCGGCTGAGGACGCGGGTGCCGGGTGGCGGCGGGTAGGCGCCGCCGATCTGGTAGTCGAAGGAGGCACCCCTCGGCGGCAGCCGCACCGGCGGGCTCGTCCGCTGCGGCTCGGCGGCGGAGCCCGTGCATCCGGTGAGTGCGCTCAGGGAGAACGCGAGCGCGGCCCCCGCCACCCCGCGGCCTGCCCTACTGCGGTGCGACGCCATGTCCCCCCTCGTGACCGTCCCCGAGCGTGGATCCAAGCCGGTGGATCGCCGCACGTCAAGCCGGTGATCACGGCCCTGTGTTGCGTTCATGGACAGGGGCGCCCACGCTGGAAGTCACGCATCGGCCACCATCGCTCACTCTTCGTGCTCGGGACCGTCCACCGCGACGGAACGCTGAGTCGGGCATCGCGGTGAAGGAGCAACCCACCATGACCGCTCCGGTCAACTGCTACTACGTCGTGGAAGTGGAGGCGTCCGGGGAGCGCCTCCGGCACATACGAGGCACCCTGGCCGCCCACCTCGGCTACTGGGGGCTGGAACTGCACACCGAACCCGTCTGCCGCGGGGTGCGCGAGCTGTTCCTGAACGTCGCCGAACATGCGGGGGAGAGCAAGACCTGTGTGATCGAACTCCGTTGGAACGGCCGCTTCGTCACGGCCGCCGTCTCCGACCGGGACCGGGCCCTGCCGCTGCCGCTGGGCCCCGCCCGAGGTGGCTTGTCCCGGGTCGCCGCCCTCAGCGACACCTGGGGCGCCTGCCCGCGGTCGGACGGGAAGATCGTCTGGTTCACCCGCCGCGCCACCGCGGCCCAACGCGAGCCGCTCGCCTGGCCGTTGCCCGACCCCGGCGCACGGGAGGCACTGCGCACCCCGGTCGCCGTACCCTGCTGACCGGCCCGCCGAACAGATCCTCAACCAGGCCGGGGGGCCCCCCGGTCGGGGGGGGCCCGGCCCCCCCGGAGGGCCGGGCCAGGCCGGCCCGGGGGCCGGGGCCCGGGCAGCGCCGGGTGGGGGGTGGTGGGGGGGAA